>JBDTWO010000228.1:0-6743 GCA_040006635.1 Chloroflexota bacterium
GTCTGCTCGGTGCCCAACGCGCCGTTGCCTCCGCCCAAGTCGACTCTGCCAAAGCTGCGCTGAATACTGCACAGTCTGCATACGATGCGGCGCAACAGCAATACAACACTGCGGTTACCAATGCGTTGACTGCTGAAAAGGCGACACGGCTTTCCACTTGGAAAGAAACAAAACCAACCGAATTCGCTCTGCCCACCTGGTATTTCTCTAAAGAAGAACGTATGCAAGCCGCGCAAGCTGATGTTGAATCAGCGCAGACGGCCTTGAAAGATGCCCTCGATAAACTCGATAACATCCAAAAGAAATCCGGCAGCGCCAAATTCCTGGATGTAGAAGCGACCCTAGCGCAGGCACGTACCACCTTCCAAAATGCCAAGACCATCTTGGACCTAACCAGTGGCGCTTCAGATAGTCAGAACTTGCGTGACGAGGCGCAGATAATTTTCGATGATGCCAAGATCGCTTTAGATAATGCCCAAAAAGACTATGATGATGAGTTGACCACCGAAGGCGCCACAGATGTTCTTCAAGCGCGTGCCAAGGCAGTTATTGTGCAGGAAATTTACGATAATGCCGCTGATACCCTGCGCGCCCTGCAAACCGGATTGGATTCGCAGCCGGTCATTACAGCAGGTAAAGCTGTTGATCAGGCAAAGGCCGCCATGGACCAAGCCCAGACCAACATCAAGACCGCCGAAGCGAATCTGGCTCTGCTTGATACACAGATGAAGAAGCTGACCATCTATGCATCCATGGATGGAACCATTCTTACCCGTAATGTGGAACCCGGCGAGTTTGTGCAGCCCGGCGCGACAGCCATGACCATGGCGAACCTCAGTGAGTTGACCATCACTGTCTATGTTCCCGAAGACCAGTATGGCAACATCTCACTCGGACAGTCAGCCACAGTAACCGTTGACTCTTTTGCAGGTGAAACCTTCGATGCCGTAATTACCCACATCGCCGACCAGGCTGAATTCACCCCGCGCAATGTCCAAACTGTAGAAGGACGCAGTTCCACAGTCTACGCTATCAAATTAAAAGTAACCGATCCCGCCGGTAAATTGAAGATCGGTATGCCCGCGGACGTGGTGTTCAAATAACAATCATATGTAGGGGCGAAGCATTGCTTCGCCCCTACGCCACCCAACACGAAATTGGGCGGGGAAACCCCGCCCCTACGGAATAAAATGAATTATCTTGTAGAAGCAACCAATCTCAAAAAACATTTTGGCGACACCCAAGCCGTGGACGGCGTGTCCCTCCAGATCAAACCCGGCGAGATCTACGGACTCGTCGGTGCGGACGGGGCAGGGAAGACCACCACAATGCGACTGCTCGTCGGCGCACTCAAAGCGGACTTGGGCGAAGTCAATATCTGCGGCTATGATATTGACAAGCAGACCGAAAATGCGCGCTCGCAATTTGGCTATCTCTCGCAGCGCTTTTCGATGTATGAAGATCTGACCGTGCTTGAGAACATCCGCTTCTTTGCCGAGGTGCGTGGACTCAAATCTGATGAATGGCTGCCGCGCTGTAACGAGATCCTTGAATTCGTCGGTCTCGATAAGTTCAGTGACCGCCGCGCCGGGTTTCTCTCAGGCGGCATGAAGCAAAAGTTGGGTCTAGCTTCGGCATTGGTGACGCGCCCGAAAGTTTTATTGCTCGATGAACCCACCACCGGCGTTGACCCGGTCACACGTCAGGATTTTTGGCAGTTGGTGATTCGCCTCTCAACCCAAGGCGAAGGTGTCAGCGTTATTATCTCTACGCCTTATATGGATGAAGCGTCACGCTGTCATCGCGTGGGGTTCATGAAGAACGGCAAGATCATTGCCGAGGATACGCCGTCTAATTTGCGGGCGCGGCTTAATAACCGCATCCTGGCATTGCGCGGATCACCCATCAATGTGCTGCGACACGTGGCGCACACCGATGTGGATGTGGAAGATGTGCAGGCGTTCGGAGATCGATTGCACATCCGCGTCGGGGAGGCTAAGGCTCAAGCTGTTTTGAGCAGGCTCACGTCTGAGATCGGAAGCGCGGGCGGTCACGTGGATGAACTTCGCATAGTGCCGCCAGTCCTTGAAGATGTCTTCATCGCATTGTCGGAAAATGAAAAACCGTAATGCGACATTTATGTCGCAGCCCACAAGAGCGACATAAATGTCGCCCTACAAAAAGGAAAAAATCATGATTAACCTGGACTTTGGCACCTTGATCGACAAACCCATCAAAGATGTCTTTGCGTTCGTGGGCAACCCCAACAACATGTCAAAATGGAACTCGGCTGTCGCCAGCCTGCAACAGATCACGCCGGGCGCAGTGGGTGTTGGTACAAAATTCAAAAGCGTTGCCGAAATGATGGGACGCCGCATCGAAGGTGAGATGCAGGTGGTCGCCTATGAGCCGGATACCAAATGTGGTTTTCAAGTGAACGCGGGACCGATGCAGGTGACCATGACAATGACCTTCAAGACCGTCGGCACGGGCACCAAGATCAGCCTCAATGCGCAGGGCAATCCCGCTGGCATTTTCAAACTGGCGGAGGGCGTGATGGCGGGTCGGGTCAAATCGATGATGGAAGAAAATCTCGCGCGCTTGAAATCGGTGTTGGAAAAGGGATAGATTTTAAACACGAAGTACACAAAGATCACGAAGGAAAAAGCTCTTAAGACTTAATACCTTTGTGCCCTTAGTGTCCTTTGTGGTGAAAAAGTTTTAAAGGAAGTCTTATGAGTCTGCCTGTTATCTACGTTGAAAATCTCACACGCCGCTTTGGTGATTTCGTTGCGGTCGATCACATCAACTTTGAAGTGAACGCGGGCGAGGTGGTCGGTTATCTCGGACCGAACGGTTCCGGCAAGACCACCACCATCCGCATGTTGCTGGGGTTGATTGAGCCGACCGAAGGCGAGGCGACCGTGCTGGGCTTCGACGCGTTCAAACAAAGCGAAGAGGTGCGGAAGCGTGCAGGGTATATGTCACAAAAGTTTGCGATCTATGATGATCTGACTGTCTGGGAGAATATCCAATTTTATGGCGGCGTTTATGGGATCACGGACAAAGCCCGCATCCAACATACCCTTGAGCTGGTCGGTCTCACCGGGCATGACTCCACGCTGACACGTTCCCTCTCCGCCGGTTGGCGTCAGCGGCTCGCGTTGGGCATCGCGCTGGTACATGAACCGAAATTATTATTCCTCGATGAACCCACCTCCGGCGTGGACCCAACCGCCCGCCGCGCCTTCTGGGACTTGATCTACGCACTTGCCGAAACCGGCGTGACGATCTTGGTCACCACGCACTACATGGACGAAGCCGAATACTGCGAACGCGTCGGCATCATGCGTGATGGCAAACTCTTGGCGATGGATACACCCTCGAACTTGAAAAAGAACATCATCCCCGGTGATGTGTGGGAAGTATACGCGGATCCGTTACAGGATGGCTTGGCGGTGTTGCCTGAGATTGAAGGCGTGTTGCGGGTTGGCTTGGCAGGCGATCACTTGCGAACGATCACCGAAAAAGGTTTGAAGAAGGAAGTTTTGTTGAAGGCGTTGAAAGCAAAGAATGTACATGTCAGCGATGTGATTGTGGGGGAAGCGACGCTGGAGGATGTGTTTATTTCTTTAGCAAGATAAGAGATTTATGCAGTTTACCCAAGGTTTCGCAAAACTGTAGAAGGATGGTAGGATGAACAATGAAGACGAATTAATATATGAGCTCTTAGATAATTTAATTAAGCACACTACTGCTCCAGGAGAAATCCATATTTGCCCGATATGTAACGGGGAAATTCACGTTTGGTTCGGAGGTTATAAGAGAGGTGAAGAAAGTTTGTTTGGAGCTACAATTAGATGTGAGTCTTGTGGTATTCAAATGGCCTTGGATTATGCGATCCCCCCGCCTTCTTGGGTGAAAACAAATTACACCAAGCCAGATGAACTTTGAGACTAGTTTTCATGTTTCTATATAATTTCCTAAGTAATTTTTTTCATAAAAAAGACCAGGCTCCCCAACCTGGTCTTTGCTTTTAGCCCGGAATTGGTAGTTCAATCAAAAAATCGAACATGGGAGACCAAGGTCCCCAATCCTTGTGATTATCCTGTGCCATTACCTGCGCTTGAAATGCGGATCCGCAATACTTGGCTGCTAGAAAAGAAATATCATAAGATTCTATATTACCGATTTCTTTATTGATCAAAGATACCCAACCGTCTTTATAAATAAATATTTGTATTTGATAGTTGATGATGCCACTGGCATCGTAAGGAGTTTTCCAAAATAGTTGGGCTGAGGAATTACAAGGAATTCTACCTGCTTCAAATTGAGGATTGAGATCAATAGTGGGAGCGAGAGGCAGCGTGTTTTGAGTCAAAAATATGTACTCAGGTGACGAATCACCCCAGGCTTTAGCGCCATCCATAGCACGGACGCGCCATGCCAGTTGGCTTTTGCAGTTGGCGTACACTTCTCTAGTAATATCTAGTTGTGTTGTTTTGCCATCCACCTGCTGGACAAAAATATTTTTCAATTGGCCCCTGATATCGATATCGAGACTCACTTCATAGTTGGCGGTACCGTCAGGGTCGGACGGCTGCTGCCAGGTTAGAAAGATGCGGTCATCACAGGAAACTGTTGATTTATTTCGGGGGCTGAGTCCTTCTGGCGCGGGTGGTGGAGTATTTGGAATGACTGTTGGAGTTTCTGTCCTCGTCGGAGTTGGAATTTGCGTTCGAGTGGCGATGAGCGTGGATGTTTTCGCCGGGGTTGGAGTTTGAGTGGGCGTGAAGGTAGCGGGGCTCAAGATTGATCCAAGCTTGGGGAATATGCTGAAGACTCCCGCGATCAGAATTCCAAGTCCGATGATCGTCAAAAAGAAGTTTGTAAAGAAAGATGAAGGCGGCTTGATTTTCAAGGGTCCGATTTCACCAGTGTTCACCAAAACAAAATCTTCCTCACCGTCCAATCGAACTGCATCGATGCCGTATTTGATCAAGCCCTTGTCACGGTTCAGTGCGGCAGTTTTTAAGTTGTACGCGGCATCGGCGGGCATATCGATAAAAGCATGGACGCTGCCCGCAGTTACATTTGTCAGATTCAAACTTGTGCGCGGGGTTTCTGCTTTTGCTGTCATCAACTTGAGCAACTCTGCCTGCTCCTTTGCCCCGAACTTTTTCACGGTTTTTGTCCCCATCACCACTTCCACTTGGCGCGTGGCAGGCATGGCTTCCAAACGCTGTTGATGCTCACGCAGGATATTGACCAGTTCCTGATAACTCTCATCAGGATTGGTATAGAACTCGATCCATTGAACGCCTGAGAGTTGATAGAGTAACTCTTCGGGCAAGTCAACGGATGCCAGCACAAAAGGGAATAGCCTGCGTTTGGCGCTTTCCGCCAGATCTACTTCCTTGCGGACGTTATCAGATGCAGTAGAGTTTGGGGAAAGCATCAGCAGAAAGGCATCAGATGTATGGATCGCCTTGACGATCTGTTTGCGCCATAAGTCACCACCCTTGATATTTTCGCGGTCGAGCCAAACCTCAAAGCCATCGCTTTTGAGGCGCGCGACAACATGGTCAACGATCTGTGTATCTTGCCTGGAATAGCTGATAAAAACAAAACCCATGCGACCGCCACCGTTAAACAGTTGGAAACATCACGTCCATTATAAGTAATAAAACTCTGTTTTCAATAGGTAATCTGATTTTGGTGATAGTCAGGTTTAATCTATATCCTTGCCTTCCCATTCGTTCATGAATTGACTCAAATATTGAACCATTACTGCATGTCGCTGTTCCGCGATTCGTTTTGCGGTAGTAGTGTTCATCATATCTTTGAGCAGCAATAATTTTTCGTAGAAGTGATTGATGGTGGCACTTTTGCTGTTTTTATATTCTTCAAAACTGGCGTGCATTTGTGGGGGAGAAGCTGGATCGTAGAGGGGACGGCCCTTATAGCCGCCGTAGGCAAAGGCGCGGGCAATGCCGATGGCGCCGATGGCGTCGAGGCGGTCGGCATCCTGGACGATGAAGCCTTCGGGCGAGTCCATTTTGTTGACGACGCCTGCGCCCTTGTAGGAGATGTGCATGATGATGCGGCACACGGCGTCAGTGACGGAGGGGTCAACTGAAAGTGAATCAAGCCAGGCTTTGGCGCGATGCGGGGTTTCATCTTCCGATGCGTTGAACTTCCAATCATCCAGATCGTGGAGCAGGGCGGCGAGCTGGACGATGAAGGAATCCGCACGCTCCGCGTCGTGTTCGCAGATGGTGATGGCGTTCTTCCAGACGCGATAGATGTGCCACCAATCATGACCGGATGAATCGGCGGAGAATTCCTGTTTGATATAGTCGACGGTTTTTTGGAGGATGTTGGTTTGGTCCATTTAACGTACACCTACTGCCAGGGTTCCAACGATGACGGCGAGAAAAGCGATCACCGTGCCCAAGCCGATTGCCGCAATGACAGCGATGAGAATTGCCAGAAACGTATTCATATTCATTTTTGTGATCATGAGATTCGGCAACCAGCGGGCAAGCAGGATTGCGGGAAAAAGCCCCACGCTCTGGCAGATCACTGAAATAGTGATGGCATTAAATGCCTGGCTTTCGCTCACCGCGTTGAGCAGAAGTATTTGCGCGAAGACCGATAGAATTGCAACGGCGATCAGAATGAAGAAGGTCAATAGACCAGAAATACGGGCAATGGCTTTGTTGGACATGATGTCTCTCCGA
>JBDTWO010000229.1:0-6731 GCA_040006635.1 Chloroflexota bacterium
ACGCACTCGGCGGGTCCGTATGATATCGAGCATGTGCGCGCCGATTGTTACGCCATGTACACCAACAATCCGCCCGCGGGCGCGTTCCGCGGATTCGGCGTGACGCAATCGGCGTTCGCGGTTGAGTCGATGATGGATATGCTTGCCGAGAAATTAAACATCGAACCGGTTGAACTGCGTCGCATGAATGCGTTGCACGTCGGCAGTATCACGAATACGGGACAGGTCTTGCGCGAGTCGGTTGGATTGATGGAATGTATTGATAAGGTTTCAAGTGCGATGTGTCAGGTTTCAGGTTTGACGGAAGCGGATCTTTTCAAGCCGCGAGTTGTTTCTGATTCATTTTCTCACCGCGAAGGCGCGAAGAGCGCAAAGGATGTAAAGAAAGAAGAAAGAGGAAAGAACCTTAGTGGTCTTAGCGTGCTTGGCGGTAAAGACTCTCACTTGGTTCGTGCGTGGGGCTTTGCCGCGGCATACAAGAATACGGGACTCGGCGGTGGAGCGCCTGATAAGGCGGGCGCGGAAGTGGAACTCTACGACGATGGGACATTTGAAGTCCGCAGTTCCTCCGCCGAAATGGGGCAGGGACTCGTCACGGTCATGCGCTTGACGGTTGCGGAAGAAATGTCAGTTGTGCCTGAGCAGGTCAAGGTGTTGGTGATGGATACGGATTTGACTCCGAATGGTGGACCCACAACCGCATCGCGTCAAACATTTGTTACAGGCAATGCCTCACGTTATGCAGCCAAGACTCTGCGCGACGCCATCACTGCGACAATGGCTGAGAGATATGATGTGTCACCCGAACAGATTCGATTTGAAAATGGAATTGTCCATGCTAACGGACATTCGATGAGCTACGCTGAAGTTGCCAAAGAAATGAAATCCATGGGACAACATCCGCGTGCGATGTATGAATACGAAGCGCCGAAGACTCAGCCGCTCGGCACAGGCGGTGACATGCACTTCGCCTTTTCGTATGGAGTCCAAGCCGCAGAAGTGGAAGTCAACAAACTGACAGGTGAAGTGCGCGTGCTGAGAGTCATCTCTGCCAACGACGTGGGCATGGCGGTCAATCCGCTGGGCTTGCAGGGACAGATCGAAGGCGGCGTGATGATGGGACTCGGCAATGCGCTCACCGAAGAATTCATCGTTGAGAACGGCTATGTCGTCACTGACCGACTCGCGCGCTATCGCATCCCTGGCATTATGATGACACCCGAGATCACATCCATTATCGTGGAGCACCCTGTGGAAGCAGGTCCGTATGGCGCGAAGGGCGTGGGCGAGATATGCAGTATCCCAACCACACCTGCCATCACGAACGCCATCTACAACGCGGTCGGTGTCCGTGTGGATAGGCTGCCTGTGGATCAGGAGTCCATTGCGAGGGAGATTTGGGAGAGGGAAGAACGGAAATGATGAATGCAGAAGGATGAAGGATGAATGATGAATAGGACTCTCAAGGTTTCAAACCTGAGAGTCCGTTATTTTTTTTCGAATGATAGTGTAAGCAGAAACTTCATTTGCGTTTTGATTTCTTGCGACTCGCTTGGTTTCTACGAGCAAACGATTGCTTTAATTACCTTTGAGAAGTACCTGTTTTCGAAAAATGCTGTTCATCAACGTGCTCATGCAGCTCAGTAAGGTTTATTTCATGTTCTGCTTCAATCTTTTCAGAATTTGCTTCTGGAAACATAAAGGCTGAAACCGAATCAATATTTTCATATTCATCAAACATTCCATAGGAAAAACCAGCATTCCACTGAGCTACACTTCGCCATTTTCTTGAAGTACTTGTAAGTATCTCAAGGTCGAATATGACATTATCGTGAAGAACAGGTTCTTCCCATCTTGTCTCAAATATCAAATGCTTTACCACCGTTTGCTTGGGTAAAACAACAAAAGGTGTCCAATTACCTATAACGGCTTTATCAATCCATTCGAACCTTTTGTTGCTTATTGGGTAATATTTTTTGTAATCCACCTCCAATATTTGATCAAAGAATTCAAAATTTTGTTTAGTATGCAAGTCCTGATACGTAACACGAATTCTTAATCCTATTATTTTACCTATGCGGGCGCCAACATTAGTAACAGCTATTGGAATGTCGATACTAGGGATATACCAAATGTCTTTGCCATGTTGGAATGGATAAGTTTTATATTGCATACTTCCAACAGTGCATACTATTTTGAATTTGGCGAAATGAGTTTGCCAAAGTGCTATGGCAGAAAGGATTAAGGCTACAATTGATATTATCGTGGGTATTTCCATAGTACTCTCCTGCTTAAACCCGATTATCTCATAATTGCCTTTCTGAATAATAACCACCTTAATATCAAAAGGACTCTCAAGGTTTCAAGCCTGAGAGTCCTTTTTTGGTTCTACTTCACTGCCACACGCGTTTTTGGAAGTTTCTTTCTCTGGGTGGTTGCCATTGCCAGTTTCTTCTTTTGCCTTTGAGGTGACTTGCGTCGGGATGGCGTTGCCTTTATAGTCTGACTCTCAAGGTAGAGTGTATCGTTGCTTAGGTCAATTTCTCCCTGCCACTCCACTGCGCCAGATATCACGCGCACGGTTTTGAATAAGGCAATATTTTTCAGACGCACAAAAACAGGCTTCTCAAAATAAGGTTTCAAGTCAAAGATGCGTTTTTCGCCATTCTCAAAGGTCAGCAACAGGCAATAATCTGCCTGTGGTTTGACGGATTTTACATATGGATTCATTCGTGCTCCTATTTCAGCGGGTCGATCTTGAAGACTTCTTCGCCATTGACCGCCAGCTTCCAGTTCGCATTCAGTTCTTCACGGCGGATCTCAATCCATGCCTGCACGAGGCGGGTCTTGTTATTTGGGAAATTGCCTGCAAGTAGTTTGCCTTCCGCAATACTGAAGACAGCCTTGTCGCTCCCACATTCTACATGGATGTGTGGAACATGATGTTGTTTGTTGTCCGCGTAATACATACGGACGATAATGCCATAGAACATGGCTAGAATTGGCATATCAATTTCTCCTAACGAAATTATATCCCGACTTTTATAAGGATGATACAGATACAAAAATGACTCTCAAGTTTTCAAGCCTAAGAGTCCTTTTTGTGCCATCAGGGTACAATTGGGGAAACAAAAGGAAAATCACATGGGTAAATTCCTTGGCTATCGCTGTTCGTTGTGTGGAACTGAATATTCTCCGACCGAGATCGCCTACACCTGCCCGAAAGACGGCGGGAATGTGGATGTGGTGCTCGATTACGACGCCCTCAAGAATAAATATGAACCGGATGACATCCTCTCGCGGCACGATCCGTCACTGTGGCGGTATCTGCCGCTGTTGCCGGTGGCTGAACCTCCGGGAGATTCGACTCCGCTCCACGCTGCGGGCGGGACTCCGGTTTTCAAGTTAACGAGTCTCGCCAAAAAGCTGGGTTTGGAAAATCTCTGGCTCAAGGACGAGTCGCGCAACCCGACAGCCTCCTTCAAAGACCGCGCCTCGGCGATCGTTGTGGCGCGTGCGCATGAGATCGGCGCCGAGATCATCGTCACGGCTTCGACGGGGAATGCGGGCGCGGCGCTCGCAGGGATGTCTGCGGCGGTAGGGCAGAAAGCGATCATCTTCGCGCCCAAGTCCGCTCCGCAGGCGAAGGTGGCGCAGTTATTGATCTTCGGTGCAAAAGTCATTCTCGTAGATGGCACCTACGATGACGCGTTCGATCTTACGATCAAGTGCGCGAATGAGTTCGGCTGGTACTGCCGCAACACGGGCTACAATCCGTTCACTGCGGAAGGCAAGAAGACTGCCGCCTTCGAAATTTGGGAATGGTGGCAGGACGCGCATGCGGAGTGGCACGAGAAATTCGGTGAAGATATTAACCACGCGCCGCTGACGGTCTTCGTCTCAGTGGGGGATGGGAATATCATTTCTGGTATTCACAAAGGTTTCAAAGATTTAGTTCAACTTGGCTGGCTGCCGCGTGTGCCGCGTATTATCGGCGTGCAAGCCGAAGGCTCAGCCGCGATCTCGAACGCCTTTCATGGGAACACGGAGACGATCACACCCGTCTCTGCTACGACAATTGCCGATTCAATTTCCGTTGACCTGCCGCGCGATGGCGTGCGAGCTGTCCGTGCCGCGAAGGAAACGGGTGGGACGTACGTTAATGTATCAGACGCTGAGATCCTCAAGTCTATTGCGGAGCTCGGACGGGTGGGCGTCTTTGCGGAACCGGCTGGGGCAACGGCGTATGCTGGGTTGGTCAAGGCAACAGCTACCGGCGTAGTTGGAAGCGCAGATCCGATCCTCGTGCTGAATACCGGCAGCGGACTCAAAGATATCCGCGCCGCGATGCAGGCTGTTGTCGCCGCGCCGATCATTGAACCAACTCTGGAGGCTGTCAAGAAGTTGTTATGAAGAATGATACACAGTGGAGTCTGACGTTTCGTTATGTGGCGGGCATTCTTTTCTTTGCCGCGTTCATTGCATTCCTGTTTTATGCGCATGACGCTGTGCGGAATCTGGTGATCGCCGGATTCGTAGCATATCTGATTAATCCTGCGGTTATGTTTCTTTCCCAGCGCACACGCATCTCGCGCACGGTAGCTGTGAATATTGTATATTTCTCGGCGGTGATTTTATTGGTGGGCGTGCCCGCCACCCTGACGCCGATCTTTTATGATGAAGTGCAGACCGTCATTCAAGATGTGTTGGACTTGTCGAAACAGATCAGCGCTTTGCTTTCAAGACCTGTGCATATTGGTAACCTGGTTTTTCATTTGGAATCGTGGGGCAAGAATCTTTCGCAAATGGAGGGCTCGTTTTTAACCCCACTGCCTGACCGGGTGTTGAAATTATTAGAGACCACCTCCGTGGGTGCGTTGTGGTTTATCGTGGTCCTGGTCACCGTGTATTTGCTTTTGAATGATTGGCCCCAAATGCGCAATGGCATCTATTCGTTTGCCCTGCCGCCGTATCGCGCTGAATTGGAAGAATTATACAAACGCATCCGGCGTGTCTGGATGGCATACCTGCGCGGGCAGATCGTGTTGATGATCATTGTCGGTGTTGTATTCACCATCGCGTGGACCGTCATGGGCATCCCCGGCGCGTTGGTGCTCGGTGTGCTGGCTGGCTTATTTACACTGGTGCCGGATGTCGGTCCATTTCTCGCGGCGGCTTTGGCAGTGGGCGTTGCTTTACTCGAAGGCTCTACCTGGATCCCGCTTTCCAATTTTTGGGTGGCAGCAATTGCTGTCGCGGTCTATCTGGTTTTGATCGGTCTCAAGAATTTTTTTGTGCGTCCGATCATCATGGGGCGCAGTGTGCACATCAATGAAGGCATCGTCTTTATTGCCATCGTGGTTGGTACGATCCTTGAAGGTATTTTGGGCGCGCTGTTGATTGTGCCGGTGCTCGCCTCGGTCGTTGTGATCGCCAGTTATATTCAACGCAAGGTGCTCGGCTTGCCCGCCTTCGAAGATGACGGCAGTATGCAATTCGTTGCGCCGCCTGAACTGATCAAGTCGCCCCGGCGCGGGATACGCAGAGACAATCGTAAAGCGGATGACGAGCCCGCTTCCGACTCATACGCGCCTGCTTCAGCCTCATCAGCCTTATCCAATTCCAAGACGGATCCTGCTCGAAAGAAAACCAAGAAATGAAAATCACCTACTCGATCATTGCCCCCATCTTTAACGAAAAAGAAAATCTCCCCGAACTTCAACGCCGCGTCAGCGAAGTAATGGACTCTACCGGCGAACCCTGGGAACTCATCCTCGTAGATGATGGCTCCACCGACGGCTCGACCGAGAGCATCCGTGACCTCGCGAAAAAGGATGACCACATCCGCCCGATCGTTTTTGCGCGCAACTTTGGTCATCAAGTGGCGGTGACTGCCGGTCTTGATTACTCACGCGGTGACGCAGTCGTTATCATCGATGCCGACCTACAAGACCCGCCCGAACTCATCCTTGAAATGATAAAGAAATGGAAGGAAGGCAACGAGGTGGTGTTCGCCGTGCGTGCAGAACGTGAAGGCGAATCCTGGTTTAAGTTGTTGACCGCATCCCTGTTCTACCGCATCATCTATCGCATCACCGATGTGAAGATTCCGCTCGATACCGGTGACTTCCGCTTGATGGACCGTAAAGTGGTCAATGTGATGAACCAGATGCGCGAGCGGCATCGCTTCTTGCGCGGCATGTCCGCGTGGGTGGGCTTCAAACAAGTCGGCGTGGAATACAAACGCGCCGCACGTGTGGCTGGTGAGACGAAATATCCGCTCCGCAAGATGTTCAGGCTGGCGATCAACGCGGTGACCGGCTTTTCCTACTTCCCCTTGCAGGTGGCAACTTACTTTGGCTTTGGCTCGGCTGGGATTGCCATTGTAGCGATACCAGTCGTTGTATACATGCGTATCACCGGTTCACAAGCCTTCTTCGGACAAGCCTCCACGCTGATTGCCGTGCTATTTCTGGGCGGAGTACAGTTGATCTCGCTGGGCGTCCTCGGCGAATATATCGGTCGCTTATACGATGAAGCCAAAGGCAGACCGTTGTATATTGTCCGTGAAGCGCCGGAAGATTAGTAAGTGGTTTTGTCATTACGCATTACGCAATACGTATTACGTGATTCGTAATGCGTAATTCATCTTTCACAATCCATCTTTATGAATCTCTCCTTCCTCCGCGATAAACAATTCTTCCGCGCCATGCTGGCTTTAGCCGTACCGG
>JBDTWO010000230.1:0-6645 GCA_040006635.1 Chloroflexota bacterium
ATGGTCTGACCCTTGACCTTAAAAGTTCGGTTCACGTGTTCGAGAGCGATAAGCGATTCGGACATGCGGTTATCCTAAGTAATTATTGCGCTGCTGAGTTTCGCAAGTTGACATAAATAATAGAGAAGGCATTGGCTCTTACACCTTATAGGTCTTCAAGACTTCACGGGCTTTGGTCCAATGCCAACACGCCACTTTGTGGCCGGATTCAACCTCGGTTAATTTCGTTTCTTCAAGCCGGCAGCGCTCATCAGCCAGCGGGCAGCGCGGATGAAATTTACATCCAGTTGGCAATTGGATGAGATCAGGCGGTGAGCCGGGAATAGAGACTAGGTCGTTATTATCACCGGTTAGAGTCGGCATAGCTTGGATAAGCCCAATCGTGTATGGATGATACGGGCGGCTGAAGATGGTACGCACATCCCCAATCTCGATAATCTCCCCGGCATAGACTGTCGCGACACGGTCAGCCAATTCAGCTGCCAATGCCAGGTCATGCGAGATGAACAGCATAGCGAAACCAAGTTGGCTGCGCAACTCCTTCAACACATCCATAATATTGCGTTGTGTCAGAATATCCAAGGCAGTGGTTGGCTCATCAAGGATGAGCAGTTGTGGTTCCAGCAGCAATGCTAATGCGATCAAAACACGTTGACGCATCCCGCCAGAAAGTTCATGCGGAAATGAATGCCAGACGCGCTGCTGGTCAAGCCGCACCATGGATAGTAATTTAAACGAACGTTCCTGAAGCGCAGCAGTCTGCTGATATCCTGAGAGATAGCCATGTGCCTTGGCGGTATCGATGAAGTGCTCAGAAATGCGCAAGACCGGATTCAATGCATTAAGCGCTGACTGAAATACCATGGCGCATTCGTGCCAGCGAAACTGACGCAAGTTGGCGCCTTTCAGCCCCAACACTTCGATCTCGCGCTGAGCGGGTTCCAAACCGTTCGCGTGACGGTGATATTTCACGCTGCCTCCGAGCACCTTTGCCGCGGTGGGCAGCAAATGCATCAAGCCCAATCCCACCGTAGTCTTGCCCGAGCCGCTTTCGCCTATTAATGCTACGGCCTCGCCGCGCTCCACGTCAAATGAGATGTTACGCACAGCTTGTACATAACCGCGGCGTGCTTGATAAGCGATGGAAAGGTCACGAACTGAAAGTACAGGTTCAGGCATATATAGTTATCCGATGGAAGAATGCAGACAAGGATTCATCATTAAACATTCGTGCGCAGGCGCGGATTGAATACCTCGTCCAACGACCGGGCAAACGATACCAAAGCAAGCTGAAAGAGGACGATGGCAGCCATCGGAGCTAAAATGCCCCAGGCTGCATGCGGATTGAACAACACGCCGCGGCGTTCCGCTGCGCTGATCATCACACCCCAGTTGGAACTGGAATATGGCACAATGCCCAAAAACACCAAACCGGTTTGCTGGTATATGGCATGAGTCATTTCGAAGATCGTTGAAATGGCGATGAACGACATCATGTTGGGCAGCAACTCACGGAAGATAATTCGCGGCGTACCCAAGTCCAACATCTGGGCTGCTTCGATATACTCACGGCTTTTCAAGGACAACACCTGACTACGCACTTGCCGGGCTAAGGCGGGCCAATCCAAAACTGCCATCAACACGGACAGCATGACAACATCCTTCAAAGCCAGTACTGTCGCCAACACAGCCAGCAAGGGAAATTTTGGAATAGTCAGCCAGATGTTGACAAACTCCATCAAGAAGCTGTCCACCCGGCCACCGATGAAGGCGCTAAACGAACCGACGATGACTGCGATCAGCATGGACAGCAAACCCGTGAGCAGCGCGATGATCACAATATCCTTGCCACCGTTGACAACCTTACGCAGATTGTCTTGACCTTGAAAATCAGTTCCCAACCAATGCTGGGCTGTGCTGCCCTTATTGATCTCGGCAACGTTCGCTGAAGTTTCAGGCGGCCAGATCAGCGGCCCCCCAAACGATATTAAGATGATCGAGACCGTCATGACAAAACCAAAGAGACCCATCTTGTTGCGGCTCAAGATCTTGAACGTCTTGACAGCCTCCTGCCAAAAGCCGGTCACAAAGTTATAGAAATTGTGCATGTCAGTTCTCTTCTCCTGCAATGCGAACACGGGGATCGAGCCAGCTGTATACATAATCAGCCAGCAGGTTGGCAAAAACAACGGAAATAGTAATGATCAAAAATACACCTTGCATAACAGGGTAGTCTCGCTCTGAAATGGAGCGCGCCAATAGAAAACCGACTCCCCGATAGGTGAATAATGTTTCCAGCAAGACCGAGCCACCAACTACAAAACCGACAGAAGTAGCCAAACGAGTGAACAATGGCAACGTAGCATTGCGGCCCACGTAGGCTGTGAGAATACGTGCATCGGTGAGTCCGCGCGCACGCGCCACCGTAACATAGTCTTCGCCCAATGTCGTTACGGTATTGCTTTTCATTTGCAACATCCACGAACCGATGGACGATAGCACATAGACCAACAGCAGAACCCGCACATGCATAAAGATATCAGCAATGAACTTCCAGGTGAACGCAGGTTTTATGCCCGGCGACATGGCGCCGCGCATTTCCATAATGGGCACGATCTTCCAGGTGATACCAAATAATAAGATGGCGAGCAAACCAATGAGATAGGGTGAAACGGCATCGAGAGTCGCTGCGATATTACTCAGCAGGTGATCGACCCAGGTGTCGCGGTTGTAAGCCATGATCGCGCCCAGCGCAATCCCCAACACAAAAGTAATCAGCAACGCCAGCCCGACACTGAACAGAGTCCATGGCAGTACTTGAGAAATTAATTTCGCCACAGACTGCCCCGCCGATTTGTATGAGTTACCCAGGTCACCATGCAACACATTGCCCAAATAATTCAGATATTGAATTGGCAATGGCTGGTTGAGGTCAATGTCCATCAATGAGGCGGCTTGATTTTTGGCATCTTCGGGCGATACTCCCTGGGCTGTCAGTTCTTGTATCAGGATATCCACCGCGTTGCCCGGCATGGCACGAACCACGAAAAAGGTAATGGTAGTCACCAGCCAAATACTGAACAAGGCTTTGACTAGTCGACGCAGCAGATAATTAGATGTAATCTTCTGAATACCATCCAACAAAGTAGACTTGGGTGTGGTGGGAGTTGTAATTGTGGTCATAAAATAACCAAATGGTCTCCTAATACAATAAGTACTTTTCTCTTTGATGATTAAACTTGGAGATCGATTCTGCCCAGGCGACTGTGATCTCAGTCACGCCTGCTCCCATCTCCAACACGGAACGGGCGAAGCTGCCGCCTGCCAGCCGTTCAAAATGCGGATTCCAAGCCCAAGCCGCGCCTGCCAGCCTCCGAACGACAGCAATCAGATTTAATGCTATGGTTACAGGTCGCAAAACATCTCTATCCATAATATGCACCTGCACGCCCTGACATTCACTTCCGCTATGAACGGATGCTGATGGCGTAAACAATATGGGACGAAAACGCACACCGGGTAAATTAAGCCCATTCATTTCTTCCGCTAAAGCATAACTATCCAACCAGGGCGCGCCACAGATCTCAAAGGGTAGGCTTGTGCCGCGACCTAAAGAAAGATTCGTACCTTCCAACAAACACATCCCCGGATAGAGAATCGCCGTTGAAAGATGCGGCATCGCTGGAGAGGTCGGCACCCACGCTAGGTCGGTTTGATCGAACCACATATCACGTTGCCAGTTTTGCATGGCAACAATGTGCAAATCGGCTGAGAGTCCATATTCAGCATTCATGAACTTTGCCAACTCCCCAATCGTCATCGCATGCCGAATGGGCACATTGACAATGCCAACAAAAGACTCAAAACCGGGCTCGACCTCCCCTCCTTCAATAATTTTCCCAGTGATCGGATTGGGACGATCCAACACATAGACGGGTTTACCAGCCTTCCCGGCAGCTCGCAGTACATGAAAGAGTGTACTTAAATATGTGTAAAACCGCACACCGACATCTTGCATATCAAAAATCAACACATCCGTATTCGCAAGCATTTGCTCCGACGGTTCGGTTACAGCCCCATACAAACTATGGATCGGCAAACCAGTGCGCGGATCAATCGCATCGTTAACATTTGCGCCATCCAATGCTGAACCTCCGAAACCGTGTTCGGGACCAAAGAGCGTCGCGACATTAACACCACAGCCCAGCAGAGCATCAAGCGCTGATGTCAAATCAGGCATGACCGCAGCTGGCATGGAGACCAAGCCCACGCTTTGGTTTTCAAGCAGGGAAGCCTGCTCATGCACAAAAGCATCCAACCCGGTTTTGATCATGTTTGCGCCCGGGGGTGGAGCGTGGTGTGGAATTTATAGCGATCACCACGGTAGGTTGAAACGACATATTCAACAAGCGTGTTCTGTTCATTGTAAGAAAGACGCTCGATTCTTAATACGGGAGCGGGAGAAGTAGTTTGCAGCAGTTCAATTTCCTGCGGCAACGCCAATCCGGCTTCCATGGTTTGTTCAGCTTGCACCAGACTGGTGTTATAGCGAGTCGAGAGAATGTTATAAAGACTTTCTTTTGAAAAATCAAAATCAAGGATGCCGGGACAGACTTGATGAAGTATGTAAGCCACTTCAATTGCCAGGGGGATATCATCTGAAAGGCGCAGGCGCGAAAGCAAGACCAGTTCGGTATTCATAGGCACCGAAAAAATCGCTGCCAGACTCAGGGTAGCTGGAATAATTCTCGCGTCCAACACCCGTCCGGAAGCTGCACTTCCGCGCGCCGCCATATCCTGGCTAAATCCGGTCAAAGTTTCCAATTCCTGTTTGATCTTGGGCTCACTTACATAAGTGCCTTTTCCCGCCTGGGTATAAAGTATCCCTTCACGCGTCATCTCGGTTAGAGCTTGGCGCACTGTCATACGACTGACCTTGAACTTTTCCCCCAACTCACGCTCTGACATCAGCCGTTCATGCGGCTTATAACGCCCAATATCAATATCAGCCGCCAGCGCATTTTTGAGCTGGAGATAGAGAGGGGTGGGGGCTTCGCGTTTGAGTTTCATGGATTTCTTTGGTATGACTGGTACATACCAGTTATACCAAAGCATAAGCCGAAAATCAAGGATGAGATTTTGCATTCTTTTCTGGGGATTGGGAAAGCTCCCCCAACCCCAAAGTTGACAGGTCCGTCTATCTAGTTTTCACAGTGCAAACAAAGATGGTGAGTATAAAAAAGGGTTAACTGAATCTTCTCACGCGATCTCGAACATCTATTGCAAACCGCTGAATAAATTGCTCAACAAATTCAGATGGACTGAGACTCGCATCGTTCATCAGAGATGTCATATCCATTCCGTAACTTAGTCCGGTTGTTTCATCAACACCATGTGCTTCATAATAAGTGGCGTTCGCGCGCCGACGCCCCAGCGAAGCAAGATCGTAACGCTTGCCCCCCACGATCTGCGAATCAAACACCCCTAATAAAGCCAATTGCAGATTCTCATGCGTAGACAGATCCATCATGACTTTATCCGAGTCGACCATCCAATCCAACGCACGCCAGACTTCACACCCAACGACTCGTTCTGGACGTTCAGCCTGATCCAGTTGCCTCAAAGCTTGGATTACCCTGAGAGCAACCCCCACATGCGTATCATGCTTATCCGCGAGGTTATGGGTGTACACCACCTGCGGCTTGGTCGCGTGGAGAATTGCAAGGATATCATCCACGGGTTCGCTGCGTGAAGCATCCTTAATAACCTTACTGGGAATATCCAGCATAATCTGCGCAGCAAATTCACCGACGATGGCTGCCTTGCGTTGCTCCTTAAAACGAACGAGGCGCATCTCATCGTCTGTGTAATTTTGATACAGACTATCACGCGGCGAACCACGACCATCGGTCACGACCACTCCCGTAAACCATTTATTGTTTTGCTGAAAACATTCGATGATCGGTTGCGCTGCCATGATCTCAATGTCATCTTGATGCGCAGCAAGACAAAGGTGCGTCGTCCGCGCCAAAGCCTGCTCAACAGGCTCATTATCAGGAATATAAACTTCGGCTGTATCGAGATGAAATTTCATACTGCTTCCTTTTAAAGTATTCTTTGGTTGATATAAGTTCTGAAGGGACTAGTTTTTTCGCCTTGAGATTCAAATGTAGATCACAGATCTGCGAGTCATTGTGTTTTCATGCTTTATGTTCTTATCTGGAGTTGACATGTTACCTGCCAGCTCACAATATAACGGAAAATCAAATGGAGTGTATGAGCCTTTTCAGTAAGGAGCGAGTATAAAGGAAATGAACACCATCATATAAACTCATAAGTCAGCAAGAGTTAATTGTAGCGTGAATATGGGGAAATCCTAAAGTTTAAGTGAAATGAAATAGAAGGATGAAACGTCCAAGATTTAAATCAATCAAGTGTGAGGTGAAAATGGTTTGAATTGTTCAGGAAGTCAAAAGTATCGATGTAATGAATGTTGAGCAGTTTATACTCCTGAACCTAAAGAAAACGGATATCCTGCTAAACGTGTTTGTTGGTGATCCGCATGTACGTGGAAGGCAGTAGTTATATTGTCGAGAGTGTCCAAAATGATGGGCTAAAATAGAGTGATGCCGAAATGTCCAAATT
>JBDTWO010000231.1:0-6616 GCA_040006635.1 Chloroflexota bacterium
GCAATAAATAAGCCGGGATAAATGCCAGCCATTGGATCAGGAACGCCAGCCCAACGGTTAATGTAAACAAGGGGTATTTCCCAACCATGATCCCGCCCTGACTGCCAGCCAGAGCAAGGAGATAGCCGATCCCGATCACGACGAAAAAGATAACAACTGAACTGCGATCTGACTTTTTCATGATTTTCCTCCGCGGATAATTTTTACGTAGTATAAACCTTTGCTAGCCTTTGACATAGGACAACTTTTCGCAAATGAGACCGTCTTTGATCTTGAAGATATCCACCCCGCGGACGTGTCCCAGCTTGCCCTCCGCATCCTTCCATTGATATTGCCAGCGCATCAAGCACCTGTTGCCCACGCCGAAAATTTCTTCGATCTCAATATGCGCCTCGGGCGACTCTTTGAAGAAGCCCTGCCAAAACTGAGTGACAGCTTCTTTGCCCGTGTAGATCGTCCCATCCGGGGCGGGATCTGTATTCTCGAAAATGCAGTCGGCGCTCATTAACTGCATCATCCCCGCGACATCATGCCGGTTGAATGCATCGTTAAACGCCAGCACGGCGCGCACCCCGCCCTCTATCTTTGACATACGAATCGGACTCATCTTGAACCTGCCTCTTTATGCCCTGATATTTTTCTCAAAGCAGACGCTGTTCTCGATCCCAGCATACTGCCCGTAGTTTGAGATCAATTTGTATCCGTTCTTTTCGTACAGCCGGATCGCTTCGGGTTGTTTTCTTCCAGTTTCCAATATGCACTTCTCATAAGATAATTCAGCCGCCCACGCTTCCAATTCGGTTAAAACCTGACTTGCAATTCCCCTGCCTCGACTTTCAGGTGTTGTATACATGCGTTTGACCTCCATTGTACTTGGGTCATATTCTTTGATCGAACCACAACTTACAGGCTGATTATCCTCATAAGCAACCACCACATATTTGATCTTGGCGATCTTATTGTACTGCGTATAAAACGGATGGTCGTCTCCGTCTCTTTGAGCCAGGTCGGCATCCAGATGTTTAACGAGTTCGATAAAATCTTTATGGTCCGAGTCGGTTCTTATGATTCTAAGCATCTGAAGATTTTCTCTCAAAACTTACGACTCACTTCATAACAGGCAAGGATGTGACCTGAGCCTTCCCATGTGCGTGTGTGGATGAGCTTGAGAGCCACCGGCGGGCGACCTTCAAAGATGGGCGTGCCTGCGCCGCCGATCAATGGGAAAAATGTCAGGTGCAGTTCATCTACCAGATCATGGACCAGCAGATCGTTCCAAAGGAGACGGCTTAACATCACCAAAATATCTTTGCCGGGTTGTTGTTTAAGAGCGGCGATCTCCTTGTACGCATCCGCCCGTTTGATGATACGCGTATTCTCCCAGGGACTCAACTCCGCAATGGACAGTTTGTCCGAAATAACAAGCTTCTCGATCGAATTGAAAAGCTCTGCAATTTCACGTCTGATTTCGGTGGCGTTGGGATCGTTGGGTACACCCGTCCAATACTCCTTGTTGCCCAAAAACGCATTGCGACTCAACAACAGGAAATCGGCTGACCGCAGACGTTCAGCATTATAGAAATCAAAGCTATCGTCACCATAGTAGTCCTTGTGATAGTAGTCATATAGCGAGTTGATACTTTTATCTTTTCCCTCGTAGAGCCCATCCACTGTAACAAAATTGCTGACGATCAGTTTGCGCATGAAGTAGATCCTTCTCGATATTCTTCTAAAGTTGTTGATGAGATTGCTTACTGGTTTTTAGTTTTTTAGATACTTAATTCCTTCTACAAGCAATTTCTTTTCACTCGGTTTCAAAGTAGTTTCTGATACTTCTTTGAAAACCAATTTCCCATTTAAAAATCTTGTCTGTGTCATTGATAAAAACGACTTACTTTTGTCGCAGGATTTACAGCTTTGTATATAGAATTCCAAACTCGGGGATTCTGAATTTTCTTCGAGGATTGTCCCGACACCACCAAAATCCTTTAGCCTAATTGAATTCAATATTTCCGCCTCTTTGGTGACTGGAATGCCACCGATATGTTTTTTCTCGGTATACCAAGAGTTGCAATTTTCGCAAAAAGGCTTTTTTAGTATTTGTTTGCTTGTATTGAATGTGATAAAGCCAATCACCCCAACTTCAATTAACCAATAAACCCAGGTAAAAATCGGTCCTAAATTGAGTTTGCTGCTGCTAAATATTCGACCTATTGAAACACCCTGTTGAGCTTTATAAAACATATATCCAATAAATCCAGACCGACCGGTTTCTTTTTTAAGCGCATACTCAACTACAACCCTGCCTGCTTTAAGGCTTTTATCTGAAAAATCCCCAAATGCTTGAAGTGCCGTGGCGACCCAAAGTCCCATGTATCTCATGTAGTGAAATGCGACATATAAAACGATAGCGGTTAGGATTGACGAAAACATTACAACAGATACATTTCTAGTTTTTGTGTATTTCACGTTTTCAGTAATGATGCGTCCGCCAACGACTCCCATTATTACGGGAAATATGAATATCAAATAAACGAAAGAACCAATAATGCCAAATGTTAAACCTGCGATAATGCCGCCGCAAATTGACAAGAATAAAAAGCCAACATCTGAAAAAACTTTACGGGCATTGTTTCGTTTTACATTTTCTTCCATATTGTTATCTCCTTGATTTATGCAAGACAGCCAGCCAACCAACAGTGAGCATTAGCTGTGGTAGGCGGACTGAGACTCGCCGTTGAAACGGAAAAAAACTCCAAGCCACAAAAACACACAAAAAACGCGGCGCGTATCCTCCTGTCCGCTACATACAGACTTTCAAACACCATTTGGTTGAATTGGTATGACCTGTTTCATCAGAAGTGCTAACGCCGCAGCCGTCACACTGGCTGGTAACAAGCCCAGAGCCAATAAGCCGAATTGATCCAAAGTATTACCGGTGGTCACAGACAACAGTCCCCAGCCCGCAACATTGGCTGCAATCCACCAGCCTGCATGAGACAATCGTCGCCGGAGCAGCAGCCATTGCGCGATCCCGATTGCCAACCCCATCGAGAGAAATGCCAGGTCAAGATTCAGGGAACCGTTTCTCCAGTTCAGCCAGTCAGGCGCAAGAACCAGCAGGATTCCGAGCAGCCAGCCTCCAGTTGTAGCGAGCACCCATCCGCCCACGCCTGGCAGGTAACGGCGCAATAACGCGGATTGAAATGCCCCTGTCAAAAGGCTGATTGTTGGAATAAAGAAGTACATATACAAATAATCTTCAGTAATATGGCGCACCCCATTCACATAAACGTAGTCACCGACGATCAGTATGATGATCGTCAGGATGATAAAGTCGAGCAAAAGGGCAATCGGGATGCAGAAGAACGATTGAATGATCCACATTGGATATAAAGCCCAGCGGGGCTCATCATGATTTATGATCATTGTGACTATCTCCTTTCAATCTCACTGCGTTAGATGCACGCTGTGTTAGCCTGCGCATGTACAGCGAATACTAGTTCTTCGGCAAAAAGTCCATTATCCAGTTGGTTTCCCAAGTGGTTCCTCCATCGGCAGAGAAAGCTTGTTCCCAGCGCGGTCGATTTGCTTCCAGCAAGTTCCATTTGAATCGAATCTTTATTGGCATGCCTTCAAGTACTTCATCTGCAAAGAACAAACCAACTCCATTAGAAAACTCTCCAACCACAGGCGTATCTAAGGAATCGGGAAATCGACCATCTAGCCACCAAATAGACCACTTTTTTGTGGCAGCGTTATAAGAACGTAAAGCTATGGCGCGAAATGAGGCTGTTGGAAAGTGAAGCAGATTATCTTCCAAATTACCAAAACCTCCCAGAATCTTCTCCGTGCAAGATTCTCCTTCAAATTCTTCCCATTCATCGCAGCCTTTTAATCTTTCCTTTAGCCTGCGATGTTTGACCATCCAATCACCGATCTCAAAATCAAAATCGTTGGGCGCACCAGGTACAAGTTCAGTTAACATTGATCACCTTTTGGTAGTTTAGTAGTTCATAATAACGTAACGAATTTATGTCTTTGAGCAGGCTAACAGCTGCGTTACTGGCTGGTGGGTGGGACGCAGACCGAAGTGAAAAATGATAAGGCGTAGAAAACTGCCTGAGATGGCGGCACGCGAAGCGCCCTAGTGTCAGGTTCACGCTGTGTTGGGCAGATTTTGCAAGACAGTTTAGAATTTGAACCTGATAATTTCTGTCAAGCGTTGCGAATATCAACGGGCAACGCATTTCATTTATGGCAAGTGATGACTCTGCTTGGAAGTAGAAAAAATCAAAGTCAAAAATACTTATTACTTACGAAGCGTCGCGCAGACTTTCAATACAGTTGCTGCATGTCGGTGTTGGGCGGCAGTAAAGCGCCTATCCCTTGCCAAAGTGTACCCAACTCTACCTTGTTGATGTTATGGCAACAATTATCGGAACCATCGCTGCTGCTATCGCGGCTGCATCCATATTTATCATCACTGTCTGATACCACCCGAACAAGACCAACCAGGGTATTTCCGACACTTGTGTCATGGCGGGAAAGACCTCTACGTCCGCCGATTTGCGAAAGGAGCCTTTGATTTTGAACTTGAGCAAAGATTCCCCGCCCTCGGTTCTTATTTCATATTGGGTATTCCAAGAATTCATGCGGGTTAGATACCTACGCCCATCCGACAATTCCAAGGTTCCTCCATTGGACCAGGAATTATTCTGCAAAACGGCCAAGTTGACCTCATTTTCCTGCGCTTGGATTATGATCTTCGGACGCCAAAAGCCCACTCGATTGAATATCCACTTGCCCTCCGCGCTTTCTGCTGTCGCTAATGAATTCCACGCACTTCGAAAACGCAAAGTGGCCGCAAGTTCGCCATCTGCCTGTAACTCGTATTCCATTTTGAAGGTGTGCGGCTGTATCCATTTAGATTGGTGCCCAATCAATTCGATTACTCTCTTTATAATAAACTCTCCTATCAGTCAAAAAATATTATTAAATCCAGAATTGTCCCCTAAGTTATACCTCACTACGCGTCCAGCGGTTTGAGTTACCCGCGCTGTGTTGGCTGGCGTTTATGAACGCAAGGACACCTATTGAAAAAAGATATTTTTGCCATGTCGGCAAAATTTTTTACACATAACTCATTTCTTGGCAACAACCAAAATGATTTTCAAAAATGCGAAATCTAAAAATGGATGAGTTTATATTCAACAACCAAACTTGTAATGAAATATATTAAACCAATGATAACGTTGCCCCAAAATAACAACTTCCAGTAAATTTTTTTCCAATCTCTGAATGTGTGCGTTTTATCATCTTCTTGTTCTCGATGTTCCCACCCTAATTTTCCTGCTTTTTCATTACTTACACCAATTGCATCCTCAATTTTTCGTATGTAGGTTGCAATTTGATTGATAGATTTTGCCAATGAACGACGTTTTATTTCTAGCAACTTCGTAAGCAGGGCTGGAATGAAAAGAACTATAAAAAAAGCAAAATTCCATTTTTGAGTTGCCAGCCACGCCCAAATTGCTCCAGAAAAAACGAGCGCATAACGTTCAGTATTTTCGATACCCTGAATGCAGAGCATAATTTCGCTTTTCAATTGAACGTATTCTGTAATCAAAAATTGTTTTTGATTTTCGGTTATAGCCATGAGCCAACTCCTTACTCGGATATTTTGCAAACTTCTACCTACGAAGCCAGCAACGAGACTGTCGAAAAAGTAAATGATTGAAGACCGACCTCGGTCAAGCGCTCGGATTTTCCCTCGGGACAGCGGCGGAACGGGATGAACCGGCTCAGAAAGGGCTTATATCAGCGCCCCGAAGACGTGGATTTTGCCGATATTGTGAACCAGAGCAAACAACGTCCATTGTACATCCACTTTGCGCTTGGTACGCAGGGTGAATCGATCCATATGTTTATGGACACAGATGTTCGCAAAGACCGGTTCGACAGCACCAAGGCGCCGGGCGTAGATTTTCTTGCCCAGCACAGTGTCGATCTTGGCTTTCATCTCATCGATCAAATTTGGCTGAGCGGTATCGACTTGAATGGAGAGATACCTGCGCGAAGTATCCGACTTGCTCAAACAGCGCGAGCGCAACGGACAGGCGGCGCAGTCTTCGGGACGCGCGTGATAGACGTCATAGGTGCGATAACGGTTGACCTGGTTGCGGGCATGACATTTCAATTCTTTGCCGTTCGGACAACGATAGACCCGCGCGCTTTCATCATAAGAAAAATCTTTCGCGCTGAAAAGACGGGGAGTCTTCTTCTCCTCTTTGAAGCGTTCTTGATCGGCAAAGCGCGGATCGCGTTTTCGGAATTGGATGTCGGGAATGTAGGCGTCCACCTTTTCGTCCTGGCAGACCTTCAGACTGCCGAGCGAATGATAGTTGCTATCGGCGGTGAGTTCTTTGCCCTCGAAGAAGGTTGGCTCCTTGCCGATCGAAACCAGATTCTTTTTCGCGCTGTCGAGCATCGGCTTGAGGTTCTCATGATCCTGGCTGGCAAAAGCCTCCGCCGAGAGAATTACCTGATGTTTGGAATCAACCAGCGCCTGCGCGTTGTAGCCCTGCACGACCCCGTGCGAGGAAGGCATCTTGAC
>JBDTWO010000232.1:0-6300 GCA_040006635.1 Chloroflexota bacterium
GATGGGAATGAATGGGTCATCAACGGCGCGAAGATGTGGTGTACGAATGCGTCCATTGCGGAATACATCATCACCCTCGTCCGCACCGATTCGACTGGCGGCTCGCGTGCGCTGAGTCAGATCCTTGTCCCAACCAACACACCGGGACTCACCATCGGTCCCGCCGAAAAGAAAATGGGACTGCACGGCTCCCCCACCCATGCGGTGACCTATGACAACGTCCGCGTGCCGCTTGAGAATTTGATCGGCGAAGAAGGCAAGGGGTTGCACCAAACCCTCGCCACCCTCGATGGCGGACGAATCGGAATCGGCGCGATCTCAATCGGACTCGCGCAAGCCGCGTTCGAGTTCGCAGTCAATTACGCTCGGGAGCGCAAAGCCTTCGGGAAAACCATCTCGCATCAACAAGCCATCCAATGGATGCTCGCCGACGCGGCGACCGAGATCGAGATCGCACGCACCATGCTTTATAAAACCGCCTGGCTCAAAGAACAGGGACGCAACTACAACAAGGAAGCTGCCATGGCAAAGATGTTCGCCACCGAAATGGCGGAACGCGTCTGCCGCAATGCGATTCAGATCCACGGCGGATTTGGGTATTCGAGTGAATATCCCGTTGAACGGATTTATCGCGATGCGAGGTTGATGACGATCGGGGAGGGGACGAGCGAGATCCAGAGGCTGGTCATCGCAAGGCACGTACTGGCAATGGAATAAGTTGCATTAAATCAAATGACGGTCACTTTGAAAATGACCGTCATTTTTTTATCCTTACACCTTCGGACCCGCATCGATCACTTCCTGCGGTGTGCCGTCGGTAAACTTTGCAAAGTTTTCTATTTTTTCAACCCTAAGAACGAGAGGGTGAAACGGCGAACAACAGTTGCGATCGCAACAGCGTCTTTTGCATCTTCAAGGGTTGGTGCGTTTCCCGGATAGCGCGTGTGAACTGCATGCCCGGACAGATCCACCAGTTGTTCTTTGGAAAACCCCGTCGCTATACCCGCATCGTTACACAGCATGTCTAAAATAAGCAGATCATGTGTTTTAGGAAAAGAAACATCTTTGAAGACCAACATGGCTTTAAGATATTTCTCGGCGCATTGTTGGCTGTGAAAACAAACGGTCAACAAAAGAGGCTTCCGCCGTTTTAGCATTTCCTTGGCGGTTATGAAGTCCTCTTCGGCATAGGATACCCATTCACGGACTTCGTTATCACCGCTCATATAACGTTTTACCCTTGGTTACAATTTCGCGCAAAAAGAAGTTCCCTTTACGCTTGAGCTTCTCTTCGATCTCTTTTGGTGATTTTACGATGATGTCCACCGGGAACTGCCGCGGATAAAGCAGCATGGACGCGGCTCGATACGCTTCCTTATCTTTGCCGTTGGTTTCCATAACGATCAGCAAATCCACATCGCTATCAGGCGTAGGGTTTCCATAGGCATAGGAGCCAAATAAGATGATCTTCTCAGGCTTGAGTGTAGACGCGATACGTTTGATCGCCTGAGGCAGGGTCTTTTTTACAGAAGGAAACCCTGTCGGTTTGACTTTTGTCCGGATCGAGAACACAGTGGATTTCATTTTTTTCCGTCTATGAAAGTATAGCACACTCGCCTTTACACCTTCGGACCCGCCTCAACAACTTCCTGCGGGGTGCCATCAGTGAACTTTGCAAAGTTTTCTATAAACCGCTGCGCCAGGTCGCGATAGCGCTTATCGTACTCCTCGCGGCTGGGCCAGCTCGACCACGGCTCAAGAACATTATCTGGCACATTCGGGCAGGTCTTGGGGACATCGAAGCCGAAAACCGGGTCGCGATAATAATCCACGTTTGCGAGTTTCCTGGTCAGTGCCGCGTTGAGCAGGGCACGCGTGTGTTTGATGCTGATCCGTTTGCCCACGCCATACGGTCCGCCCACCCAGCCGGTATTCACCAGCCAACATTGGACTCCATAGCGCTCGATCTTGCGCTTGAGCAATTCGGCATATTTATACGGATGATGCACCATGAACGGTCCGCCGAAACAAGCTGAGAACGTAATCTCCGGCTCTTTGCCCAAGCCGACTTCTGTTCCCGCGATCTTGGATGTATATCCCGAAATGAATTGATACAACGCCTGATTCGGACTCAGCCGCGCGATCGGAGGCATTACTCCGCTCGCATCACACGTCAGCAAGATGACATTCTTTGGATGTCCAGCTTTTTTCTCAGGGACAGCATTCGCAATAAATTCCAACGGATAGGATGCGCGCGTGTTCTCTGTGATCGAGTCGTCGTCCAGATCGATCATACGTGTGATCGGGTCAAACGGGACGTTCTCAAGGATCGTCCCAAACATCTTGGTCGTCGCGTAAATTTCCGGCTCAGCCGATTCGGATAAGCCGATGACTTTGGCGTAGCACCCGCCTTCAAAGTTGAAGACGCCATTGTCGCTCCAACCATGCTCATCGTCCCCAATGAGGCGACGTGTCGGGTCGGCGGACAAAGTCGTTTTGCCGGTTCCGCTCAAACCGAAGAATAAAGCTACATCGTTCGTATCGTTTGGGCTCACATTTGCGGAACAGTGCATCGAGAGCACACCTTCCAACGGCAGCAGATAATTCAAAAGCGTGAACACTGATTTCTTTAATTCACCGGCATATTCCGTATTGCCAACGATAGCAAGTTTTTTCTCGAAGTTCAAAACGATAAACGTTTCGCTATTCGTGTTATCCACAGCAGGCGCGGATTTAAATCCCGGCGCGGCGATGATCGTAAACTCAGGCACAAAGCGTTTATATTCTTCGAGCGATTCCGGCAGGATGAACATATTGCGCACGAACATGGCATGCCAGGCATGCTCCGTCACGATCCGCACTGGCAGGCGATATTGTTCATCGGCGCCAGCGTACACATCCTGCACAAAGACATCCTTGCCTTGCAGGTATCCGAGCATGCGTGCATACAACGCATCAAATTTTTCGGTCTCGAACGGACGGTTATACACACCCCACCAAATGTTCTTTTCGGAATCAGTATGCCGCACCACAAACTTATCATTCGCTGAACGCGCTGTATGTTTACCGGTATGCGCTACGAACGCTCCGCCCGCCGAAGTCACGCCCTCGCCGCGAAAGACAGCTTCTTCATAGAGAGCTTCTGTCGCCAAATTCCAATATGCCAAACGCAAATTACCCACGCCATTATTCGATAGGTTGTAATCAGCCTTGCGGATTTGCGCAATGGCTTCTGCCGGAGTTTTGATATTGAGTAAATTATTCATCGTCGTTTCTCCTACATCCAATCCCTGATCATCTTTTTATCACCGATATAAATTTCATTCGGGCTGGTTGGGTCGAGCGCCCACTTGATGCGGGCAATGCCCTCGGTCACATCTTTCACCGTCCCTGAGAAAGAGATGCGGATGTGTCCTTCCATCCCAAACTCTTTACCGGGCACCGTCACCACCATGGCTTTCTTCAAGAGGAACTTCGCCACTTCCACAGAATTGGAGTTGAACGCGCGCAGATCGGGCAAGGCGTAGAACGTGCCCTGCGGTTCAATAAGACGCGCGCCATTAAACGTTTTGAACTCCTGCAACACGACATCGCGGTTATTTTGGATCTGAAGACGCAACGCCTCAACCACCGACTGTAAGCCGTTCAGCGCTCCTTCAGCCGCCGCCTGGCTGACAGGCGACACACCGGAGGTCGTCTGCGCGGTGACATTCGTCATCACCCGCACAAGCTCACGCGGACCAACCACCCAGCCCACGCGGAAGCCGGTCATGCCATATAACTTCGCCACACCGTTGACCACGATGATGTGCGAGTCTTCTATATCGCGTTTTGTAAAATGATAAGCAGGCACGGATACATTACGATCAAAGGTTAACTTGTGATAGATATCGTCACAGACAAGATAAATCCCCTTACGTTCACACAGTTCAACAAGTTTCTCGAGCAACTCAGGCGGATAGATCACACCAGAAGGATTATTCGGCGTATTGATAATGATCGCACGCGTGAAGGACGTGACTGCTTTTTCAATATCTTCAAAGCGCGGCGTGAACGTCCCGTCTTCGGGAGTCACGATCACGGGTCTGCCCATGCACATCTTGATGATTGCAGGGTACGAAACCCAATACGGTGCAACTACGATCACTTCATCCTGCGGATTCAAGATGCTGAAAAAGATATTGAACAGCGATTGCTTCGCGCCATTTGTGATGATCACATTCTCCGGCGCAACCAACCGATCGTAGTTTTCTTCTGTATAACGGATGACTGCCTTTTTCAAGGAAGCCACGCCATCCGGAGGTGTATATTTCACTTCACCACTGGTCAATTTGGCGGCTGACGCCAGGATGGCTGCGATGGGCGTTTTATTCTTCGGCTCCCCAATGCCGAGGTTAATCACGGCTTCGCCGCGTTCACGTAATAAACGAGCCTCTTCGTTCAAGGCAAGGGTCGGCGATTCGACGATCTCGCTTGCTAGTTTGCTTAGCTTCATAGTGTTCTCCATTTAAAAATAAACTGGTCAGGGCAAACCCTGACCAGATACACTTATCTAACCGCGCAATCAGCGGTGCTGACAACTTGATTGTCAGTCCAGATTATCATGAGGTGATTATACTACGCCGAGAAAACAGCCAAGGCAGATGAATGTCACTATTATTTCGAACGGTGTCGCCAGTTTTTACTGACATCTTTCAATTCACTGTTGACAGGTAATTTTGGCGGGGTCAGGGTTCGTACCGACACTCCAAACACGGTCAAAATCCTGCATATAGAGCCGTGCAATATCAGGATTATCGATAATGATGACATTTTCATCATTACTTTCTTCTGCACTGGTCGAAAAATTCAAGGAACCGGTGACCACATAACGTTCATCTACAATGATGATCTTGTTATGCATGAATTGCTTGTTGCCATCCTCGCGCACGGGCACACCTGCGCAAACGAATGTCCCAAGTTCAGCGCCCTGTCCACCGGCTTGGGTCTTATCAAATACGCCAGCCACATCCACGCCCTGTTGGGCACGGTCGATCATCGCCTTTGCAAGCGGATAGTCCGTAAAGCTAAACGCCAGAAAACGAATATTTTTGGTCGCCGTCTTGACCAGTGGAATAATTGCAGACTCAAGCGCCGGGTCTTCGGAAGTAAAGATCACCTGGATCGGCGTGCCATTCAAAACCAGAGATTGCTGTGACAACTGCGAGGGAGATTTGGGACCAAACTGACCATCCCACATCTCTTGAAACTCGCGCTCATAGATCGTAGCCAACTCAGGCGACTGAAATGCGATCGCGTTATTATCCTGAACAAAGATGCCATTCTTCGTGATATTCGTTGAACCAGTCCATAGGACGGTTCCATCGAAGATCCAGAATTTATTGTGCATGAGGGCCGTACGGTTATCCGAGCGGACTTCGATCCCCGCTTTCTGCAACATCGCAAATTGACCGTTCCCCGGATCCGTATCAGCGCCCAGTCCGTACTCGTCGTCGGTCACCCAGCGCACATCCACGCCGCGCTTGTGAGCTGCGATCAAGGCTTCGGCGACAGGCGTCAGGTCAAACTCGAAGGATGCGATATGGATGCTGGTCTGCGACACGTTGATGAACTCGATCAATCTTTGTTCAATTGAATTCGAATAGTTCGCAGGGTCATTGATCGTTAGTGGATCAGTAAAATACACCCGCCACCATTCGGCCTGAGGCGGAAGCGGTGACTGTCCTGCAACGGTTGCTACTGGTGAAGCATCCGGTTGAAAAGGTGTATTCACGGCTGGCGGTTCTGCCGTCGTCGTGCCGCCTGGGTTACCCCCGGCTAGGGAATAGAAATATCCGAAAATAACCAGCAAAACTGTTACCAGTAAAGTAACGATCCCCCCCTGTGACTTTGACGTCTTCCGTCTGCGCGTCATACACTATCCTTTCAAACCATAACCATCAAATAAAGTTTTCAAACCAGTAATCGTTTGCTGCGCGCTTGCTTCAGCCCCGGTCTGTGCCAGCACCTCATTCATGGGCGGCAAAACAAGACCATCTCCGTACAAGATCTTTCCATTTTGTTCAACGCGCGTCCACCACTCTGAACGGACAGCCTGATCTTTTTCGGCCGCCCAGCTTCCGATGGCATGCATCAACTTCCGTGAAGCGCGCAAATAGGGTGCGAGAAATTCTTCCGCCGCTTCATCTTCCATCTCGCCTGTTTTCCGAACGAAATATTCCGCGATCGCTTCACCCCATTTCAGCATATCTGCGGCAGCAGCTTCATCAATTCCATCTGCCAGCGACTCGTTGCCGGCCA
>JBDTWO010000233.1:0-6163 GCA_040006635.1 Chloroflexota bacterium
CATGATCTGCGTTCGCCGCTGGTAACCATCCGCGGCTTTTTGGGGTATCTCGAAAAGGATGTGCAAGCCGGCAACCTGGATGCCTTCCGCAAGGACCTTGAGCGCATCAGTAACGCCACCGTGCGTATGGATACATTGCTCAAGGATGTGCTCGAACTCTCGCGCATTGGGCGGCTCGTCAACACCTCCCAGACTTTGCCCTTTGACGACCTGGTGAACGAAGCGCTGGAAATCGTCCACGGGCGGCTTGAGAAACGTGGCATCACGCTTCAGCCTCAGCCGAACCTGCCTCTGGTCCATATAGATAAGCCGCGTCTGATAGAGGTTCTGCAAAACCTGATCGATAACGCCGCCAAATATATGGGTGATCAAAAAAATCCTTTGATCGAAATTGGTGTAAGCGAAAATGCTCCGGCCGGAGTTCCGATCTTCTTTGTGCGTGATAACGGTATGGGTATTGCTCCCGAATATCATAGCCGCATCTTCGGGTTGTTTGATAAACTCGATGCGACCAGTGATGGCACGGGCATCGGGCTGGCGCTCGTGAAGCGCATCATAGAGTTTCACGGGGGACGCATCTGGGTGGAGTCAGAAGTGGGCAAAGGTTCGACATTTTATTTTACTTTGCAGAGTTCGTTGTAGGCATGCAGCAGTTTTGATAGGAGATGGGTTATATGGTTCAACGTATCCAATCTGTGATGAGCTGGCTGCAACAGCCAGATTTTGAAGACCAGGAAGATAACCTGTCCGCGCTTTATATTCAGTCGATTGCGCTGGTTTCGATTGTTGTGGCATTGATTCTGGGCGTGGTCTACGCAGCGGTTGGGCAGATCGGATATGTGGCATTCATGGCAGCCGATATCCTGATTCAAATTGTGATGATCGGACTGGTGCGCTCTAAAAAGATCCGTAGCGCTTCAAATCTTTTTCTGGTGGTGGCACTCGCGCTGTTAACCATGGGTGTTCTCTCAGCCGGCAGTATTCATGCCAGTAGTGTCATACTCTATCCGGTACTGCTGCTTTTTGCCAGCCTGCTGATCGATCGGAAATCCTATTCGATTTATGTTCTGCTTTGTGTCGCCAGTATCGGGTTTATTGTGTACGCTGAAAATCAGAAATTTGCCCCGCCATATAAGCCTGACCCGCCTGACTTGGCGCTATTCCTGTCGGTTAGTTTGATGGTAATAAGTATCGCTTTTATTGCCCGTTTCATCACGGAGAGTTTGCAAAATAGCATTCGCACATCCCGCCGGTATGTGCGGGAACTCTCCAACCAAAAAGCCATGCTTGACCGGGTTGGGCAGGCGGTGGTAGGCTGTTTATTGGACAATACCATTATCTACTGGAACCAGGCCGCCGTAGGACTCTACGGTTTGGAAGCCAATGATGCCATTGGACGCAAGTATTATGATGTGGTTCCGACCCAAATGACGCCGGAAATGAGCGAAGGGATCAGAAGCGCTCTGCGCAGTGGAGATGTCTGGTCTGGGGAACTGGCGATTCAAAAGCGCGACCAGAGTTCATTAACGGTCCTGGGAACTGTATCTGCTCTGCGGGATAGCGCCGGTGCTGTGATCGGCTGGATCGGCATTGCCGCTGATCTATCGGACCGCGTCAAATTGGAGGCGATCGATAAACGCCGCGCTGAAGAAATGTCTTTGTTGTACCGCCTGGGTGTTCTGCTTGCCTCCGGCGAAAATTTATACGACACCCTGCTGGCACTGCAAATTGAGATCGTAAAATTTATTCAAGTCGATGCATTCTACGTTGCTATTTACCATGAAGCCACCGATATTGTCAGCTATCCGATCTTTTTTGATGAAAGCCATTCAAAGGATGATACCCAACGCTTGTTACATGAAAGACCCGGTCTGACCGGTGCAGTGATCTTTGGCGGAAAAACTCTCTACCTGCCGGATATGTTTGAACCTGAAGTGGAAATTGCATATAACCCGGTGGATGATAATGTCTTACCCGTCCATACCTTTTTGGGCGTCCCGCTCATCTCCAACGGGCATACCATTGGCATGCTTTCAGTGCAAAGCAAACAGATCGATGCGTATACTCCAGATCAAATTCAGTTGATCGAAAATATTGCGGTGCAGGCGGCGATTGCGATTGATAAAGCCGACCTGCTTGATCAATTGAAACAGGAGTTGGGCGAACGCACGCTCGCCGAGGCGCAATTGCATGAGCGTGAAGCGATCCTTGAATCCATTACCTTTGCGGCGGAACAGTTTTTGAAATCTTCAGAGTGGCATGCCAACATGAATCAGGTACTGGAGCGTTTGGGTAAAACACTCCGAGTGACGCATGTCTATCTTTTTGAAGATCATCTAAATTCCCAGGGCGAGGCAGTCACTTCCATGCGTTATGAATGGACAGCCGCTGGCTACCCGAGCGATCTCGATGGTCCGTATTTTCAAGATTCGAAGATCGAGCAGGAAGGCTATGAAGAGCAAGTGAGTGCTTTACGGCGTGGTGATGTACGCATCGGGAATTCTGCCACCTTTAACCCCATTGAAAAAGAAAATATGGAAGCGCTGGGGGTGAAGTCGATTTTAGAAGTGCCGATCTTTGTCAATGAACGGGAATGGGGTGCGATCGGTTTTGATGACTTCGAGCAGGAACGGGAATGGAATCGTGCCGAGGTGGAGGCGCTTAAGATCGCGGCGGGCGTGCTCAGCGCAGCGATCCAGCGTCAGGAAGCTGAAGCAGCTGTTCGGGAGTCTGAACGGATCTATCGTCAGGCGATTGAGGCGGCGGGGGCGGTTCCATATTACCGAGATTATAGAACCGATAGTTATCAGTTTATAGGACAGGGATTTCAAAGACTAACAGGATATGCGCCGGAGGAAATGAGGGAGCCTTTTTGGAATAGCATTGTACAGGAATATAAATTAGTTGGTGACTTGGCTGGCTTTGATCTTAAAGAAGCAGGCAGGCGTGTGCGCAATGGCGAGTTCAATTATTGGAAATGTGACTATCGCATTCTGGCGCAGGGTGGGCGATCCAAATGGGTCGCCGATAGCTCGATTGAGCTATTTGATGCGAGTGGAACATCCTACGGCTCGATCGGGATCATGCAGGATATCACCGAGCGCAAACAGATCGAAGCCAGTTTGCGTCAGCGCGAAGCCATGCTGGCGGCGGCTACGTATGCCGCAGAACAGTTCTTGAAATCATCTGATTGGCGCCTTAATGTCGATCAGGTTTTGGAGCGGTTGGGGAAAACCTTTCACGCTTCGCATGTCTATTTGTTCGAGCATTTTATTGGCGCACATGAGGTTGAATACTCAGCCCTAAAATATGAATGGACTGCGACTGGTCATGCCAGTGATCTTGAGAGCCCGTATTACCAGGTGCCCAATCCGATCAATTTGAATGAAGATAGTACCGACCATGATCTGCGGCACGGTCGTATTTTTATCGGGAATGCAGATACCTTCCCGCCTGCCGAAAAGGAAAGGCTGCTCAACCTGGGTGTGAAAGCCATGGTGGAGGTGCCGTTGTTCGTGGATGGCGCATGGTGGGGAACGTTTGGCGTGGACGATTTTGAGGCTGAACGCGATTGGAGTATAGCCGAAGTGGATGCGCTTAAGATCGCGGCTGGCATTCTCAGCGGAGCGATCCAACGTCAGGAAGCTGAATCAGCTGTCCATGAGTCTGAACGGATCTATCGTCAGGCAATTGGGGCAGCGGGTGCGGTTCCGTACTATCGCAATTACGCAAAAAACAATTATGAGTTCGTAGGCAGCGGGATCGAGAAGATGATCGGCTATAAACCGGAGGAGATCACCACGGAGTTATGGCTGAATATTATGAAGGAGAATATTCCTCTGGGCGAGGGGGAAGGTCTGCCAATTGATGAGGCAGTTACCGGTTCGCGGTCTGGCAGGTTTAAAGTTTGGCGGTCGGATATGCGTGTGACTGCCAAAAACGGGGAGACGAAGTGGATCACGGATAGCTCCGTGGAACTCTTTGATGAAGCGGAATATTCCTATGCTTCGGTGGGGATCTTGCACGACGTGACAGACCGCAAGCTGATCGAAGTCAATTTGCGCAAGCGCGAAGCGATCCTTGAAGCGATCACTTTTGCAGCGGAACAATTTTTGAAGGCACATAATTGGCGCGATCATATCAATGTTGTGTTGGAGCGATTGGGCAAGGAGGTCAATGCTTCGCATGCTTATTTGTTCGAAAAACACACCGGCACTGATGGCGTCTTGTTGGGCTCCTTGCGCTATGAATGGACAGCTCCGGGTCAAAAGCCTGAGATCGATAATCCCGCCTATCAAAACGCGGTTTTCGATGAAGATGAATTCAGGCAATACTATGCAATTTTGGATAGCGGGGAGCCGTTCGTGGGTAACACCTCATATTTCCTGGAAGCAGCCGATGCAGAGCAAACATGGATGGCTTCAACCGGCATTTATGCCCTCCTTGAAATGCGGATTGTGGTGGATGGCCGACAATGGGGGACGATCGGCTTTGACGACATGGTCGGCGCGCGTGAGTGGACGCCCATGGAAGTGGATGTGCTTAGGGTGGCATCCAATGTGTTGGGAGCGGCCATTAAACGACAGATGGATGAAGCGGCTTTACAACGCGAGTTGGATGAACGCAAGCGTGCTGAACAGGCACTGCGGCTCTCAGAAGAGAAGTTCTCCAAAGCCTTCCACACCACACAGGTATTAATGACCATTGAAGATACTCGTCATTTATTCATTGATGCCAACAAAGCCTTTATAGAGGCGTTTGGCTTTGACCGAAATGAGATCGTGGGACATAGCGCTTCTGAGCTAAATATTTATTATGACCCAGCCGATGCCACGCGCTTGCGGCAGACCCTTGATGAGCAGGGCTTCTTGAAAGATTTTGAAATGCGTTACCGCCGTGGCTCGGGCGAATTGGGTTTTGTCATCCTTTCCAGCGAAGACTTCTTGGTGGACAATGTTCAATACACATTAACTTCGGGGCTGGATATTACCGAACGTAAACGCGCCGAGGAAAATTATCGCAGTATCTTCAACAATTCGATCGATGGGATATTTCAAAGCACGGATGATGGACACTTCGTCAATGTCAATCCAGCCATGGCGCGTATCTATGGGTACGATTCGCCTGAAGATATGATGCGCAGCGTGAATGATATTGGTACTCAAATTTATGTGGATGCCGAACAGCGGTATGACGTGCGCCAGCGGCTGGCTTCTGGCGAGAGGTTGGTTGGTTATGAAACTTTGGACCGTCGCAAAGACGGCTCCACATTCTGGGCATCCATGACCGCTCAGGCTGTCATGGATGGAAGCGAAAAAGTTTTGTATTATGAGGGCACCGTTGAAGATGTAACTTCTCGTAGGCAGGCTGTAGCAGAGCGCGAAAAGCTCATGACAGAGATGGAAGCCAAGAATGAGGAGTTGGAACGCTTCACCTATACCGTTTCGCATGATTTGAAATCCCCGCTGGTCACCATCAATGGCTTTCTTGGCTATCTTGAGATCGACGCCGCCTCCGGCAACATGGAACGGCTCAAGAAAGACACCCAGCGGATTCAAGAAGCGGTCAACAAAATGCAAAGACTGCTCAATGAATTGCTCGAACTCTCCCGCATTGGACGCATGATGAATGCTCCTGAAAACGTTCCATTCACCGATCTGGCACGCGAAGCGATGGACATCGTCCACGGACAGCTTGAGGCGCGCGGGGTCACGGTTCAGACTCAGCCGAACCTGCCGCGTATCCACGGAGATCGTCAGCGTCTGACAGAGGTCCTGCAGAACCTGCTCGATAACGCGGTGAAGTATATGGGTGCGCAGCCCAGTCCGCTGATCGAGATCGGACAGCGCGGCGAGCAGGATGGCAAGCCCGTATTTTTTGTTCGTGATAACGGCATGGGCATCGCGCCGGAATATCATGAACGCGTCTTCGGCTTGTTCAACAAACTGGATGCAAAGAGCGAAGGCACAGGCGTTGGGCTTGCACTTGTGAAACGCATCATCGAAGTCCACGGCGGGCGGATCTGGGTGGAGAGTGAATTGGGACACGGTTCTACTTTCCTCTTCACGCTTCCCCCCTTCGGGGCAGCCGAAAACTGATTCCGTTATATAATACGTCTGATGTGAAATAGAGTTGACGAAAAAGGGGAATGCCCTCAAGATAC
>JBDTWO010000234.1:0-6143 GCA_040006635.1 Chloroflexota bacterium
CACTCCTCCTCCCAACTCCTCACCCTCGCAGGCGGTCCCCAACGTGGACATGCCCTCGGCACCCTTGGCATCATCGAAAACGGCGCGGTTGTCGTGCGCGATGAAACGATTATCGCCGTCGGCACTACCGTCGAACTCAAAGCCGCCTATCCCGACGAACCGACTCTCGACGCCAGCGGCTGTGTGCTCATGCCCGGCTTTGTCGATCCGCATACGCATCTCATTTGGGCGGGCGACCGTGCCAATGAGTTCGAGAAAAAAATGTCCGGCGTGCCCTACCTCGATATTCTCGCGGCGGGCGGCGGCATTATCTCTACCGTCAAACAGACCCGCGCCGCCAGCATGGAGACGCTCATCACGCAGAGTCGCTCGCGTCTGCTCCGAATGTTTGTCCACGGCACCACCACTGCCGAAGCCAAAACCGGTTACGGTCTGCAAACCGCCACCGAGCTGCGTCTCCTCAAAGCTCTGCTCGCCCTCGACGACGAGTCTCCGCTCGATCTCGCCATCACGTTCCTCGGCGCGCACGCCATCGCGCCCGAATACAAAGACAACCCGCAGGGCTACACCGACCTCGTCTGCGACACGATGTTGCCGATGCTCAAAGAATGGTGGGAGACTCACGCGCCGCGACTCCCACTTCCATTTGTGGATGTATTCTGCGAGACCAAAGCCTTCGACTTAAATCAATCGCGTCAGATCTTAACCAAAGCTGGGTCGCTGGGATTCCCGCTCAAGATCCACGCTGACGAATTTGACAACCTCGGCGGTGCATCTCTTGCAGTCGAGTTGGGCGCTGCGTCCGCAGATCATTTGGTTGTCACATCCGATGCCGATATTGCTGCGTTAGGAAAATCAGAGACGGTTGCCGTATCGCTCCCCGGTACGCCATTTGGACTCGCCGAAAAAGATTACACCCCCGCCCAAAAATTGATCGCCGCCGATGCCTACTTCGCCCTCGCCACCGATTGCAACCCCGGCACTACGTGGAACGAGTCCATGCAATTTATCATTGCGCTTGCCTGTCGTGCCATGAAGATCACTCCCGCCCAAGCTATCGCTGCTGCAACAATCAACTCTGCGCATGCCATCCGCCGCGCCGATACGATCGGCTCCATCGAAGTCGGCAAACAAGCGGACATGTTGATCCTGTCCGTGCCGGATTACCGTCACCTCGGCTATCGCTACGGCACGAACCTAGTCAAACAAGTCATCAAGCGTGGACGAGTCTATACTGTCGATGTTGGGTATTACCGAACGGCTTGATTCTTTTTTACCGCGAAGACGCGAAGGTCGCTAAGATTTAATTTTTAAGAAGGAGAAGAAGAGATGGTAGATATTGAGACGATTGCTACAGATGTTGTTGATTGTGCGATCAAGGTGCATAAGGCTTTAGGACCGGGCTTGCTTGAGTCGGCTTATCAACATTGCCATGCTTATGAATTGAAAAAACGAGGTTGGGATCCGGAAACCGAGGTAAAACTTCCTTTGATATATGAAGACCAAAGGATCGATGCGGGTTATAAGATTGATACTTTTATCAACAAATTGGTTATTGTTGAGAATAAATCTGTTGAAAAACTCCTACCTGTGCATGAAGCCCAACTCCTGACCTATATGAAACTGACAGGATGCACACTTGGCTTCCTGCTCAACTGGAATGTGCCTTTGATGAAGCACGGAATAAAACGTTTTGTTCTCAACCTACCCGGACAGACTTACCCCAAGAAGTCGTCCCTCCTTTAATTTAAAAAAACCTTCGCGCTCTTCGCGCCTTCGCGGTAAGAAAAAAGAGAGACTAATTTTAGTCTCTCTTTTTTCTTCGTTACTCTGTTCTCTTCCCAAACCACATCCGTGCCATCAAATTATCTTTGACGACGAACTGATGATATAACGCCGCACCGATATGCACCGCCATGAGTAGCGCTAATAGTGCCCATATGCCACCGTGCAGGAAGCCCAGGCTAAAGCCGCCTCTACCAAAACTTCCCGGCGTGGGTGTGGAACCGATACCGAATGTCCGCGCGAGGATGCCGCGTTGGTCTGCCAGAATGATTCCGGTAATGACCATGCCAAAAGAAAGCAGATACAGGCCCCAGTGAGTCAGAACGCCGACCCAGTCGAAGAATTTATTGCCGGCGCTTGCCCATTCGGGATGTTTCGTTGTCCAACGCACGATCAAACGAATGATCAGCAAGAGCAGAACGCTCAGTCCCACGAGCATATGAATACCGATCGTTGAAAGTATGCCCTGATTGCCATCTTGCGGAGAGCGTTGTTGGGATGGGGTGCCCGGCTGAGCCCCTTGTATTTGTGGCTGGAAGTTTGCCGGTGGTGCGTCATCATCCCCGCCACCTAAGGGTGCTTGATTACCTTGCTGAAATCCTGGTTGTTGAAAGTTCCCTTGTCCGGGCTGGAACCTGCCGCGATCCCCTTCGCCTTCACCGCCTTGCGCTAGAAAAAATGCTCCAAAGATCAGAATGGCGATCAGCCAGTGCAAGGCTACCAAAGCGGGATGGTAGCGTTTTGGTTTTACAGCGATACTTGGTGCAGAATTTGTGGACATATGAATGAATGCTCCTTTTCGTATGACTATAGGGCTTCAAGATGAATATTTGATGAATTTCCCTGGAATAATTGTGTTGAAAATATGTAGAATATTTCCCATGCCGGTAGTAAAATTCGCCTGACGGGGCCGCCCGTCATTTTTTATTTGAGGAGAGTTCTTTCTTGAGCACGCAGTGGATCGTGTTTGTTATTATTTTGATTTCGAATGCAAGCATTGCATCTGCGATTGCCATTCTGCTGGGACGCAAACACTCTGCGCCCGGTCTGAACGCGATGCGATGGATGCTGGCTAGCCTGGCGGTTTGGGCATTTTGCTATGCCATGATCACCATCTCTCCAACACTGGAAGCCAAGATCTTCTGGCTGCGCATGGAGAATATCGGTATTCTCACCGTTCCAGCGTTCTGGTTTATTTTCACGGTGCAATATGCACAAGTGGATAGGTGGCTGAATAGATATACAGCCGCGCTATTCTTCGTGATCCCCTTAATTTCTTTTGTATTCATAGCCTCGGATGCGCTGTTTCACTACTACTATACAGCTGTTCACCCCGCCTCGGCCGGTAGTGGACCTTTAGTCATCGAACGCGGACCCTGGTATTTGGTGTCGGCAATCCAGGCGTATGTTCTCAATCTGGTGGGGATGGGTGTGTTGGTTTGGCGCTTTGTTTATTATCGGAATATTTATCGGAAACAATTGGTAGTATTGATTGGGGCAGTGTTGATCCCGTTGATCGTCAATGTCTTTTATCAATTTGCGCCGAGGATCATACCTAATTTATCCCTTTCCATTGACCTAACCCCGATCTCCTTCACATTGACAGCCTTCCTGCTTAGTGCAGGTGTGTTTGGTCTGCGGCTTTTTGACCTGATCCCGATCGCGCGTCACACGGTTTTGGAGCATATCCCTGAAATGGTCTTTGTCGTGGATGCGCATGACCGTGTGTTGGATGCAAACTCCGTGGCACAAAAAATGCTGGGCAAGTCGCTGGATGAGATCATCGGCAAAGATCCCCTGGAAGTGTTCAGTGCCTGGCCCCAACTCATCAATCGTTTCCTGACCGAGGATGAAACCCACGAAGAGATCCAAATCCCCGGCGACCCGCCGCGTACTTTGGAGTTGAATGTTTCCGCCCTGTATAACCAGTTCAAGCAATTGGATGGACGCGTCATTGTGGCGCATGATGTAACCGAACGGAAATGGCTCGAGAACGATCTGAAGTATTTGAATGATACGCTCAGCAACCAATTGCAGGAAATCAATAAGCTCCGTGAAGAATTGGAAGAGTTGTCGATCCGCGACCCGCTGACCAATGCCTACAACCGCCGCTACCTGTCCGAATTTTTGGATCGAGAAGTGGCGCGCGCCGAACGTGAGAAGACACCGGTCACGATCGTGATCATGGATATGGATAACTTTAAGCAGTTCAACGATACCTATGGTCATAAGTGCGGCGATCTGGTTTTGCAAGCTATTACCAAGTTCCTAAACGATCATTCGCGGCGTGGCGATATAGTTTGTCGTTATGGTGGTGAGGAGTTTGTCATCCTCATGCCAAATGTTTCGCTGGAGGTCGGTTATGAACGCGCTGAAATGTGGCGGCAGGATTTTTCGGAAAGCGTGATCGATTATGAAGGTATGAAATTATCCGCCACCTTCTCGGCTGGCGTGGCAACCTTCCCATTACATGGCAAGACTGGTGATGTCATTCTGCAAGCCGCGGATAAAGCCCTGTACAAATCCAAGGATGCGGGGAAAAATAAAGTTCTTCAATATAGTCATTAAGTTGTTTTAGGAGCAATTCATGCAAATAGACTTGATCGGTGTACCCATTGACCTTGGCGCCGGGCGGCGCGGTGTGGATATGGGTCCCAGCGCAATTCGATACGCTCATCTCAATCAAAAACTTGAAGAGCTTGGTTATACGGTTGAAGATAAAGGCAACATCGAAGTGCCCATCCAGGAGATGTGTAAGATCACTGACCCCAAGCTGAAGTACATCGATTGCATCATCCCGATGGGACGGCGTATTGGCGGCGCGGTGGCGACTTCCATTCAGGGCGGGCGCTTCCCGTTGGTGTTGGGCGGCGACCATAGTTTGTCAGTCGGTTCGATCCGCGGTGCGGCGAAACAGAAAAAACTGGGCGTGATTTGGATCGATGCACATGCCGACTTTAACACGCCTGAAACCACGCCTTCTGGAAATATTCACGGGATGCCGCTGGCGGCCTTATGCGGATTCGGCGATCCGCGCCTCGTCTCACTCTGGGACGAAACGCCTCCGATTCTGGACCCGAGGCGGGTCGCTGTGATCGGAGCGCGTGACCTTGACCCGGGCGAAAAACAAAACCTGCGCGAAGCGGGTGTGATGGTGCAGAGCATGGAACAGATCGACCGTCTCGGTATGGTCACAGCTTTGGAGCAAGCCATCGAACGTGTCAGCCAGGATGTGGATGGGATTTATCTATCGTTTGATATGGATTCACTTGATCCGCGGCATGCGCCGGGTGTGGGGACACCTGTCCCTGGCGGCTTGACCTTCCGTGAAGCGCACCTGGCTTGCGAGGTGATCGCTGAAACCGGCAAGCTGATCGGCATGGACATGGTGGAAGTGAATCCGATTCTGGATGAGCAGAATCAGACTGCGATCCTGGCGGTGGAGTTCATCCGCTCGGCGTTGGGGTCGCGGATCTGGAACGGGTAGCGCTTTTGCGTGGAGCGGGATGTTATCCCGCATGGTAAAGTAAACAGGCGGATTACCAATCTGCCCGACGAAGTTGTCAGATCGAAAAAGGCATTTTGAAACCGAAGCAGGCTCACGTCTGAAAAAGAGGCAGGCTTGTCCTTCATCCTGAATGAGGCTAAAATATCTTTATGTCAAATTTAAATGGACCTATCCTGATCGTTGAAGATGTCCCGAATGTACTTGAACTGCTCGAGGTGACGTTGCGGTTCAAGGGCTATGCGGTGATTACGGCCCGCAATGGTGAAGAGGCGCTGGAAGTGATTTCGAAAACGCGACCGGCGTTGATCATCACGGATATTCTGATGCCCAAGATGGATGGGTATGCGTTCGTGCAAAAACTGCGGCTGAACCCCGATACGCGCGGTATAGCCGTTGTATTTCTTTCAGCCACGTACGTAACGCCCGAGGATAAGGATTTTGCCTTAAGTCTGGGCGCGGCGCGCTTTATGGAAAAGCCGATCGATACTGAAGATTTCTTGTTGACGGTGGCAGAGCTCGTGACGAGTCAACCGTTCACGCAGCCGCATCCGCTCGATATGGAAAAATTCTATGAAGGTTACCGCACGCGGCTGGAGAATAAACTGCGGCATAAGAATACGCAGATCGCACGCGCAGAACGTTTATTGCCGACCCTGCCGCCCGATCAGAAACCTGCGTTCGAAGCGCTGTTGCAGCAGTCGGTGCGCGACCGCGATGAAATTCAAGTTGAGCTTCTTGATATTTACAAGACGATCGAAGAACTAAAGAAACCAAACTAATATCAGCGGCGGGCTAAGCCCGCCGCAAACCATTTAAGGGAAATCAATATGCAACCAACATTGGCTTATAT
>JBDTWO010000235.1:0-6131 GCA_040006635.1 Chloroflexota bacterium
ATTCTTTTTCGAAATCCAAACTGCCATCAATGTGGGTGTTATTGGAGGGAGCCAAGTCTGCGGAGCCACCGATCAGTTCGGGCAGGATTGGAGCTAAGGCGTTGATGAGCTTGCCAGAAGAAGCTCGCGTTGCCATACCTTTTGCATCGGCGGGGAACACTGGCAATTCAGCCGCCCAATCCTCCGGGAATTTCCCAGTCAAGCGGCGTGCTAATTCAGAACCCAATTGTGGATGCAAATTCTTGTACGCATCGAATTTCATCTTCCAATCGAATTCGCGTTCACGTCCCTGGTCAACGGCTTTGCGGAAGAAAGTCAGCACATCGTCAGGAATAAAGAAGCGCGGTTCTACGGGCCAGCCGAGATTTTCTTTTGCCAGCTTGAGCTCTTCATCGCCCAGCGGTTCGCCGTGCGCCTTAGATGTACCTTGTTTATGCGGTGCGCCGAAACCAATTGTAGTGCGGCACATGATGATGGACGGACGCGGGTCGGCTTTTGCAGCTTTGATGGCGGCATCAATGCCTTCCACGTCATTACCATCTTCCACTTTTTGGACATGCCAGCCATAGGCTTCAAAACGTGCGCCACGGTCTTCGGTGAAAGCCAGATTCGTGGAACCATCAATCGAGATGTGATTATCATCGTACAGATAAATGATGCGACCAAGTTGTAAATGCCCTGCCAATGACGCGGCTTCAGAGGAAACGCCTTCCATCAAGTCACCGTCAGTAACGATGCCATAAATATACGACGGGATGAGTTCGTGCCCTGGTTTGTTAAATAACGTTGCGAGATGCGCTTGTGCAATTGCCATGCCTACACCGGTAGCGAATCCCTGCCCAAGCGGACCGGTTGTCATCTCCACGCCAGGGGTGAGTCCGTATTCTGGGTGACCGGGCGTAATGCTGCCCCACTGGCGGAAGTTCTTGAGGTCGTCGAGGCTCACGTCGTAACCCGTCAGATGCAGAAGAGAATATAGGAGCATCGAACCATGCCCACCCGAAAGGATGAAGCGGTCACGTCCCATCCATTTGGGGTTGCGGGGGTTGTGTCGCAGGTGGCGAGTCCAAATCGTATATGCCATGGCGGCGGCGCCCATGGGCAAACCCGGATGACCCGAGTTAGCTTTTTGAACAGCGTCAGCTGAAAGAAAGCGGAGGGTATTGATCGCGCGAAGTTGAAGATCGTCAGTCATGTGTATGTAACCTATTCGTTGAGATACTCCATTTTACCATCGCAATGAGGGCGTTATAATATCCTTATCATAAATTAAGAGGCAGATCTTTGGAAAATCTCAAAATTATCGCGGAACAATTCAACCATGGTGGGAACGTTATCAAGGTCAAAGAGTTCGGCAACGGCAATATCAATGACACCTACATCGTCACGCTAGACACAGAGGCAGAAAATAAATTTGTTCTGCAACGCATCAACACGCATGTGTTCAAGCAACCGAAACTCATTATGCAGAACATGCGCACCTTTACCGAACATGTCCATCGCCGCGTGCGCACAGAGGGGCACGCCTGGGAAGCGCCGCGGGTGATCCCGGCAAAAGACGGCAAGGATTATTTCATCGACGAAGAAAATAATTTCTGGCGCGCCATCAGTTTTGTGGATAACGCCCAATCGCACGATATCATCAAAGACCTGAACCATGCGCGTGAAGTGGGTCATGCGCTCGGCACGTTCCAAAACCTCATCAGCGATCTGCCCATCGAGTCGCTTGCCGATACGCTCGAGGGCTTCCATGTCACGCCGCGCTATCTGGGGCAGTATGATTGGACCTTTTCGCAAAACGGAACACATACTACGCCTGAAGTGAAATACGGTATCCAGTTCATTGAGCAGCGCCGCGACTTCGCTTACGTGCTTGAAAACGCAGAACTGCCGATCCGCCCGATCCACGGCGACCCCAAGGTCAACAACGTAATGATCCACAGCACGACCGGAAAAGCCGTCAGCATCGTGGACCTCGATACCGTCAAGCCTGGACTCGTCCACTACGATATCGGTGACTGTCTGCGTTCGGGATGCAATCCGCTAGGTGAAGATGCCGAGGACTGGGAAGCGGTTCATTTCGACCCGGAAATTGGTTCAGCGATCCTGGAAGGTTATCTCACCGAAGCCCGCGCCTTCCTCACGGATGCCGATTACGAATATCTGTTTGCCTCTATCCGCCTGATCGCCTTTGAACTGGGACTGCGCTTCTTCACCGACCATCTTGCCGGTGACGTGTACTTCAAAGTCAAATATCCCGGGCATAACCTGCATCGCGCGCTGGTCCAATTCAAGTTGACTGAATCGATCGAGGCACACGAAGCCGATATCCGAAATTTGGTTGAGAAGACGGTTGCAAGTAGATAGGTATACACGTGCCTATATTCTCGCTGACACCCTATCCCGCATCAAATATTCCCACCATCGAAATCAAAGGGACAGTTACACGGCAAGATCATCTCCTCTCCATCTGTTATTCCGTACATGGGGAAATCGAAAACATCCTCCTGCCCACGCCAACGACTTCCTCCCGCCAACACGACTTATGGAAAGCCACTTGCTTCGAATTTTTTATCGCTGTCCAAGATCAGCCGCAGTATTGGGAGTTCAACATGTCGCCATCCGGCGATTGGAACGTCTACGCCATGGATGCGTACCGTCAGGTCAACATGCGGGAGGAGTCCGCGTTTACGCAACTTCCGTTTGAACTCAGAAAATTAAATGATAAACTCTCGCTCGATGTTTCTGTAGACTTGAACCCAATCATCCGACCGGTGCAAAATTTACAAATCGGCATCACAACCATCATCCAAACCGCGGACGGAAACGAAACCTACTGGGCGTTCGTGCACCCCGGTGCACAAGCGGATTTCCATTTGAGGGATAGTTTTGCCATTGTGTTGTAGTGCTTGTACTACAGAAAAAACCTTTAAAACTCCGTGGCTTCGTGTCTCAGTGGTAAATAATCTTGACCATTAGATCAGGAAAGACTCAAACTCCACAAAGCATCCTACCCACATGCAATCCACCCAACGCAAACTTACTTACTCTTTCATTCTCATCCTCGGTCTTACGTGGATCTTCCTCAGCGCAGACAAATCCGGTGCATCCACCGCTGGCGAAGTCCCAGCGCCGCAACAAGGATTTCTCGCACCAGACTTCGAGTTGAAGACCACTATCGGTGAAACTATCAAACTCTCCGACCTACGCGGACAGGCGGTACTCGTCAATTTGTGGGCAACGTGGTGTCCGCCCTGCCGCGCGGAAATGAAATCCATCGAGAAAGTCTATAACGAATACAAAGACCAGGGACTCGTCGTACTCGCCGTGGACATGACCTATCAAGATGACCCAACCAAGATCACACCCTTCGTCACCGAGCAGGGACTCACCTTCCCCATCCTACTCGATGAAACCGGCAATGTAGGAAAAGCCTATCAACTGCGCTCACTCCCATCTTCGTTCTTTATCGGACGCGACGGCATCATCCACGAAGTGGTGATCGGTGGTCCGATGGCAGAGGCGTTGCTGAGGACGAGGGTTGAGGAGATTTTGAGATAATGTTTGGGACACGGATTTCACGGACGCCACGGAGCCTTTCTGTATTTTTACAGATTTTTCCGTTCTTTCCGTGTGTTCAGTGTCCAAAGAAATTGATATGATCACCATATTCCGCAACCTCTTCGCTCCACCCCGTCACTTCATCCTGGTCTTCGCCGCCTTGTGGATCGGACTATCCCTCGCCGAAAAACGGACAGAACGTCACGGCATCTCTAAAGACGCGCTCAACAACATCACATTCTATAACATCATCGCCTACATCCTCGGCGGACGTGTGCTTTTTGCGTTGGCAAATTTCTCCGCGTTTACACCCACGCCGCTGAGTATTCTCTCGCCCAACCCTGATCTCTTCGACCCGATAGCTGGGTTGATTACCATGTTTCTCGTTGGCTTGATCTACGGACAACGCCAGAAACTTCCGCTGTGGGGCACACTCGATGCACTGACGCCGCTCTTTGCCGCGCTCGCGGTCGGACTCCACCTCTCCCACCTCGCCGCAGGGACAGCCTTCGGCAGCCCCACGACTCTCCCCTGGGGCATTGACCTATGGAACGCCACACGCCATCCAACTCAAATTTATGAGTTGATCGCATCGTTAATTATTTTTAGCTTCCTTTGGTTTCGCAAAACAGATTCTCCCCCAGGCATTCTCTTTCTCAACTTCACCGCGCTGACGGCTGGCACACGTCTCTTTCTCGAAGCCTTTCGCGGAGATAGCATACTGGTGTTCGGTCAGTTTCGATTGGCGCAAATTGTTGCATGGGTGGTGTTGGCGGTTGTGATGTGCGTAAGCGAGTCAATTCGCAAAAGATAAAGTTGCAAGTACAAACAAAGTGTTGTATAGTATCTTCATGTGTGGGAGAAATTCCATATAATGCATCGTTGAGTTGCTGGCACAATCTAATCCATTTATAGTAAAAAAGGAGAGTCGCTTGAATGATGATGAATTGATTGAGAAAGTGCAAACTTTTTTAGATGAGCAGGAATCTGCTGACAAATTTTCTGGAGCCGTGCTTATTGCCCATAATAATCAGCTAATTCTAACAACTGCTCGCGGGTACGCGATTCAACCTCAAGTATTGCGTAATCAGGCTGATACCAAATTCAACATTGCTTCCGTTACAAAAATGTTTACAGCGATAGCCGTTATGCAACTGGTTGCGAAAGGGAAACTTAACCTTCATCTACCTATTGCCAATTACAATGCCAACTTGCCATACGCTGACCAAATCACCATTCACCAACTTCTGACGCATACCGCAGGATTTGACAGGTATTGGAATGACGCATATCGAGCAGCACGCTCTGATTTACGCACAATAGCCGACTATCTGAAATTATTCGCCGATACACCCCTTGAATTCCCGCCTGGAACTCGCCATCATTATGGTAATTCTGGCTATGTTATTCTTGGCGCTTTGATTGAACAAGTAACAGGAATGTCATACTACGAATTCATGCAACAGGAAATTTTTCAATTTGTGGGCATGAAAGATACCGGCTTTTACGAAATGGACTTACCGATTGCAAATTTCGCGGTTGGGTATACCCGTGAAAACTGGTTTAGCCCAGAAGATGGGAAGCTTCGCAGTAATCAATTCATTTATGGGGTTAAAGGCAGTCCGTCTGAACATTGCTTCTCGACAGTGCAAGATATTTTTCTTTTCTGTCAAGCGCTTCAGAATCGGCAATTATTAGACAGTTATCACACAGAACTATGCTTTACATCTCACGCCCAAGGCGAACAAGCAGGCGTAAGTTATGGTTACGGCTTTCACATTATTGATGATGGAAAGCATGGGCACGTTATAGGGCATGGCGGACGAGCCATGGGCGGTGACGCTTTTGCTTTGATGTATGATTTTGGATATACAGTGATTATCCTATCAAATTACGACCGTCCATCTGCTCGTACTGTGATGAATCGCATTGCGGATATGTTGATAGCCTAACTTGAGCCAACATATATGCCCTATCCCAGCGCACCCCCAACAAAACTGCGCCTGACAAGTGGGGGCTGTGGCATTTTCTGGCTTCGAGTTTTCCTGTGCTCAAATAGAATCCATGCCCTATAGATTTACCTAAATCTATCAAAGTAACAAAAGCCAATCGAAACAGAAGCCACCTCTTCTAAAGATAGAGGCGGCTTTTCATCATCTCAATCCCTCGCCGCAATCGGACCCAGATACGACTCCAGCAGATCGTCCATCTGCTCAAGCGACTCGCACACGAAAAGCATCGGGTTGAAGGCATACACCGTCTTCGGGATGCGCGCGATGGTCTCGATATCGAACGGGATAAGTATGACCTCGCCGCCAAAGATGCCATCCTGCATGATGCCCAGGTTCTGGTAGAGCGAAAGCACCACGTTCCAGCCCTGGTCGGCAGAAGACATCTGTCCCTTTTGGTGCAGGGCGTTCACGCCATCAATGATGCGGAACAGTTTGCCCTTGTTGGCAAGGAAGTGCTGATTCAACTGCTTGTACACATCCTGGGTGTAATCAATTACAGAATCGCGCCCGAGGCGGTAGAACTCCATGATGGTGCGCGTCAATTCCTTGCGCCCTGAA
>JBDTWO010000236.1:0-6055 GCA_040006635.1 Chloroflexota bacterium
CCCCTAAATTCCGCACTTTGGAATTTGGGGGAAGACGGATGGGGGTCGCTCTACATCTCTCCCTCAAACGCCTTCCCCAAAACACTCTTCTTTAGTTCTTCCAGCGCGTCAATCTTCTGCTCATAAATCCCCTCCAGCTTCTTCGTCTCCCCCGAAAGGACATCCAGCCTGGCGACGATGGCGCGTTGTTCGGCGAGCGGTGGAAGGTGGAATTCAAAATCCTTTATCTGACCACCACTGATATGTGGAACACCAATTCCAGTTTGAACACCAAGAATATGCTTTATAAAATTTTGACTTCTAATAATATATCGAAGAAATGGATTTATAAGATTTTTGCCACTTCGTAAACAAGCAGTTCGTTGAACAAGAAGGCTTGGCAAATCTGATTTTGAAATCATGGCGTATTTCAAACCAGCCTTAACCCACGGACGATCCATTGCAAGAACCAAATCGCCTTCTTGTAGTGCGTATGTAGAATATTCAGAATACTCAGACTTATTCCATTTTTTAACATCGTCCCATCGTAATGAGCCTTGAATTATGTTGTCGCCCCTGATTAATCGAATTCCATCTTCAACATAACGATTACTTTTAAATGGGAAACCTGTAAACAAAGATATCTCATCGCCAATAGTTGTTTTTTTCCATCCCTTGTGCGGATTATCAAATACACTTTCCAACACCGACTCAAACAACTCCCGCGCGTTGACCAGATTCCGCTCGGCGTTGACTTTGGCTCCCGCAATCGACTCAAACGCTTCGTCCAGCAGGGACACGATCTGCTGTTGTTCGGGGAGGGGAGGAATGGGGATTTCTATGTTTCTTATCAAAGGCATGTTTAATCCACGCCTGTCTTTATTATCATCGCCCGTAATTTTTCTTATTTCTTCGTATCTGCCATTCAAATTATGATAAAGAAATTCTGGCATTAATTCTGTTACATCTTTTGGATAGATACTAACCAATGATTGATTACATGTTGCTTTAGTTCTTAATAAAGCCACAGTACCACGAGTTTTCCCTTGACCATTCAATGCCATAAGAACAGAATTTACAGGCAAATATTTTGCACTTGAGTTTTGTGCGCCTTCATCGGTGATTCGTCCTTCACAATCAAAAATTTCTTTTTGGTGAATATCACCAGAAACGAGCCATCTAATTTTCCCATTAGTAAAATATTCTGGCTTGCTTCTACTTGGAGTTCCGCCAGTCATCAAACCACATATGTCACCTATCTTTTTTATTTTCCAGCCCTTCTTCATAACATTTCCTTGATAGTCTTCAAAATCTTCGCACTCTCTTCATCGAGCGACTTCATCTCGTCGAGAATAGTTAGAGGCGCTCTCAGCGTAGCATCCGCTTGTTTGTGCGGGTTCTTCGCCGAAAGGTCGAAGGAAGCGGGGTCTACATCTGCAATATTCAACGTCCACGAGTTCTCCGAGTCCGCTTTCGACTTTTGCAGTTTCAAGAAGTCCGCCAGATCCGCTTCATTGAGCGGGTTGGTCTTGCCCAGGTTGCGCTCCAGATTCAATTGATAGAACCAGACTTTCTTGGTCGGCGCGCCCTTCTCAAAAAACAAAACCACCGTCTTCACGCCCGCGCCCGTGAACGTTCCGCCTGGCAGGTCGAGCACGGTGTGCAGGTTGCAGGTTTCGAGCAGTTGCTTGCGCAAACTCACCGACGCGTTATCGGTATTCGACAGGAACGTATTCTTGATCACCACGCCCGCGCGGGCGGAGCCGCCCGCCTTCAAGATCTTGATGAAGTGCTGTAAAAACAAAAACGCCGTCTCGCCCGTTTTGATCGGGAAGTTCTGCTGCACCTCGGCGCGTTCCTTGCCGCCAAAGGGCGGGTTCGCCAGCACCACCTCGTAGCGATCCTTCTCCTGAATATCAGACAGATTCTCCGCCAGCGTGTTCGTGTGCAAAATATTCGGCGCGTCGATGCCATGCAGGATCATATTCATAATCCCGATGATATACGCCAGCGACTTCTTTTCCTTGCCGTAAAATGTTTTCTTCTGGAGGACGTCCGCCTCTTTCGTACTGAGAGCTGGTTTCGCTTTCATGAACTCATACGCCTCGACGAGAAACCCCATCGAACCGCCCGCGCCATCGTAGACCTTCTCCCCAATTTGTGGCGCAACCACTTTTACGATCACCTTCTCCAGCGGGCGCGGCGTGTAATACTCCCCGCCGTTTCTGCCCGCGTTGCCCATATTCTTGATCTTCTCCTCATACAACACGCTCAGCTCATGCTTCTCTTTCGACGAACGGAAGCGCAGCTCATCCACGAGATTAATCACTTCGCGCAAGTTGTATCCGCTCTGAATGCGATTCTTCAACTCACTGAAAATCTCCCCGATCTTATACTCAATCGTATCCGCATGGTCAGCCGTCGTCCTGAACTTTTTCAAATACGGAAATAATTCAACATTCACAAAATCGATCAGGTCATCGCCTGTAGCAGCTTTGTGGTGATCGAGTTTGCCATCTTTATCTTTGGGTGTTGCCCATTTATCCCATTTGAATTTACCCGTGATGATCGGCGCATAATCCTTCCCCGAAAGCTCTGCCGAATCCTTGCGATCCTTCTCCAGATCATCCAAATATTTCAAGAACAGAATCCACGAAGTCTGCTCCACATAATCCAACTCACTGGAACAACCCGCGTCCTTCCACAATTTATCGTCAATGTTTTTGAAAGTTTGCTCGAACAAAATGATTGCTCCTAATAAAAAGACCTGACAGGTCTTCGGTGTAGTCTGATAAATCAAAACCTGTGTCCACGCAGTTTCTCATGAAGGCAACGGCGCTAATGAGACCTGTCAGGTCTGTGGCTCAACTCAAAAAATATTACTTTTGTCTTGTTCTTTTAGTATTCAGGTTGATGGATCGTTCGTCCTAAATATGAAGATAGATAGTCTATTACCGCTGGCGAATGCGCGCCCTTTGTCATTGTATGCCTACTTGTTTTTGAAGCGTTCTCTACTAGAATCCGATGAGAGTCTTGGATTAGCGGAAGCACTTTTTTTGTGTCTGTAACATACATGTTGCACGCTACTGATCCAGGCACAGACTTGTAGAATCCTGCTTCGGGGTCATTCTTATCAGGGAATATATAGACCGTCTCATCTATTCGAAGTTTCTCTAGCTTCTCTGGAATCGTATGAAGATCAAGTATGCAACGAAGAATGCCTGAATAGAATGCAAGTACCTCAATTCTACCGACGTTAAGTCTTAACAGATCTTCCTTTAGTGTAACGCCCCAGCGATCAGGAGCTAAAGCATGAGCAATCTCAATTGAATTGGCAAGAAACTCAAGACACTCTTTTTGGTTTGCCTTGCCTGGAATAAGAAATTGGACAACTTCGGCTGCTGAATCTTGATCGTTTCTATCTACAGTCATATCGTCTCCATTGTTTCACACATGCTTTATTCAAAACAAAAACCGCCCACACATTTGCGCAGGCGGTGGGATTATGCTATGATTTCCCTATCCGCTACGCGCTCGATCGCGTAGTCTATGTCAAAGCCTCGTGGTACCAGCCGCGGGGCTTATTCGTTAAGTATAGACCACGCCTCCCGTTTTGTCGATTGACGAATGCCACGGCCACCAGCGGGCGGTGTCCGTGATGGCGCGGATGCTAACGAGGATGCAGAAGGTTTTCAGCCCTTCACTTTAAAACAAACCCCATTTGTGAAAGAACAACTGCATTACGATTATTTAATGATATGTGCCCAGCCAGTCCCGTTGCAGGCTGGGCAGGGAGAGTCGTTCAGAAAGCCGCTCTTTCGACCTCGTCCACTACATAAAGCACATTTTTTTGGAGGCGCAACAACCAACACGCTGCCCTTGCCGCCGCAAGCGGGGCAGGCTGGGTCAATCAGAAAACCGCTGGATTTTCCACGCCCACTGCACCAGGCGCAATCTTGAGGCACACCAACTTGATTGATGTTATTTGCAATCGGTTTCCCACAATAATTACAGAAATTGCTGTCGTTCGGGATCGTTTTTCCACAGGCTGCGCAACGCATAAGTCCTCCACTTTATTTCTGATGAATAGGATGACTATAGCATACAGCCAAACCTAAGTCGATACAACTGTCAAAAGTCACCAATTCCAATATGTGTCAAATTCCCTGTAAGCTTTTACCTGGTTTCCTATAAGGGTTCACCTGGTTTCCTATAAGGAAACACTTTGATTCCTCATAGGAAACGACTCACTTCCTTGTAGGAAGTTGACCATTGCCTCGTAGGAAATTATTGGATCGAAAATCTCGATTCTAACGAATCGGAAAAGTTTTCCTTATAGCGAATCATAAAAATTAACAAGAACGCAAAACACAAAATGAAAAATTTTTTTATAATAGCGGCAATGTCAGACCCAGAGAGTCAGCCGTGTGTGCACCACGCCGACCCTTGAACGGCAAGACTAAAAATTTATTAACCTAAAGGAAAAAATTAAAATGGCTCCTCGTATTAAAGCAGTCAATGCCTACCGCCCTCGTATTGAACAGGGCAACACCGTTCAAAAACCAGAATTAGTCCGTGCTGTCTCACGTGCCACCGGCATCGTGGAAGGCGCCCTCGATCAGAGCATCAAAGAAGTCCGCGACCAGGTCGTTGAATTCTGCCGCGCCGGACGCGCCGTCAAAGTGGATGGGCTGGGTATCTTCACGCCCACCATTGATCTGGATGGCTACTTTGCGATCTCCTTCCGCGCCGACCCCGCCATGAATGCGGGCATCAACTTCCCCGGCACCTTCAGCGGCACCATCCTCAACCGCGAGAACATCGGCAAGACCAGCGACGAACTCATCGCCAAATGGAACACCGATCACGGCGATGACCCGGTCACAGTTACCGACTAGTCCATTCCAACAAAGCCAAACGCCCCGCAACAGTCAGCGGGGCGTTTTTTTTATTTACTCTTCCAGGGCATTATGTGCCGGCGGGTCGGTCTCCTGGGCTTGCGCCGCCTGAAGAACATTTATTACCGTTTGGCGGAGATCATCCAGCCCCACGGGCTTGGTCAGGTAGGCGGTAGCGCCTGCCTCCATTCCGGCGCGGATATCGGATGGCAGCGCCTTGGCAGAAACGATCACGACCGGAATCCGCCGTAAGCGGGGTTCGCGGCGCATAAAGCGTAAAACCTCGATACCCGAAATATCAGGCATCATAATATCCAATAGCACCGCGTCGGGCATTTCGTTCTGAATGATTGAAAGCGCATTTCCACCGTTGTGAGTTTTGATAACCTCATACTGGTTGATGCGCAGCATCTCCTCAAACAGATCGGCGGCAGCCGGTTCATCTTCGACAATGACGATTTTTTTTGCGGCAGGTATCATAGGTATCCCTTCGTTGGGGCCGTGCCAGCAGCGGCAACGATCCTCCAATTTATATTACCATGCGCAGGCTGCAACCTAACAAATATGCAATGAGTATGTAACCATTCAGTGCCACAGGCTAAACCACCGGAATACACAGAGATGTTTAGCTTTCTGCCCAGAGAACTCGGCTTCAACGAACCTCAGTTGTATTTGGATGAAGTATCCGTTAGACAGCGGGGATCGGTAATTCGATCACAAACGTCGTCCCCTCGCCAACTTCGCTCTGCACCGCGATCTCCCCGCCATGCGCCTGCACCAACTGCCGGGTGATCGCCAGCCCCAGCCCGCTGTGTGCCCGGTCACTGCGCGATCGATCGCCGCGCCAGAAACGGTCAAAGATAAATGGCAGATCTTCGGATGCAATCCCCGCGCCTGAATCCTTGACCTCGATCCGCACGCGTCTTTTCTCATCGGTCACTGCTCCCGTTGCGATAGACACTTGTCCACCTGAGGGCGTGTGCCGCAACGCATTCGATACCAGGTTCGAAAGCACCTGATTGAGCCGGTCGTAGTCGGCAGAGAGCTCGAGGCTGGGGTCTGCGTTGGCGGCGGTCAACTGAATCCCTTGCGCCGCGGCTTGAGTAGAAAAGCTTGAGGTGACGTCCGTGATCAGGTCAGCGAGCAGGAAGCGGGTGGGATGAAGCGGAAGCTGTCCC
>JBDTWO010000237.1:0-6040 GCA_040006635.1 Chloroflexota bacterium
TCGGCGTGGACAAAGCCGGACACGCCTACCTGGCAATCGGCTACGGCGATGTCGGTCAGCCGAACGATGTCGGCGTTTTCCAATACACGATTGCCAACGGCGAACGCAAATTTCTGACCACGTTGAAAACGGTCAGCCAGGCTGAGAAAAATCTTTTGCCCGGCGAGAATATTATCAAAGGGCATACGCGCATCGTCGAACTGGATGGCAAAATCTATCTGGGCAGTCAGGGCTTTCACGATATCTTTGAAATTGATCCTTCTGTGCGCGGCGGGCATTTCTTTCAAATGGATGTGGCAACTGAACAGTGGCATGACCTGAGTGCCACCGACCCTGCTGGAGTTTCGATACCCAATCAGGGCATCATCGCTGTCGATGTAATTCCCGGCGAGAACAAAATCATCGGTTTCACGTCGCCTGCGGGCGATATCGTCATTTACGATTTGGCTGCCAAGAAAAGCACGGTTTATCTGGGCACGCATGAATATGTAGGGCGGAACGTCTCGCGTCACGTTGTTTACGCTCACGGAAAAATCTATGCCGCCTTTGCCGGTTCACCCATGCTGAAACTTGATCTGGCAACTGGCAAATATTCATTCCTTCCCAAAACGCAGGGCGAATTTGAATACGGTCCCGGACCGGGCTTTGATTATGGCAACGAGTTTGCCACTGCCATGGCAAAGACCCATGACGGCAATGCCATTTACTACCTGTCGTGGAATGGCATTTTGTATCACTTCGATGTCGCCACTGAAATATTGGCCCGTGTGGGTCCTGTCAACACACCTGTTGAACTGGCAAAGGGCATCAAGGTCGAAGCGGCGTTTGCGCTGGCAATCTCTAACGATGATCAATATCTGTATACCATCCCATCCTCCATGAGCGATAAAAGTACGGGTTTGTATCGCTACGACATCACCACCGGTGTCTGGGACAAGTTAGCCGATTACACCGCGCGGCTGGGCAACGCCACCTTCAGCGGCGGCGAAACCGATGCAGACGGGCGCATCTATTTTGCGCATTTCGGCGATGAAAACAAAGGCTGGGTTCACCTGTTGCAGATTGACGTGAAAAACCTTCAGCCGTAATCTTCACCGCACGATCGGAAGCCATAAACCCTCACCAAGGAGATACTAATAATGACCATTCCACGTATTCAAGTTCATCCTGATCACCGTTTCCTCGTTACCGAAAGCGGCGAACCATTTTTCTGGCTCGCCGATACCGCCTGGGAATTATTCCACCGCCTTAACCGCACTGAAGCGGAACATTATCTCGAAGTTCGCCGCCAGCAGGGTTTTAACGTCATTAAAGCGGTTATTCTCGCTTCAAGGGATGGCTTGCGCACGCCAAATACCAACGGGCATATCGCGTTGCTGGACGATGATCCCACGCGCCCCAACGAAAATTATTTTAGTTATATTGATGAAATCATCCGCCTTGCCGCCGAAAAGGGGCTTTACGTCGGACTGCTTCCCACCTGGGCTGATAACGTTCAGAGTGGCACGTGGGGACCGGCGATTTTCAACATGGAAAATACCCACATCTATGGCAAATTTCTCGGTCAGCGCTATCGCAACGATACTAACATTTTGTGGATATTGGGCGGTGACCTGCTTGCCGATGGCTACGAAAATCTTTGGGCGGCAATGGCCGATGGCATTACCGAAGGCTTGGGCTATAAACCATTTCTTACCTATCATCCCAACGGCGGCGCGAGTTCGTCGGCGGTGTTGCATGAATCAGACTGGCTCGATATGAACATGATCCAGTCCGGTCATGTTCTGCTGGATACCCCCATTTGGGAGATGATCCGCGCTGACTATGAGCGCACACCCACCAAACCGGTACTGGATGGTGAGCCGAATTATGAAGGGCATCCCGTTGATCCCTTCCTGCGTAAATGGCAGTTTGATTTTGGACGCTTCACCGATTACGATGTTCGCAAACAAGGCTATCGTTCTGTCTTCGCCGGAGCCTGCGGCTACACGTATGGGCATCATGCCATCTGGCAGTTTTGGGCTTATCAACATAAGCCGGTCGACCTTCCCACGCCAACCTGGGATGAAGCCATGTTCGCATCCGGCGCGGCGCAGATGATACATCTTAAAAACCTGATGCTCGCGCGTCCATACCTGAGCCGGATTCCCGCGCCGGAGATGCTGCCCGGCTTGCCGGAAATCCCGCCATTTGATAACAATATCCACTTCGACCCGCTCCGTGCCGCGCATCCCGTCGCTACACGAGATGTAGATGGGACATATGCTTTGATTTATTTTCCGTTGGCTGAACAAACTTTGCAGGTAGATCTGAGTCTGCTCAAGGGGCAGGTCAAAGCTCAATGGTTTGATCCCAGACTTGGGCGTTGGCATGAAGCGGGTTACCATCCAAATGAAACTGTAGCCTTCACCTCTCCTATCGCCGGACCCGATTGGGTACTGGTGCTGGATCAACTTAAATAAAAGGCGGCTCCCTATTTATGACATCCTCACTATCATCATCTTCTGTTCGCGTTTGGGAAGAACCCATCACGATTCCAACTTATCCAGCCCCAGTCCCTGACCCCAACCCAATGTTTTTTGAAAAACGGGTCAACCAGGGCGCCAGTGGGCGGATCTATCCGAACCCTTTCACCGATCAAGCCAACCACGAAACAAAAGTGGACCAGTCCTACCAAGCTGTGTTTCTGGAAAACGAATATATTCAGATCATGGTCATGCCGCAGTTTGGCGGGCGCATCCAGGCGGCTCTCGATAAAACCAATGGTTATGATTTTATCTACCGCCAAAATGTAGTTAAGCCAGCGCTGATTGGTTTGTTCGGTTCGTGGATTTCAGGCGGGATGGAATTCAACTGGCCCATGCATCATCGTCCATCCACATTTATGCCGGTTGAATACACCATCGAGCAAGGTGAGGATGGATCGGCGACGGTCTGGATGAGCGAGCACGAGCCTATGAACCGCATGAAAGCCATGTTGGGGGTTTGTGTTTATCCTGGGAAAGCCTATTTTGAACTCAAGGTGCAACTCTATAATCGCACTCCGCTGCCACAACCTTTCTTGTGGTGGATCAATTGTGCTGTGAGTGTGAATGAAAATTATCAGGTTATCTTCCCGCCAGATGTGGAGAGCGTGACCTTCCACTCGCGCGCGGATATGGCTTCATATCCCATTGCCCGCCAGTTCTATGCAGGCTGTGATTGGCGTAATGGAGTGGATATTTCATTTCCCAACAACGTCAGCCAGGCTACTTCGTATTTTGCCAATCCGTCCAAATATGACTTCTTTGGTGGATTCGATCACGGCAAACAAGCTGGCATCATCCATGTGGCAAATCATCATGTCTCACCGGGCAAGAAGTGCTTTCTGTGGGGCACAGGCGATTTCGGCTCCGCCTGGCAAAAATCTCTGACTGATAACGATGGTCCTTATATTGAACTTATGGCTTCCAGTTATTCCGACAATCAGCCCGATTTCTCGTGGTTACAGCCCGGCGAAACAAAATTATTCCAGCATATCTGGTATCCCATTCAGCAGATTGGCTCAGTCAAGAATGCCAATGCTCAAGTAGCAGTTAATTTGGAGAATAACTTTGTCGGCGTGTGCTCTACCGAAGCGATATTGAATGCGCAAATACTTGTGATAGCTGGAGAGCAAACGCTTTTGCACTGGCAAGGTGATCTAATTCCCGGAAAACCATTCGCTGCCCGTCAGGTTTTTGATCTCCAAGGTCTTATCACACTTAAGGTGTTTGATACTTTCGGCAATGAACTCATCTCCTACACTCCCCAACCTCGTCGTAACGAGCCTTTGCCAGAAACAGCCAAACTGCCCAAACTGCCCCATAAAATTGACGGTTTGGAAGAACTTTATCTCACCGGCTTGCACGTTGAGCAATACCTTCACTTTAGCCTTGACCCAGCCCCTTATTGGGAGCGGGCGCTCAGGCTTGACCCAGGCGACTCGCGTAATAACAACGCCTTGGGTCGCTTGAAACTACGCCGCGGCGATTTTGACGGGGCAGAGGCTCACTTCCGCGAATCCATCAAAACACTTACACGCTACAACTTCAATCCGTATGATGGCGAGCCCTATTACAACCTGGGGCAGGCGCTGGTTTATCAGGGTCAATATGCGGAAGCCTATGATGCTTTTTATAAAAGCGCCTGGTCGTTTGCCTTGCAGGCTCCTGCCTATTATGCTCTGGCACAGATTGACGTTCGCCGCTCGGATTATGCTCGCGCCCTTGAACACCTTGATTATTCCCTTGTGGGTAATGCCCACCACAACCAGGCGCGCGCCCTCAAAGCCACCGTGCTACGCCAAATGGGACGCACCGAATCTGCTCTGCAAACTGCTTATGAAGCTCTGATGCATGATCCGATTAACCATTGGGCACATCGTGAACTTACGTTGGCGTTGGAAGCAAATGGCAATTCCGAGCCTGACCAGCAAACCGAGCTGAAGCGTTTACTGAGCGGTAGTGCTCAGAACTATCTAGATCTGGCTCTCGAATATGCTGGTTGTGGTCTTTACGCCGAAGGGAGAGATATCCTCATGGCTTTCCTGAATCTGGATTCCGTTAGCAACGCTCCACAGGCGGGGTCTAACTACCCGATGATCTACTATGCCATCGGCTATTTTTTTACATGTCTGGGCGAGACTCAAATGGCTATGGAGTGGTTCCAGCGCGCCGCCTGCCAGCCGCCCGACTGGTGTTTTCCGCAGCGTCTTGAAGAGCAAATCATTCTTGAAAGAGCCTGCGTTTCCAATCCAGCGGACGGGCGTGCCGCTTATTACCTCGGCAATCTGTACTATGACAAGAAACAGTACGAAAAAGCCATCGCTGCCTGGGAAGTAGCCGTGCATCTTGAAACAGACTTAGCCGTCCCCTGGCGCAACTTGAGTATTGCCTTATATAACAAACGCGGCGACAAAGAGAGAGCCAGACATTGCTATCAGCAAGCCCTAGCTGCTAATCCGCAAGACCCCCGTCAAATCATGGAAGCCGACCAGCTTGCTCGCTGCCTGGGAACTTCGCCTGCGGATCGTCTTATTGTCTTTGAGCAACATCTTGTCGAAGTAGCGCTGCGCGACGATCTCACAGTTGATCTGGCTGCTCTTTACAATCAGACTGGTCAGCCTGAGAAAGCGCTGGAAGTCCTATTGAAGCATCACTTCCATCCCTGGGAAGGCGGCGAAGGTCAGGCTGATACCCAATATGCATTGGCTTATCTGCTCATTGGCGAGCAGTCACTCAGAACTGACCCGTACAAAGCCCTCGAACACTTTGAGTCCGCTCTTTTACATCCAGCGAATCTAGGTGTGGGGCGTACCATTCGGGATGTTGATGCTGCTCTGGAATATCACATGGCTCAGACGTACACCCGCCTTGATCAACGCGAAATTGCAGAGATACATTATCGCAAGGTTCTAAACGCCGAATCTGAAAACTCCGCCGCGCAATCCTTATCGCCGTTGACTTACTATGCCGCTCTATCCTTGCGCCAACTTGGCGATGAAGGCGGCGCTGTCGATAAACTTCAAGCATTACTCAAGCTGGCAACCGAAAGCTTAAATGCTGAAAACGAAGGCGGTTTCTTCACTTCCGTTCCTGCGACGGTTGTCTTTGACGAAGAACCGGGTCGTGCCACCAAAATCTGGAACCATTACCTGATCGGACTGGCTCACAAGGGTTTAGGGCATACTGCCGAAGCCAGCGATTCATTTGATTCAGCGCTGGCGCTTGATCCATATCACTGGGAAACACAGCGCGAGTTATAGAATTGTGGAGTATGGTATTTCAATGAGTTATTGCCGTGGATTCCCCTGCACACTGGCTGTATCTCGCCATGCCTGCAACTGCGCCCCCTGCCGCTCGGTTTGGCATTGTGTTTCAGGGACGCTGGGCGGCTAATGTGCCACTCACTGCCGGAGGAGCAACCATCGTTATTCTTCCCAGCCTTTTGATTTATATATTATTTCAGCGGCAATTTATTCGTGGTGTTACTGCTGGTTCATTAAGTGGTCAGTAAATTT
>JBDTWO010000238.1:0-6031 GCA_040006635.1 Chloroflexota bacterium
AGGCGCTCTTATCCAGAGAGGCGGAGGGAACGGCCCTGCGATGCCTCGACAACCTATCAGTCCACGTCATCATTAGACCAACACTGAAAAGGTGCCAATTCCTACAGACGGATGTTCTGCGAGATGAGAGGGCTACAATCGAAAATATGAGATTGCCCTTTCTGTTCGTCTGATGGGGCAATCTTATTTCTTAAAGGAGAAACACAACAATGAGCAACACTTTTATGACCTCCCCCAAACTGATGTTCAGTTCCGAATCAGTTTCTGAGGGACACCCCGACAAGATGTGCGATCAGATCTCGGACGCCGTGCTGGACGCGTGCCTTGAGCAGGATCCGCGTTCGCGCGTGGCTTGTGAAACCGCCACCAAGACTGGCTTCGTCATGTTGTTGGGCGAGATCACCACAACAGCCTTCGTCAACTTCGATGATCTGGTCCGCAAGGTCGTCAATGAGATCGGCTACGACTCAAGCGAAAAAGGATTCGATGGCAACACCTGCGGCGTGCTGACAGCCATCGCCAGTCAGAGCCCTGATATTGCGCAAGGCGTGAATCACGCCTTTGAAACACGCGATGGACATCACCTCACGGATGAGGAAGTCGAGTCCATTGGCGCTGGCGATCAGGGCATGATGTTCGGTTTTGCATGTAATGAAACACCCACCCTCATGCCTCTGCCAATTTATCTCGCGCATAAATTAACCCGTCGCCAAAGTGAACTGCGCAAAAGCGGAGTCATTCCCTGGCTGCGTCCCGATGCGAAGAGCCAAGTCACGATCGAATATTCAAAGGGCAGACCCGTCCGCGTAGATACCGTTTTGATTTCCACCCAACACGCGCCCGATGTATCACAGAATGAAATCGTGGAAATGGTCACCGAAGAAATCATCATGCCGACACTTCCCAAAGACATGGTGGATAACAATATCAAAGTGTTTGTGAATCCAACCGGTCGCTTCGTGGTCGGTGGTCCCATGGGTGATGCGGGTGTCACCGGACGCAAGATCATCGTCGATACCTACGGCGGCATGGGTCGCCATGGCGGCGGCGCATTCAGCGGCAAGGATCCCACAAAGGTTGATCGCTCTGCCGCATACGCAGCGCGCTATGTGGCGAAGAACATCGTCGCTGCTGGTATTGCGGATCGCGTGGAAGTGCAGGTGGCATACGCCATCGGTGTGTCGCATCCGCTTTCGGTCAACGTGGAAACGTTTGGCACTGCCAAAATTTCGGACGAGAAGATCTCAGCACTCATCAGCGAATACTTTGACCTGCGCCCCGGCGCGATCATCCGTGACTTGAAGCTGCGTCAGCCCATCTATCGCAAGACCGCCGCCTACGGCCACTTCGGCCGCGACGATATCGAGTTTCCCTGGGAACGTACGGATAAGGCTGAAGCGCTCAAGAGCGCGGCTGGGTTGTAGGTCACTATGTAGATCGGAGTAACGAAAAGCGCCTCTGAATGAACTCAGAGGCGCTTTTCGTTACTTTCTATTTCCTACACCGGGATGTCCCCCACCGCACCGTACACAAACGCTCCCACTCCATACAGATACCACGTGCTGTTACCCGGACGGAACACCGCCACATCCGCCCGCCCATCTCCATTGTAATCTCCGATCACCGGAATATCCCCCACCGTCCCGTACACCCGCGGGCCAATCCCATACAAATACCACGTGCTGTTACTCGGACGGAACACCGCCACATCCGCCTGCCCATCTCCGTTGTAATCCGCAATCACCGGAATATCACCTACCGTCCCGTATACAAACGCTCCTACCCCATAAATATACCAGGTGCTGTTCGTTGGGCGAAACACTGCTATATCCGCTTTCCCATCTCCGTTGTAATCCGCTACCACCGGAATATCCCCATCCTGACCATAAGCAAATGAGCCTTGCCCCTGGATATACCAGGTGCTGTTCCTCGGGCGAAACACCGCGATATCCGCTTTCCCATCCCCGTTGTAATCCGCTATCACCGGGATATCCCCCACTGCCCCATAGGCAAACGAGCCTTGCCCTTGAATGTACCAGGTGCTGTTAGATGGACGAAACACGGCAATTTCATCCTTCCCATCCCCGTTGTAATCCGCTGGCACCGGGATGTCGCCTGCCTGCCCATATGCAAACGCACCCTGCCCCTGGATATACCAGGTACTATTACTCGGGCGGAACACTGCTACATCTGCCTTCCTATCTCCGTTGTAGTCGGCAGAAGAAACCGTATAGAGATTATAGTTCTGACCCGTTTTGTTAGCTGCCACATACGTGTATGGTCGAACCGCTGGAGCAAAGAGATAGCCTATCTTGGAAGGTGTGAGCGTGCCACTCCAGTTACACGGCACGCTAATCGAGTAATTCCCATTACTGTCCGAGGTGACAGCCTGAGGTGTACCATCCGTATAGCTCAGTGTTACCCCTCCTACACCCGTGTTGCCAGTCAGGGTATATGAGCTGGGGATGTATGTGGCGGTGTAATTCTGAGCCGTTTGATTAGTAAGGACATTACTGTAGCTGCGATTCGAGGGACTAAAGCTGTAACAGGCACTCGTAGGCGTTACTGTACCACTCCAGTTATAGGATACAAGGAATGAATAACTACCATCTGCCAGCGAAGTGAGGGTCTTGACAGTACCATCCATATAACTTAGTGTCGCGCCAGCTGCACCAACATTACCAGAAATCGTATAGGATGCTTCTTGATAGCGGATGTTGTATATTTTTCCAGTTGCATAATCAGCTAGATATAATTCCCCTTGTTCATCTTCTCCAAAAGAAGAGATGGTGTAGGGCGTATCGAGAAGTTGAGCGGATTTCCAGCCAAGGGTTGAATCTTTGTATAAGCTAAAGAGTCGACCGGTGCAATAGTCACCAAACAGGTAATAACCCGTGAGTGATGGGAAATTCGACCCGCGATAAACGTAACCGCCGGTAATTGAGCAACCAAAGGAATCGTTGGTTCCATGATCGTACGTGGTGACTGGGGGAACATAACTGGAAGGCGCAACACAGTTGCTTGCAGAGTTGTAGCAAAGATTTCCCTCCAGAATTCGCCAACCATAATTTTGACCGCCTGCGCTCGCGCTGGATTGAAAATCTACTTCTTCTTCAGTATCCTGTCCTACGTCGCCAATGTAAAGATCATGGGTCGCACGATCAAAGGAGATACGCCATGAATTTCGCAGACCATAAGCCCAGATTTCTTTTTTTACATTCGGGTCAACGCTCGAGTAAAACGGATTACTGGTTGGAATCGCATAAGGCGAGCCGGAGTGCACGTCAATGCGCAGGAGCTTGCCAAGCAAATTGTTTAATTGCTGGGCATTATTCGCTGGGTCCCCGCCGCTGCCGCCATCGCCGGTTGACCAATATAAATAACCATCATGACCAAATGCCAGAGTCCCACCATTGTGGTTGCCATAGGTGGGATGACTAATGGTCAGCAAAATGGTTCCACTAGCGAGATTTGCTACATCAGGATTGCCGGACGATACCGAAAATTTTTCCAGGATGAGATTGGAGCCAACGGAATCACCGCTTCGTGGAGCAGTATAAACAACGTAGAAATTACCGTTTGTGGTATAGGCTGGATCGAAAGCAAGTGCCAATAATCCCTGCTCACTTCCCGTGGACTTAACCAGAGACTGAACATCCAAAAATGGTGTTGACAATAATATGCCGTTCTTTTGGATCCGGATTCGCCCAGGCTGTTCTACAATAAAAATGCGACCGGTTCCATCCCCTGCATTCGTAATAAAAACAGGCTTGGTTAATCCACTGGCTATTTCTTGGAACGAGATCTTTGCTGAATCAATGGAGGCAGGTGTAAAAATAACAGCAGCGGTTGGTGTGGCAGTTGCTGTGTTGGCAGGAGACACTGTTGCAGTAGCCGTTGAAGTACTTGTTGGCGACACGATGAATGTAGGTGTAAATGTAGGCGTTGATGTTTTCGTCGCAGTGGCAGTGGAGGTGAGGGTCGGGGAAACTGTACTGGCGGGTGTGTACGTAGCTATCAAAGTGCTTGTTGAGGTCTGCGAGGATGTGGCAGTTGCAGTCTTAGTAGCCGTAGCACTAGCTGTCGCGGTGGCAGTTGATGTGTTAGTTGGCGAGGCTGTTCTGGTTGGCGTGAACGTAACTGTTAAAGTGCCTGTTGGGGTCTGCGAGGGCGTTGCGGTTGAGGTATATGTTGCCGTAGCGGTCAAAGTATTGGTTGGTGAAGCTGTGACAGTTGACGTATTGGTTGATGAGGCGGTTGGAGTTGCTGTCTTAGTAACTGTTGACGTAAATGATGCTGTAGCGGTCGAAGTGTTGGTCGGTGTAAAGGACAGGGTGGGGGTAAAGGTCGATGTCGCTGTAGCAGTTGCAGTGTTAGTCGGCGAAGCGGTGGCAGTCGGCGTCAATGTGTTTGTGGCAGTCGCGGTCGGTGTAGAGGTCAAAGTCGCAGTAGCGGTGGATGTGGGTGTTGTAGTAACAGCAGAATTCAACAAGTTATAAGCGGCAAGAATGTCGAGGCGGCCGTAACCATAGGTATTATCGGGACCTACTGTTGGACCAAGATCAACTGCGGAATTGATCAACGCGCTTTCCTGCTGCGCGGCAGTCAGGTTTGGAAATGCTGAGAGCAGTAAAGCCAGAGCGCCAGCCACATGCGGAGCTGACAAGGATGTACCTGTGCTTGGTGTATATAAACCCGATAGGTCAGTACTGTTGATGTTATAGCCCGGCGCGACAATATCCGGGAAAACTCCTGTAGAACAAGTTGTGGGACCGCGACTACTGGAACTCCAGATCATGTTATTGCCACCGTTGATATTCCCGACAGCAAATGCAGAGGGATTATTGGCAGGGCTTGTACTCGTGCTTGGACTGGATCCGTAATTGCCTGCGGCAAATACAGGCAGAATGCCAGCGGCACGCAGCGACTGCAGGTCATTTTCAAATTGAAGATCACAAGCATTTGCGACGCCGTTCGCCCAGGAATTATTTACCACATCGGGCGCGTCGGCGGTGTTGGGGTTGCCATCCGGATCAAGCAGCCACTGGAAACCCGAATGGATTGCCGTAGCCGTTGAGTTGCCTGCATCGTCGAAGATCTTGACCGCGATCCATTTCGCATCGGGCGCTACGCCGATAGTTGTTCCGCCAGCCTGACCAGCGACCATCACCCCCATCGTTTCGGTGCCATGTCCGCTGCTGGCACCAGCACTATCGACTGGCGTGGAATGTGCTCCGTATGGATCAAACCAACTATTCGTGCCGCCCCGCCAACGGGTGGAAAGATCCGGGTGGGTGTAATTCACGCCGGTATCCATATTGGCAACGACAACGCCCTGTCCGGTGAATCCCAAACTCCAAAGTGCCGGGGCATTGACTTGCGTAATATTAAGTTCAGGGTTGCTATAAGCCGGAACAATGTGAACTGCATCCGGAGAAATAGAATATACATCCGGGTGTTGGGCAAGTTCATTGATGACACTAGCTTTAGCGGTTAACGAAAAACCATTGATGATCCACAAAGATTGATACTTCTGCACCAAACCCTGTTGACGACGTGTATTAAAAAGAGTCTTTAACTTGCCTTGGGTGGAATTGGCAGTGGTCTCCAATGCCAAAATAGCGCCTCGTTGGCGTTCATGCCGATTGGCGCCGGTGACGCGGCTTAGATCCGCACGCTGACGCAGTATCACGATGACTGTGACTAGATCAGCAGGTTGCAGATTTTTCAAGGAAGCTTGCAAAACAGGATCAAGCTTGTTAGGTCTTGCATCCAAGGTGACCCATGTGGTAGTGCTCGCCAAAGCAGGTTGCAAACCATTAAAGAAAAAAGAAATCAGAAAAACAACTAGGATAAATGGGGTGATTTTTCTCATAATTAAGTATAAAATACTAGACGGTATAGTATTTGTCAAGGTTACGGTCGTTTCGATCTCATTGACAAAGCCGAAGCGTTGAAGAGCGCGGCGAGGTTGTAAGGTAACCAGCCCGTAAAATCATACCAAAGCGAAGTGGAAAAATCATGGCAAAAT
>JBDTWO010000239.1:0-5970 GCA_040006635.1 Chloroflexota bacterium
GTTTTTGACGCGGCTGGTGCTGGCGGGATTGATGCATTACAACAAGGCGTCGGTGTTCGTGCTGGATATGCACAATGAGTACGGCTTTGACGATGTGGCGTCAGATACGAAAAAAGCCGTGACGGGATTGAAGACCAAGTTCAAGTCAAAGGTAAGAATCGTCGGCTTGGGAGCAGGATCAACCATCAGGGGCAGTGTCCCGGATTTTAATTTGGAGATCTCCACAGGCGATATATCCACAAGTGATATTGAAACGTTGACGCGCGAATTGAATCTGAAGGAGACCACACCGACGACGTTGAACGCGTTGTATGGGTCGTTCAGGGACGAATGGTTTGTGAGTTTCAAGTCGATGAACCGCGAAGAGATCGAAGTGGAAGATGAAAAGGGGAAGATGAAGCGTGTGCCGCATCCCGATAGCGTGGCGGCGTGGGCGAATGCGAACGGCGTGAATGTGGCGGCGGCGGAGGCTCTGCACGATAAACTGCGGCGGCTGTTCGGCAAGCCGTATATCGTCGAGAAGCCAGCGGCGGACAGCGTGCGTGAGATCATCCAGTCGCTCGAAAACGGACAGCATGTGGTGCTGTCTTTTGGCGAACACGAAAGCGATCTGGATTACCTGCTGGTGTCGAACCTGTTGACGCGCAAGATCCGCAATGCGTGGGAACATAAGACCAATGCGTTCAGAACGCACGGCAAAGAAGAACCAAGACCATTAGTGATTGTTGTTGAAGAGGCGCACAAATTGTTGAACCGCGAGATGGCGGCGCAGACGACCTTCGCGACCATCGCGCGCGAACTCCGCAAGTATTATGTGACGCTGTTAATCGTGGACCAGCGCCCTTCGCAAATCTATGACGAGGTGATGTCGCAGTTGGGGACGCGCATCTCAGGCTGGCTCGGCGATGACCTGGATATTCAAGCCGTGCTCTCGGGTCTTTCGGGACGGGAGGCTTTGCGCGGTATGCTGGCGCGACTCCAACCGAAGGAGGAAGTTCTGCTGTTGGGTTGGGGAGTCCCGATGCCGTTACCGGTGCGGTCGAGACGGTATGATGAGGAGTTTTGGAAGGAGTTGATGGGAGGCAAGGAGAAGAGGAGCAAGGAGCAGAATTTGAAGGAGTTGGGGTTTTAGGAACGGATTGAAACGGACAAACGGATAAGTTTGTATCAAAAGAGGATGTGTCTATTTTAGGAGCATCCTCTTTTTCAAGTCTTATAATTATTACGTCATGAATAATGTTGTTGGCAAATACATCAAACAGATTCGAGAACGGCAAGGCTTAACGCAAGAACAACTTGCGATCAGGATTGAATTGGCTGGCTGGCAAATTGACCGATTTGTCATTTCAAAAATTGAGCGAGGCGATAGGCAGGTTTCAGATATTGAGGCACAGTTGATTGCTAAAGTGCTAAAAGTGTCAGTTTCACACTTGTTTGGAGAAGAATAATTGTTTCTGTTGATCTTTATTTTGACTACTGGTATGATCTTTTAGTGCGTTGAACAAAGTTTTCAGCAATTGGTGGAGCATAGTATATGAAACAACATGAAGCAGTTCTTATGGCGATGAAGCAAAACGGTGGTTATGCAACGCTCGGTCAGTTGTATCAAGTTGCGCCTAAAATCCCTGGGAGTAGTTGGGGAACAAAGACTCCCTTTGCAACCATAAGAAGAATTGTTCAGGAACATGATGAGTTTTTCAAAATCCGCCCAGGGCTCTGGGCTTTAACTTCTGAAAAAGAGAAAGTTCTCCGTTTGTTTTCTGGCGAAAGTACGCAACCTAAGGAAAGGGAATATTCCCATTATTTTTATCAGGGGTTGGTTGCAGAAATTGGTAACTTGAAAGGTTTTCAAACCTTCATTCCTGCTCAAGATAAAAACAAGCCTTATGCTAAACAAAAACTTGGAGACGTTACAACTCTTTCAAAGTTATATGAATTTACTTACAGCGAAGTTTTGCGAAAAGCACAAACAATTGATGTGTCTTGGTTCAATACCAGAAAATATCCAAACTCGTTTTTTGAGATTGAACACTCGACTGATATTTACAACTCATTATTGAAGTTTGTAGAGTTGCAGGATTTCAGGACAAACTTTTACATTGTGGCTGACATTCAACGACAAGCCGAGTTTGAAAACAAAATCTCATTGAATGCGTTTACACCAATCAAGTCCTTTGTAAAGTTCTGGAATTACGATTCGGTTTTGGATTGCATGCAAAGGTGGCGGCGAGCAACCTTGCAGAACAGGCGTTGCTATGAGAGTTTCTCTTGATGGAACTTTTGAACTTGATTTTTTTGAGATTGAAGAACTCGAAAGCGCGGAGCAGTATGCCAAAGAAACAGAGGGCTCGATTTACTCGTGGAAAACAACAGGAAATTCGAACTGGCTTGAAAAGCGATTGTCAATTGTGGATGTTTTAGGACTTGCTATACTTCCGAAAAATTTGCCTGAGTGGATTGATTTGCCTGATGATGGAGAATAATTAATGAAAAGATTTTTCGTCAGTCAATTTGATAAAGACACTTTTGTTGTTATTGACAAGAATGAGCAAAGAGAGGTTTGTGTTTGTTCAAATTACGATGACTGGACAGATGCAAAGAAAAGAGCGAACAGCATTGCGAAATTGCTGAATGAGAGTAACGAGAAAACAGTGAGGTGAGGGAGCTGACCCAGAGGGTGGTGATTGAATCGGGGTGAGGGGACCTCACCCTGACAATGGTGACTGATCGGCGTGTCCGTTTGTCCCTCTCCTAAAGGGAGAGGGTATGGTGACGAATCCTTTTCTGAGGTGATGGGGCGTTGGGCTTCAAGTTGATATGTGGTTTGAGGAGCAAATAGCTTCTCCCCCGTGGGGGAGACGGGAGAGGGGTTTGCTTGGTTGTGATAAAAAGACAGGCTCGTGAATGAGCCTGTCTTTATTTATGCGTCCTGCCTGCTGAGCTTGTCACTTGCCAGACGGTTAAGGCTGATGCCTTCCTCTTGAGCCTCCATTGCCAATTTGCGATGCAATTCAGGTGGGATGCGCAGCATGAACTTTCCGCTAAAGCGTTTGCTGGAGAGCGGCTCGGGCGGAGTCTCGCCGTTTGACTTCATATCCTTAACCACATCCGCGACAACCTGACGAATCCCTGCCAGTGCGGCTTCGGGGTTTTCATCCAGCCAACTTAAGCTGGGGAACTCGATGCATAAGCCAGCATACTCCTGATCGTCTTCGGACCAGGTAATGCGATACGTATAACGGTCATTTTTCAACATGTCCTTCTGCCTCCAATCTTTCAATCGCCTTCAATACTTGTTTCACCTGATAAGCTTTGGCTTTGCCTTTATCATTTTGGATGTTGACACGCGGGTCGCCCTGCCATGGAGTTTTGTAAACTCTGTGACTGCTTCCTGTTTGGCGCGCTTCTCCAAAATATTGATCACAAACGTTGCAGAGATCTTGAAAGCGGATTCCTTTTGGATTCCGTTTCATATCGGCAACGAGGTCTGTGTTTTTGGGCATATTTGGATGATACCATTATTGGTACTACGTCGCAAGAGGCGTTTTCAGAAAATTTGAAGGAGGTGGGAGTTGTGAAAGATGATTCGAGCGTCCTCACCCCCGTCCCATCTCTTGAAAGGAGAGAGGTTTCTGTTGCGTGCTATAATTTAATCCATGCAAAGGAAGAAAAAGAAATTTCGTATTCCACGCAAGCGGATTGCCGAGTTCTGCCAACGCTGGAGCATTATTGAGTTTGCTCTGTTTGGCTCGGCTCTGCGCGCCGATTTCCGCCCTGATAGCGATGTCGATGTGCTGGTGAGTATCGATCCCAAGGCACATATCGGTCTGTTTGAAATCATTGACATGAAACTTGAACTTCAGGACATGTTCAAACGCTCTGTTGACCTTGTTGAAAAAGAAGGACTGGTCAATCCTTATCGCAGAAAAGAGATTCTCCGCACCGCACAGGTGGTCTATGCCGTTGGATGAACAAGCCAAGTCCTATTTGTGGGATATCTGCGAAGCCGCACGCGAAATAAATGGATTCGTACACGGTGTTAAGTTCCATCAATTTGAAAAGAATAAAATGCTGCGCTACGCCGTAGAAAGACAGTTACATGTCATTGGTGAAGCGGCGCATCACGTCTCTCCGCAGTTTCGTAAGAAGCACCCTGAGATTAATTGGAAAAGATTAGTTGAACTTCGTAACGTCATTGCGCATGAATATGGGGAGACCTTGATGAATCGCATTTGGGTGGCTTCGACAGATGGCTTAACGGAATTAATCGAGACATTGGATGGTTTGCTAGCGGATGAGCCACAATGAGTTTGAAAGACCTTGTTGAGGTAAAAGTCTATTACGACCGTCAAGGGAATACGCTAACTGTTTGGTTTGGCGATCCTGCCGCTGAATATGTCGCTGAGGAAACTGGCGAAGAAATTGTTCTTATGAAAGATAAGGATGGCAAGGTGATTGGTTTCGAGAAGTTGAACTTCACAGGACAATCAGGAGATGCAATTAAAGTTGCGTTTGAGACTGTCGCTGTGTAGTTGAGAATAACGAGTGAGTAATGAGAAAACACTGGAATGGATGTCCCAGTGTTTTTTGTTAGGCGGTAATATGGGCTACAATTGCGGGGCTATAATCAAAATAGCATTTCCATTTTATGAATCCCTTCACTGAATCAATGTTCGTCTTGTTTGCCATCCTGACCCTCGGCGCGTGGATCGGTCAATGGACGTGGCGCGGCATCTCGTTGGGTACTGCGGGTGTGCTTTTCGCCGCGTTGGTCTTTGGTCACTTCGGGATGAGTGTCCCCGAAGAAGTGATGGACTTCGGATTGATTCTGTTCGTCTATGCTGTCGGACTCACAGCCGGTCCCAGTTTTTTCCGCACCTTTCGGCGTGGCGGGATGCGCTTCGTTGTCCTGGCGTTGGTCATTGTTGGTAGCGGTGCAATCCTCACAGCGTTGATTGCTTATGTACTCAAACTTTCGCCCGCACTGGCTGCGGGTTTATACACCGGCGCGCTCACTTGTACTCCGGCATTAGCCTCCCTGCTCGATAGTCTGCATCGGCTTTCGCCTGCCGATGCGCCGCTCGCTTCAGTTGGATACGGCATTGCCTATCCGTTTAGCATGATCAGTATGGTGCTGCTGATTCAAATCCTGCCGCATTTGCTCAAACGTCCGATCAAAGCTGAAGAACAGCAATGGCTGGCAGAAAAAGAGATCGAGACTCCCGGGTTGGTCGCGCAACAGTTCCGCATCACCAACCCGAACTGCGAAGGACGCAGCGTGGCGGAGGTCAATCCGCGGCGGCTGGCACAGGTCAATCTCTCGCGTATCAAACATGGCGAACGTGTTTTTGCCGCCACACCTGAATCCATTTTGCACCTTGGCGATGTGGTGATGGCAGTCGGTCCCGCCGATGAACTCGATAAAATGACGCTCCTGCTTGGCGAAAAAACGGATGAGCGTATGGATGTCAACGCCGAGGTGTTGAGCGTGGATGTGGAAGTGATGGACGAATCGCTGACCGATAAGACCCTCGCGCAAATGCGCGTCTGGGAGCAGTTCACGGTGGTCATCACGCGCATCCGCCGCCAGGGTTTGGAGATTGTGCCGCAGGGCAGCGTAACTCTCGAAATGGGCGATGGCATCCGTGTGGTTGGCGAAAAATCGGCGGTCGATGCATTTGTGCAACGTGCACAAGGTTCACCGCGCCGCGCGGGTGAAACCAGCATGACGGCGTATCTCTTTGGCTTGTTGATCGGCGTGCTGATTGGCTTGATCCCCGTGCCGTTCGGTCAGGGCGTGACTGTGAAACTCGGTATGGCGGGCGGAGTCTTTGTGACGAGTCTGCTGATCGGACATTTTGGAAAAATAGGACCGCTTCGCCTCTACGTTCCGCCTGCTGCGAAAAACCTGACGCGTGAACTTGGCCTCATGCTTTTTCTCGCCGGTGCCGGGACGAATGCTGGCGCGCA
>JBDTWO010000240.1:0-5911 GCA_040006635.1 Chloroflexota bacterium
TGGAGAGGTCGCATAGTCCGGCTTAGTGCGCACGCTTGGAAAGCGTGTAACCCACAAGGTTCGCGGGTTCAAATCCCGCCCTCTCCGCTAAAAACGTCCCACATATGTGGGACGTTTTTATTTCGAGTTCACATGCCTTCGTTGATAAGGTAATATTCGAATCTTCTCTTCGCTCTCAAAAAAAATCCCCGTCAATTGACGGGGATTTTTTTTGAGACAAATTACTTGTTCAAGCCTATAATATAGGCAAGCACATCAGCTATCTCTTGCGGTGTCAAAGCACCTCGATCACCCCAAGCGGGCATAAATCGGGCTGGTGCTGCTCCGGCTGGTGAGGCTTCCGGGGAAGAACCATGCTCAATGAACAGGTCAAGATTTGTAGCGTATGTTTTTAGATCCGGATCAACGAGGGTTGAGTCAATCGGGTTCAATGGCGGAATTGTCCCGTCGAGAGAGCCGGGATTGGGGTATCCGCCTTTTCCCTCTTCACCATGACAAAGCTGACAATTGGTAGCAAAGAGTTGTTTTCCGTTGTCTGCATTTCCTGTTAAATCAATTGCCGGGCCTGGTCCTCCAGGGTTAGAAGGACGTGCGATATCCGGGTTTGCATTAGGATTGACCTCAGTCTCAGGGGTGAGCGCAGGAAGACCAACCATAGGAGTTGCCGTGGGAGGGGCATACTGCGTTGGAGCGGAAAGCTTGGCAGGAATTAAAGTTGGAATAGGAGTGCCATATAATTTAGGCGCGGCTTGACGACAACTAAGCGTTAAACCACAGGCTGAAATATAGATCAAACTCAGCCACAACACCAACACTGCGAAGAACAGTGCGATCGTCCCGTAGATAATTTTTCGAACATCATTCATAATACGACTCCTCCCCTATTTCACAGGTTGCAATGTGCGCACATAATTGACCACATCCCATCTTTCAGAGACAGTGAGGTTTTCATTGAGTGCGGGCATGCGTTCCGGCACTCCTTGTGTAATTGTCATGAAAATCTGTCCATCGCTGAACGCCTTAATTAATGGAGAGGTTAAGTCGGCAGGTTTGAAGTTAACCAGGAAGCCGGAAATCGGTCCCTTGCCATTACCTAGCACTCCATGACACATCTGGCAATTGATCGTGTAGAGTTCTGCGCCGCGGGTAATTGAGCCTTCATCTACAGTTGTGGGATTTGTAGGTACACCCATATTGGGAATATAGGCTGCCCCTTCGATGGGAATAGAACGCGCCGGCACTGGAAGGGGATTTTCCATGGGCCGGAATGATGGCTGAATCTCCATGAAGCTGGGCCAGTCGATCTTGATCACATCATAGGTGAAGAGCATCAGTACGCCAAAGAGCACACCCACTACCGCAAAGATCATCAGCAGACGTTTAATGATCACACTTAGACTTGTACTCATAGCTGTCGCGCCTCCGCAGGAGCAACTGATTGAGCACCTGATTTGATCAACACATCTACAAATTTCTTTTGGTCGTTATCAGGGCAACTGAATAGCACCGCGATCTTTCCATCACTGATCTCGGAAACATATTCCTTCGGTGTATAAGATGGGAAACCGCTATCCACGAACATCCCAATGAAGGCAAAACCCATCAGGCCCAGCATGGTCATCTCGAAGGTAATAATCAGACCCTGAGGCACGGGGAAGATAGGCTGCCCACCAACCAATAATGGATAAAGATATGGTATGCCGTAAATTAGAAATATGCCGAATGACATTCCCAATATGGCGCCAAACATGCCAATCCGGGAAACGTAAGTGATAGCAGAGGGTCTCCCCAAAATGGATCCCTTTACCGGGATACCTGAAATCACATTCATCTCATCGTCGTTCAATCCGAGATCATGCAATTTCTCGATACCTTCTGCGGCCGGCTCCATGCCTTCAAACACCGCCAACAATGTAATTGATTGAGACATATCCTACTCTCTCCTTACTCGAGATCACTCAGAGTTGGAATTTCAGCTTTACCGATCTTCCGAAGCATATGACTTTCCTGCCCCTCTTGAACCTCCCAAACCGGGATTAGCGGAATAATACGAGAGGCTAACATGTATAGCAGGAAGAATAACGCAAACATTCCGATCGTAAGTGCCACTTCAACGCCTGGGAAATAAAGACGCCAGGTAAATGGCATACGGTTAATCGTGAGTCCTTCTGGGATAATAATATAACGTTCCAGCCACATGCCGATATTGATAAAGAAACCAGTAATGGCAAGTAACCAGGGCGTACTACGCCATTTTTTGTTCCAAAGCACCGCCCACGGTACCACGATATTGCAGAACAACATAATATACCAAAGCGGCGCCAAGGGACCTTTTTCGGCGAACTCTTGAACGATCTTGTCCCATTTATTACCGCCATACCATGGCACAATATAATCATTCAAATAGAAATAGGCCCAGGCCATGGAAACCAGAAACATCAACATACCGATGGTATTGAAATGCTCGGGGCGAATGAAATATTTATAATGCTTCATAGTAGAACGCAAGAGGAACAGCACAATCGCGACCGCCGCCATACCTGAGTGTAGTGCGCCGATAACGAAGTAAGGCCCAAATACGGTGGACGCCCAACCCGGTCGTGAAGCCATGGCAAAGTCCCAAGACACGATGGTGTGTACCGAGAACATCACTGGGATGATGGCGAAGGCAAAGAGATTCATAGCAGTCGTTAAATTTTTCCATTCGCCTTCAGTACCGCGGAATCCAAGTGCCAGGATCTTGTAAAAGGTTTTGAGCCAGCCTTCCTGAGTACGATCACGCGCCATTGCCATATCGGGGATAAGCGGCAGAAATAGATACATCGTACTACACAACAGGTAGGTACTAATCGCCATAAAATCCCACATTAGTGGGGAATGGAAATTGGGCCATATCATGCGCTCATTTGGAATCGGCGCCATCCAGTAAGCCAGCCAGACTCGACCCATATGCATGAAGACACTGAAGCCAGCCTGCACCAAGCCGAACGTAGTCATCAATTCTGCGGCACGTGTAAACGGACGACGAGACTCAACCTTCAATACCCGCAAGATCGCAGAAATAAATGTTCCTGCATGGCTGATACCGATCCAGAAAACCACGTCAACCAGAAAAATACCCCAGAACACAGGCCGGTTTACACCAGCAATGCCTAAGCCATCCATGATTAATCTATACCAGGCATAAACTAAACAGGTTAAAACCACGAACACTAGAAAACCTGTCACACCCCAAAACTTCCAGCTGGTTTCATGCATGGACTCCATGACCATTTCGTTCATCTTGCCGCGCGGGAGCGGATCATGCATCAACATTTCACGCGGATCTTCATGCTCTTCAGTATGCGGCTTTGGCCGAGACAAAGGTTTTGCGTAGGTTGCCATTAAACACCTCCTGCCAAATATGTGACCCGTGGCAAAGTCCCAAGTTCTTCAAGCAGATGGCTTCCACGTTGTGCAACAGCAGCCAGACTTACTTCAGAATTAGGATCATCAATGCGACCAAAAGTAATTGCACTGGCCGGACAAGCCTGTGCACATGCGGATGTAAATTCACCGTCCTGAACTTCACGACCTTCAGACTTGGCCTTATCTTCAGCCTTATGAATGCGCTGGATACAGAACGTACATTTCTCCATCACACCACGGCGGCGGACAGTCACATCCGGATTCAATTGATTTTGTAAAACAGCCAGCCCGGGGTTAAGTTTGGTATTACGAGCATCCGTATAATCACGCCAATTGAACACACGCACCTGGTAAGGACAGTTATTGGCACAATAACGTGTACCTACACAGCGGTTATAAACCTGCAAGTTAGTATCTTCAGACATACTATGTACTGAGGCATATACTGGACACACCGGTTCACATGGCGCATTATGACACTGCTGACACATGACCGGTTGGTAGGAGGTCATTTTGATGCCAGGGAAACTTGTGCTATCCCACAACCGCTCAATCCGGATCCAGTGCATGGACCGACCATAGCCTGCATCCTCTTCACCTACAAACGGCACATTGTTTTCCATAGAACAGGCTGCCACACAAGCTTGACAGCCTGTGCAAATATCCTGATCGATCACCATACCCCACTTCCCACCTAATTCCTCTTCAGAGCTATTTGTAAAAACAGGTAATTCCAGGTTAGTTGTCATAAGCTCTCCTAATTCTCCTTTGTAAACCCGTACACACCCAACTTGCCTTCAAGCCGCGCTAATGGACGTTTCTCGCCGGTTGGTACAATCTTGACTTTCATACCAGAAAACGCTAGATCACCAGCTTCATTGAAATGCGATCCAAGGATATCGGCAGGATTGGCACCCCGCCCGGCCGCAAACTGACCATAAGCTGTATGGCCCTGCCCAAACGGCACAGCGATCGTATCTGGACGTATGGCTGGGTACTTATAAACTGCAGCTTTGATCTCCCCTGCTGCACTCACGATTCGCACCACATCGTCATCCTCAATACCGAGCTCTTTGGCAGTCTCAGGATTGATCTCAACCCATGTGTTCCACATCACAGTTGTAGTAGGATCAGGTAGTTCCTGCAACCAGGGCTTGTTCGCACCGGCTTCGCCTAAAGTGGGTGAAACAAATGGGACAAAGAAGAACTCGCCATCACCCGCAAACTCAGCAGAGGCGGCATTCACATTCTTTCCTAACGCAACAGCAGCAGAAGGCACCGCAAGTTCAGCGCTATTCTTCCACCAGCCGCCATGTTGTTGGAAGTCAGCCGTGAACGTATTAATTTCGGGGGCAACAAAAGAACCATCCGCCTCGCCCAGCAAGTTGGCGATTTTGCTTTGGATAAATTCAACTTCATCCTGGAATGGCAGAGTTGCCACAAATTTACCACCTGCGGATTGCGCCGCCGCGATCAAAACATCTACTGTTGAACGGGTATTGTAAAACGGACTAACCACTGGCTGCGCACCGGAAAGAACCGCCTGTGATACACCAGTCACTGCACGTTGATAACCCCAAGATTCCAATCCATGATGATCGGGGAAGATATAGTCAGCAGCAAGAGCCGTCTCATCAGGGAAGGTTGCAAATGAGATCACTTGCGGCACAGCCTTGAGTGCGCCAGCAAAACCAAGCGCAGCAGGTAATTCAAAGATCGGGTTGACGCCATGAATAAACAGAACCTTTATAGTGCCGTTCTTCATCTTTGCGATAAAGTCAGTCATTTCCTGCGCGCTCGCCGGACGATGGTATACATCTTGATTTGGTGCAAGCGGAGAAATAAAGACGCCGCCAGGCTTGCCAAAGTTATTAGTAAAAGCATTTAATGCCAAAATCGATTCAGCGACGGCGAGTCCATTTGTATGACCTAATGCCGCGCCGCCAGGAATGGCAAGTGGACTTTGCGCCTCTGCAACCCTTTTGGCGATACTTTCCAAAGACTTCAGTTCAATACCTGCTTCAGCAGCAACAGTCTTGGGATCAACAGAAGCAAATGCTCTGGGAGTTGAGCCGCCTTTGGCTTCAGCGACGAGTCGGCCGATCGCAAGCGCAACCAGGCTCTCGGTCCCAGGACGAAGCGGAATCCATTCATCTGCTTTGGCGCCAGTTTGAGACATCCGCGCTTCGAATTGGATGAAGTACCCGCGTTGTTTGGGATTGCCGCGACGCATTTTTGCAAATCCGCGGGTATAGGCTACGGGTGAAAGCCAGGTCTCAAGGAAGTTCGCGCCAAAAGATAAAACAACATCAGCATTGGCAAGATCAAAGAACGGCATGGCTGACTGACCCAAAAGATTCTCAGCCGCCTTGCTCAAGGTGGCGCGCGCCTCGAACATACTCAACGCGCCAAAACGAACCGGGGCAGGCGCACCGATCGCCTTTGTCAGATCAGAGACCAGATCAAAGAGATGATCGGAACCGGTGCCCATCAGGAATGCGAT
>JBDTWO010000241.1:0-5900 GCA_040006635.1 Chloroflexota bacterium
CTGAGAACCCGCCCGCGCGCAGTACGGTCGCAGTGGCTGCATTGCCCAAAGGCGGTTTGGTCGAGATCGAATGTATCGCCCTGCTTTCCCCGCAACGCGGCGATTAAAAGCTAACCTCTAATTGCTAAAAACTAACAACTAAACCGTGAACGAACTCATCCTCCTCGTCGACGACGAACCATCGATCATCGAACTGGCGCGCTTGTATCTTGAGCGCGAAAGCTTTCGCATCCAATCTGTCAACGATGGGGAGGCGGCTCTCGAAAAAGTTGCCCGCGAACAGCCCGCGCTGGTTGTGTTGGATGTGATGCTGCCCAAGCTTGATGGTTTTGAAGTCTGCCGTCGTTTGCGCGCATCCAACAGTTCCACAGCCATTCTCATGCTCACCGCGCGCGATGAAGATATTGATAAGATCCTCGGTCTCGAACTTGGTGCAGACGACTACCTGACCAAGCCGTTCAACCCTCGCGAGTTGGTTGCCCGCGTCAAAGCCATCTTGCGACGCGGTGAACGCAAGCAGGATGACTCCGCTCCCATCCAACTCGGCGACTTGACCATTGATCCTGCCCGCAGGGAAGTCCGCCTCGCTTCTTCCCTGACCCTCGACCTGCGTACCCAAGAATTTGACCTGCTCCTCACCTTCGCCGAACACCGTGGACTCGTCCTCAGCCGTGAGCAAATTTTACAAAAAGCCTGGGGCTTCGACTTCTACGGTCAGACCCGCACGGTGGATGTCCACGTGGCGCACTTGCGCAAGAAGATCGAACAGAGCAGCGTCAAGATCGAAACGGTTACCGGCGTTGGGTATAAATTGGTGATTTCGCCCTAACTCTGGAGTCAGCCAACTCGCTGGCGAAGTTGCAGTAGCATACCCTCAATAGGCACACGAGCTCCTGCACTCCAAAATCATGATACGTCATTGCAAGATTAATCAACACTTCTCCGCTGTACACTTGTGACATGTACACAAGCACAATCGAAACAACTTCTCTTACGAAATTTTGGCACCTGATCCAATCTGTGATCCAGGAAATATTGTCCGTTACCGAGCCACATATCGAAGAAGCCGCGGTGCGCCATAATATTCCGATCGAGTTGTATTACTACAGCGAATTCGGCTTGGATACTTTTTCCATCGAAGAGTTTCAGCGCCGCGATCCTTTTTCAAACCCGGAACGCTTCGAAAGATTATTTCCGCTCCTGAACATCAAAGACTGGATCGCCCCCATGCGCGATGCAGGGCGTTACCAAGTCACTGAAAGAGCACAGACTGCCGTGCGTCAGGTCATTCAGGCAGGCGATTCTCAACTGTTAAAGTTTGAATCCGCAACGGACGTTAACCTTGAACTTTTACTTGCATTGCTGAAACAGATCATTCTGTCGAATATCTCTGCAGCTGAGCCGCCTGAAAGATAGGCGATCGCCCGGCGCTTTCACGTGGCGAATAGAAACAGCCCGGTGCTCATCCAGATCCGGGAATGTCTCATGGACATCTTCGCCTATCACGATGACGCGCATCTCGCGGCGGCACGTCCGCATTTCAACCAGGCTGGCATCGTGTGGAGTGTCTTGGGTGCGGTTGCCACAGGGAATGCTGTCACTGCCGAAAAAATGGCAGAAACCCTGTCCTTTCGCGGTTATGAGGTTGATGATTATGAAGTGGCGATCAAAGCCGCTGTGGAAATAGGCTGGCTTGAAGCCGCTGATGCGCCGGAAACATTTCGCCCCACACCGAAAGGGCGGGAACTCCGCGAGCAGGTTGAGAAGTTAACTGACGAATATTTTTATCGTCCCTGGGCGACTCTCGCGCCAGAACAATTGGATGAGCTTTATAATCTGCTCACTAAATTTCGTGAACAGATCCATGAATTCAAGAAAAACTCTGGAATCGGGCAGCTTGCTGCCTGAGACTTCCGTCCTGAGCGAAGGGCGGAGCGCAAGTTGCGAAGCATGCAGTCGAAGGACTGCGGCGCTCAGAAAAGTTTTAGGTTAACTGCAAATATTACCCATCAGCTTGCTGATGGACTCCAAGATTTCGAACCATGTTCACATCCCTCCGTTCCCGCCTCTGGCTTAGTTATGCTTTTGTGATCACGGTCGCACTTACGATTGTGGCGATCGTGTTGCTCGTTTTCCTCATCCGCAACCCAGTGTTGACTCGCGAAACACAACAGCAATTGCGAACCGTGCAAAACATGATTTCTGCCGACCCGCAGGCTTATCTCGATTCACAGGCTGCCCTTCAAAGAATTGCACAGGATAATAAAGTTCGGGTTTTGGTATATAGCTCGAAGCGTGAAATGCTCCTCGATTCGAATCAAGCTGATCCATCCCTGCCATCCCCACGCCGGAATTTATTTAATCGAAACTCGCAAACTGCCGTTGATGGCAAGGGCAATGTCTGGCTTTACACGACCAGTCGATTAACGGATGGTCGGTTTCTGGTAGTTGCTGCACTGCGCCCCCGGGTACCGTTCTTGAATATCTTTGCCGATGAATTTCTACTGCCCATTATCGAAGGCGGCGTGATCGCTTTCCTACTTTCCCTTATTTTGGCATTTGTGCTTTCGCGTTCGGTGGCAGACCCTTTGCAACAAGTTATCGTGGCGGCGCGGAATTATCCCTCAGATGATATGGAACCTATCGAGCCGCGCGGTCCGCATGAGGTGCAGGACTTGACGCGCGCGTTCAACTCCATGATCGAGCGCGTGCATAGCAGTCAACAATCGCAAAGGGACTTTGTAGCGAATGTCTCGCACGAGTTGAAGACGCCGCTCACGTCCATTCAAGGATTTGCCCAAGCCATTCTCGATGACACTGCCGACACACCCGCAGCCCGCAAACAGGCTGCGCAGATCATCTATAATGAGTCCGCGCGGATGCATCGTCTCGCATTGGACTTGCTCGACCTCGCCCGCCTCGAAGCTGGCACGGCGGACTTGAAAATGTCCGCAGTGGATGTAGGGGCGTTGTTGCGTGGCATCGTTGAAAAATTCACGCCGCAAGCCACCAAGGCAAGTGTTGGTCTACAAGTGAATGTTCAGAATGGTTTGCCAGTGCTGATCGCCGATGGTGATCGCCTCGCGCAAGTCTTTACTAATCTGGTAGACAACGCTTTGAAGTTTACGCCTGCGCATGGACAAGTGACACTCTCTGCGAAAAAGGCTGGGGCTGAGCTGGAACTGTCCGTGACTGATACGGGCATCGGCGTGGAAAGCGAAGCGTTGTCACGTCTATTTGATCGGTTCTATCAAGTGGACTCATCCAGAGCTGGGGGCGAAGGTCATGGCGCGGGGCTGGGTCTCGCGATTGTGAAAGAGATCGTGCAGGCGCACGGTGGTAAAATTGGCGTCCGCAGTCAGGTGGGGCATGGGACGACCTTCACGATCCAGCTACCACTTGCGTTAAAATAAATTTATTGTATGCCAAAAGTTTCCATTATTATTCCCTGTTATAACGAGCAGGCGACCATTCGGCTATTGTTGGAAGCTCTGCGTGAGCAGACCTTTCCGCGCGCCGCTATGGAAGTGTTGATTTCCGATGGCATGTCAACGGATAACACGCGGGCTGAGATCGCCGCCTTCCAAAAGGATTTCCCTGACCTTGCCGTGCGCGTGGTGGACAATACGCTTCGTTCCATCCCTTCGGCTGTTAACCGCGCGATTGAAGCGGGTCGCGGCGAAATCTTTGTGCGCCTCGATGCCCACTCGAAACCGTACCCTGATTATGTAGCGCGATGCGTGAAAGCGCTTGAAGAAAAACGCGGCGATAACGTGGGCGGTGTGTGGGAGATTCAACCCGGTGCCGATACATGGATCGCAAAATCTATCGCTGTTGCTGCGGCGCATAAGTTGGGAGTGGGGGATGCATTATATCGGCATGCCAAAGTCGCTGCCGAGGTGGATACAGTTCCGTTCGGTTCGTTCAAACGTGAATTGATCGAACGCATTGGTGTATTTGATGAATCCCTGCTGACGAATGAAGATTACGAGTTCAACACACGCATCCGAAAAGCGGGTGGTAGAATCTGGCTTGACCCGGCGATTCGCTCGATCTATTTTGCGCGTTCCTCGTTGCTGGAACTAGCGCGGCAATATTGGCGTTATGGATATTGGAAGTGGCGTATGCTGCGCCGCTATCCCGATACACTACGGTGGAGGCAGGCTCTGCCTCCGTTGTTTGTCTTGAGTCTGGTTGGTTTGGGTCTGCTTTCAATATTTGTCCCGCTGGCACGATTTGCGTTGATCGGTGAATTGGTTCTATATTTTTTCATTATGATTCTGGCAGGATTATCCGCAGCATATCGGCAGAAGAAAGCATACCTGTTGCCGGGCTTGCCGCTGGCGATCTCTGTTATGCACATCACCTGGGGTGGCGGGTTTTTATGGAGTATCTTCTCTTTGAGTAAAGAAAAGCATGGCTGATAATATTCGGACAACACCTTTACGTTTGCGCCCCAGCGAACATCGCACGATCCTGCTCGTCGGTGACTTGCTCATGGCCGTTGCTTCCGTTTTTGCCGCAATCGAAACCTGGCGCTTCTATTTGATCTCTGTCAAAACTGCTGAATTGATTTCAAAAGGTATGGTCTCCGAGCGGGCGGATCAGCTTGCCCCGGGCTTGATCACGTTGAACGTGCAATTCTGGTTTTACTTTTTGCCGATCATCTGGATGCTATTGTTGGTGGAATTGTATGAGCCGCATGTGGCCGGGAGCGGTAGAAAGACCACTCGTGGTATTGCGATTGCGGCATTTGTTGGTTTGGCAGGATATTCCCTGGTGTTCATCATTAAGCAGGACCCCAATTCACTGCCGCGTATTGGCGTGGGCGGGTTCCTGTTTTTTGCTTCCTTGTTGACTTTAGCCTGGCGCATGGTTTTTATCCGCATTTATAAAACTACCGGTCAACGCCGCCGTATCCTTTTGGTGGGCGCGGGCAACGCTGGGCAGACCCTGGCGGAACTTTACCAAACCCTGGGTACACGGTCTTTTTATATCGTTGGTTATATTGACGATGACGCGCAGAAAGTCGGGAAAAAATTTCAAGATTTACCTGTCTTGGGTTCGAGTGACCGATTATTGGATCTCATTGATGCCCACCATGTATCCGATCTGGTCATCGCCATCAATGGTGAGATCCAGGGCGCTACTTTCCAATCCATTTTGGATGCGCAGGAGCGCGGCGTGGATGTGACCCGTATGCCGATCCTCTATGAAGAAATGACCGGGCGCGTCCCGATTCACCATCTTGAGTCGGATTGGATCATCCGCTCGTTTGTGGATGAAGTGCGGGTTAGCGGTTTCTACGATCTTTTCAAACGTCTCTTGGATATTTTGGGCGGTATGGCTGGCATGGTAGTGCTGGCGCTTTTGTTTCCATTCTTGGCGCTGGCTGTTGCAGTGGATAGCGGCTTCCCGGTTTTTTATTCCCAGCTTCGTTTGGGACGTGGCGGGTCCATCTTTCGGATCTATAAATTCCGGTCCATGCACAAAAAGCTGGAAGATGGAATTGCCTTGCGCGCAACCATGGAGAATGATCCGCGGGTGACGCGCGTGGGCAACTTCCTGCGGAAATCCCGGCTCGATGAACTTCCGCAATTTTGGAATGTGTTGCGTGGCGATATGAGTCTCGTTGGTCCGCGGGCGGAGATCCCTGAGTTGGTGGGCGAATATCAAAAACAGATTCCGTTCTATCGGGCGCGCTTGTTGGTGAAGCCCGGGCTGACCGGTTGGGCACAGATCAATTATGGCTATGTTGCCAGTGTCACTGAGACCGGCGTGAAATTGGAATACGATCTTTACTACATCAAACATCGCACGATCTCGATGGATGTCCAAATCATCTTGCGTACCATTGGAACAGTGGTGCGCCGAACAGGAAGGTAAATTATGAAATACTT
>JBDTWO010000242.1:0-5859 GCA_040006635.1 Chloroflexota bacterium
CGTTCCCTCCGCCTCTCTGGATAAGAGCGCCTTGTGGGGCTATTGAATTGTGTCGAGATAATATCACAGCGATAACAGAATGACAATGCTTTTAAATGGACTTTCATTTGTGGAAGATGACCAGCCGCTTCTTTCTAAGCCGCAACTTGATTCTGTTTCGATAAGCTTGATCTCAGCTATGGTGTTGACCCCACGAACGATAATGCATACTCTGCGTCCTTATACCCCGGGTGGACTTTGAGTGCTTTACGCCAACTTTCGACTGCGCCTTTGCCATCGCCTTTGCGATATAAAGCCCAGCCATGCCATAGCCATGCCTCCTCAGACATGTCCGTGCGTAAGATGGCATATTCGGTTAAGGCGAGCAGGTCGTCGTTGCGGTTTGCCTGGAAGTTCGCAATGAATGGACTGAACTGATAACGGAACATCCGTTGGGGCAGACCGATCTCACGCGCTTTGTCGTATGCTGCATTGGCTTCATCATAGCGTTCGAAGTAGACGAGGTTACTGCCGAGGTTGAACCAGGCAAATGCGTCAGTTGGATTCGAAACGGTAGCGGCTTGGGATGAAGCAAGGCTGTTTTGCCGATTCAGGTCCGGGTCCCAGTTGGAGGCGAGGAGTCCTTTCATCTCATTTTCCTGATCGGGCAGATACAACACCATGTATAAATAGTTGAAGGGTTCCCACTCCGTGACGACTTGATCATAAGGGACTTGTCGATCGGGACCGCGATAGGTATCCTGCACGGTGAAGGTTTTGGTCGCGTCATCGTAGCCGGTCAGGAGCAAATAGTGCGCCGCCCAGAGATCGTCATCGGGCCAGCCGGAATCTTCAGGGTTGAGGGATGTGGTGCCTTCGATGATGACGGGATATTTTGCCGCGAGCAGACGTTTGAGGGTTTCAAGATCGCCGCCCACGCGATATTCAATGCGCAGCCAGCCCGCGTAATTGCGGACCCAATACGCCAGCTCTTCGGGGTTGACGTTGCGATCACCGACAACCGGCTTGACCACATCGGAGATATCTTTTTGCGTGCCGCTCCAACCGAACATGTGCAGCATCATCGAAAGTGCGGCGGGACCACAGTTGTTGGGCGTTTGTTTTTCGTAAGCCGGTGATTTGAGCAACGCCTGCGCCGGGAGGGGCGGGAGCGTGGCGGTGGCCGGGATGGGTGTTTCAATGACTGCGCTCGTTGGGGTTATCGTAGGAACGCTTGGATTTTTTGTGCCAGTGGGATTCGGTATCGCTGTTGGTACAGCACCGACCGGATTGAGAATATTCTTTGCATATGTCTTCGCGACTTCATAACGCCATGCCACGCGGCTGTTGATGGCGGGAATTTGGTAAAGCAATGCCGCCAGCACAAATAAACTGGCTGTGATCAATAAGATTTTTTTCTTTGTCATTTAGAGAAGTGTACCAGAGTTGGATGAATCCAAATTAAAAGGATTTAATAACGCCAAGGCGCAAGGTCGCAAAGAAAAAATAGATCTTCGCGACTTCGCGTTAAGAAATGTGCCGCCTGTGTTCGTGCTTCATGCAGAATTATTTATGCCCCAACAACTCCACTGCGGCTTTGATGGATGGGTCGGTATCGAAATAGAACGTATCCCACGGCGCGAAGGCTTGGACATCCGGCACGATGCCGGTCTGTTCCCAGTTGGCATCCGAGAATGCAGACTTGAATGTTTCGGCGGCGATCCACATCAGCGAGCCGTCTTCAAAGTCATAACCGCTGAGCACTTCCACATTGCCCAGGCTGGTTTGACCAACAACCTTGGCACGACCTGAATCCTGCATCGCACCGGCAAAGATCTCGCCGAAACTGACGGTATCTTCACCGACCATCACGATCAATGGCACGGTCTGCGAATTCTGGATCGGATTCGCTTCGATCTCCAGCGGACGTGATTCCTCGCGGCTTACGAAATCGCCCAATTTCCCGCTGGTAAAGAAACTCATGATCGGGTAAGTGACTGTGCTGCTTCCGCCGCTGTTGCCGCGCAAGTCCAGGATCAAGCCGTCTAATTGACCGAATTGCTTCAGCGCCTCTTCAACCTGGGGCGGAATGGTTTCATCAAAGAAAGTGGGAATGGATATATAGCCGATCTTTGAGCCGTCTGTGGTCGTGACCAGACGCGACTCGACCGGGATACCGCCCTCAATACGATAACGCATGAGCATCACATTACGTGGCGCTTCGCCTGGCGATTGCACCCGCGCGGTCACCACTGAACATTCAGGTCCGCGCAGGCGGTTGCCCAATTCTTCGGTGATGGGCAAGCCGTCCACTTGAAGAATGCTGTCGTGCGACTGCAATCCGCTATACTCGGCGGAGGAGCCGGGGAAAGTCGAAATAATGACAAAACTACTTTTATTAAAGTCATAGTTTCCGTAGACGCCCACGCCCACATAATTATTCTCGCCCTTTAATTCGGTCTCATCGGCTTGCACCTCGACGGGTGAGAGATAATTCGAGTGATCGTCACCCAACTCAAAGACCATGGCTCGCATCTCCCTGTAGAACGACTCGGTATCCAGCCCGGCTTCGATCTTGGCGCGATATTTTTCCTTGATCGCTGTCCAATCTTTGCCGTTGAAATCGGGGTAGACGTACACCTGATCGACAGTGTTCGTCATTTTGCGAAAGACGCGCAGTTGCTCGCTCTTCGAAATCCGCGGGTTGGCTTTGGCTTCTGTGGTCGGTTGTGCCAGTGCAATATCCGGTGCTACGGTCGCGAGCGCCGAACTGGCGCATTGCGGCGGGATATAGGCTGGCACCAGCGGGGAGGGTGTGGATGTAGATATGATTGTGGGGCTGAGGCTCGCGGTGGGCAGGGGCGTGGCTGTTGCGGGCGGCGCGACAAGCTGTGTGACGAAGTTACACGCCATCAGCGTTAATATCAAAAAACCAAAAGCGATTCGTTTTGTTTGCATGGTTTACCTCTAAAGGTTAAGGTGACAGTCACGTGCGCGAAGCATCACCTGTGTTCACTTATATTACGCGTTCCACTCTCTTACACGTTGAAATAATTCACCTAATGGCTTCAACTCAGAAACATTCACCGCCAGATTTTTCGTGCGGGTGCGGTCGTATTGAAAGACGCGCGCACCGGGCAGAATCGCACGTGCGCCGCGGTTGAATTCCTCGCGCGTCAGATACCCCGCCAGCAAAATATCTACGCCGTACACCCAGATATTGCCCCAATCCAATTCGGCGATGACATGTGTTTCTTGTAATGTTGGGCTATGGATTCCGATGCGCGCATTTGGTAATGACTTGATGTGGACATACGCCAACGAGTGGAAGCCCTCATCCAGTTTGACTCTTGTCTTTGGCGGCAGCTCCAACGTAGACGTCCGCATCTCGCGCCTTTCGTTCTGTCCGCCGATCTCGACAACTTGAGTCTCCGCTGAATCAGACTTCAAGACCAACGCCCCAAGCGGATTCCACTTCACGGGCCGCATCCACTTCTCAGGCATGGCATGCATCAGATAATGCGGCTGGTTCGTGTATAGCACTTTCTGCAAATCACTTTGCGATGCTGCGATCAGACCCGCTAAGAACGCGAAGAGATAAATATCCTTATCCGAACGTCCCTCCGCCGCATTCTGATCAGAGGGCACCAACGCAGGCGCATTCAACACCACCTGCGGATTACGTTTCATCTCCGCAATCTGTTCGCGATAAGAAATCAGAAACGACTTGATATCACAGCGCCGTCCACCCAATGACACATCGTATTGATTCGGGTCAGTGAATGGATTTGCACTCTTTACCTCGAACGGAATATTCAGCTCTGATAAATATCGCCGAAACGCCAACTCCACCGCTACGCCTGCCACCGTTCTTCGTAGACGGTCATATGGCGAGCTGCCCATGCGGCTATATGTATACGTCAACGAACGGAGCGCGTAAGCAATTCCGCCTTCAGTGAGGTCGCGCGTGTAAGGGAGGTGGATGAGGTCGGAGGAGATCATGGTTTATTACGAATTACGTATTACGCATTACGAATCTAATTCGTAAAACGTAATTCGTAACTCATTGCTCATTCCTAAATTGCAGACAATAATGATGGAACGTATTGCTCACCCATGCGGACCCCATCCCAAATGGCGCAAGAGGTTGGTTGTCTTGCAGCCAGATCTTTTCGTCTTTGAGCGTGTAGGTCTTGCCCAATTCGCGCGCAATATCCCACGCCAGCGGATAAATCTTCCCGCCCTTCTTTACATTCTTGACGATGATCGTGAGGTAGGCTTTATTTCGTAGTAAGGGCTTCAGCCCTTTATAAATACTGACCAGCTTCCCAAGAAACTCATCGTAATCAGCAATATTGCCCATGTCGTTCGGATCATCCGAATAATGGACATCCAACTCGTCTGAGTCGCGGCGCTTCTTTTGGTTCTCTGAGCCTTTGGCGCGGAGCATATCCCAGTAGGGTGGGGAGGTCAGGACGTAATCCGTAATTGGTAATCCGTAATTGGTTGCAAGTGATGCATCGCCGTTGATAACGTTCGACGATAGACCTTTGACGCTTTCACCCAGAGTGCTTCGTTCGGCCTCGATGATTTCTTGCGCGATCTGTGCGTATTTGGGATTCAGCTCGATGCCGTAGCTGTTACGTCCCGCGCGCAGGGCAGCGATGAGCGTTGAGCCTGTCCCGGCCATGGGGTCGAGCACGGTCTCACCTTCTTTGGTAAAGAACTCAATGAACTCCTGTGCCATCGTCTCCGGGTATTTGGCAGGATGCACCAACACGCCCTTCTTGCGCGGCGGCGGGTTATGGATGAACCACGATTTCTGGAACTTCAGCCATGCTTTGTTAGTGAGGTTGTTGAGTTTGTTTGGGGGCATGGGTTAATCGTAATTCGAAAACTTGTGCTGAGCAAGGTCGAAGTATCGTAATTCGTAAATCTTTATGGGGCGGGTGTTTTGTTTGGGGGTGTATATGAAACATCATACACTTTTAAATCGGAAAACGTGACTGTAACGGGTGTGTCACCCTTCGATTGTGCGAACACGCCGAACGCGCCGCTGGGGAAGGTCTTTTCAGTGATGGTGAATTGATAACGATCATTGAGGAAGAGTCGCATTTCGGCGCCGACTGCCCACATCCCAATGCGGACCTCGCCCGGCGCACCCATGGGGACATCGCCGCTGGGAACAGGTTCGGAGAGCGTCAGCCTTATGCTGGATTTGATCCGCTCGACTTGGATGAGCCCATTGCAGGAAAAGATGAAGCGATAGAACGAATCTCCTGTGGAGCGGATGATGATGCCGTAGTTATCATCTGCGCGGCATAAGCCGATGCGTGCGGTGATCTCAGCGTAGAAGTTTCCCAGCGTCACATCACGGCGCAGGCTGGCAATAGAAACACCCGGCTCTAATGCCAGCGTTAAGTGATGATTCTTAATGTCCGCACTGGCTTGGGTTGAGTTGACCGTGTCCCATAGTGTTTTATCGGAGAAATCGTCGGTGAAGATGGATTGTCCGATGCCGGGATTCATTTCGGGCGTGGCAGTGGTTGTAGGTAAAACTTCCAGTATCGGTGTGGCTGAAGCGGGGAACCAGATAATGGTCGAGGTGGGAAGCGGAGTGTCTGTGGTGAGGGGCGGCTCGGTGGCAGGATTCGAGTTGAGAGGCAGACAAGCGTTCAGGAGCGGAAGTCCAAAGAGCAGAAATAAAATAAATATTCGTCGCATAAAGTAATGACAAACTTCGTGAAGCTTTTGTTTCAAGGTGTTGTAAAATAACATCGAATATTCTACCGCTTAACGCGGCACTTCGTAGCACGTAAGGAGATTCTATGACCGAAAAGCTGGTGCTGGTAACTGGGGCGTGTGGTGAAATTGGTCAGG
>JBDTWO010000243.1:0-5852 GCA_040006635.1 Chloroflexota bacterium
TTATCGGCATTATTCCGCGCTTCGATCAATTCCTTGCGTTTGCGGTCGTCCTCAGCGTGCGCTTCGGCATCCTTGCGCATCTTCTCGACTTCCGTGTCTGAAAGACCCGAGGAAGCAGTGATCGTAATATGCTGAGAACGTCCCGTCGCCTTATCCTGCGCGCTGACTTTCAAAATGCCATTCGCGTCCACATCGAAGGTCACTTCGATTTGCGGTACGCCGCGCGGTGAGGGTGGAATTCCATCGAGGATAAATTTACCCAACGATTTGTTATCCGCAGCCATCGGGCGTTCGCCCTGCAACACATGGATCTCAACCTGGGTCTGGCTGTCAGATGCCGTCGAGAACACCTGACTCTTGCGGGTCGGGATGGTTGTATTGCGTTCGATCTGCTGCGTGGCAACACCGCCCAATGTTTCGATCGAGAGCGAAAGCGGAGTCACATCGAGCAAGAGAATATCCTTCACTTCTCCGGCAAGTACACCCGCCTGGATCGCCGCACCAATGGCAACGACTTCATCGGGGTTCACCCCCTTATGCGGTTCCTTGCCAAAGAACGCGCGCACGCGGTCTTGCACAGCAGGCATACGCGTCATGCCGCCCACCATTACCACTTCGTTGATCTCGCCCGCAGTTAATCCAGCGTCGGTCAAGGCTTGTTTTAGAGGAGCAATCGTTCGGTCGACGAGATCGGCTGTGATCTGTTCCAGCTTGGCGCGGGTCATTGTCATCACCAAATGTTTGGGTCCGGTTGCATCCGCCGTCAAATAAGGCAGATTGATCTCAGTCTGCATCGTAGTTGAAAGTTCGATCTTGGCTTTTTCAGACGCTTCTTTCAACCGCTGCAAAGCCTGACGGTCATTATGCAGATCAATGCCATTATCTTTTTTGAATTGCTCGATCAGGTGATCCATAATGCGCAGGTCAAAATCATCGCCGCCGAGGAAGGTATCGCCGCTCGTGGCGCGGACTTGAAACACGCCGTCGCCCACTTCGAGCACCGAAATATCGAACGTACCGCCGCCCAGATCGTAAACCGCGATAATTTCGTTTTTCTTTTTATCGAGTCCATACGCCAGCGAAGAAGCAGTCGGCTCATTGATGATGCGCAGAACTTCAAGCCCTGCGATCTTGCCAGCATCTTTTGTAGCGTTGCGTTGCGCATCGTTGAAGTAGGCAGGCACCGTGATCACAGCCTGTGTGACCGGTTCGCCGAGATACGCTTCAGCATCCGCTTTGATCTTCGAAAGGATCATCGCCGAAACTTCCGGCGGGGAATATTCCTTATCATCAATTCTCACACGCACATCGCCATTATCCGCGCCATTCACGGCGTAAGGCACACGTTTGCGAGTACGCTCCACTTCAGGGTCGTCAGCTTTGCGTCCCATGAAACGCTTTACCGAAAATATCGTGTTCGTCGGATTCGTGATCGCCTGATTGCGCGCCACGCGTCCCACCAAACGCTCATGATTTTTATTCACCGCCACCACCGAAGGGACCAAGCGCTCCCCTTCCGCCGATGGGATCACAACCGGTTCGCCGCCGCTCATCACCGCCGCGACCGAGTTGGTCGTACCCAGATCTATTCCAATAATCTTACCCATGATTGCTCCTTAATGATTGTCAAAGGTCAAAAGTCGAACGTCAAAACTTTTGACCTTCAACCTTCGACCTTTGACCGAATTTATTGTGCCACTCGTACCAACGCAGGTCGTATCACACGTTCGCCGAGCATATACCCATTTTGAACCACCGCGATCACATGTCCACTTGCTACATTCTCGGTAGGTTCATGCGAGATCGCTTCATGGAAGTTGGGATTAAATTCCAGGCCTTCGGCTTCGATTCGTTTCAAGCCTTCCACATCCAGCATGTTCTGCAATTTACGCGCGATGAGTTCAATGCCATTTGCCCACGCATTTTCTGCCGGGCGATTTTGCAGAGCACGTTCCAGATCATCCAACGCAGGCAATACTTTCTTGATGATATCGCCTTTCATCGAGGCGTACATCAGTTCGTTATCACGCTCGACGCGCTTGCGATAATTCTGGAAATCAGCGACAGATCTCTGCCAGCCTTCGACGCTCTCCGCGAGTTTTGCCTCGGCGTCTTCGAGCTGACGTTTCAACGCGTCAACATCCGCCGAAGCCTGCGCGCTGGACTGAGGCGTTAACTCCTGCTCGGACGCTGCTGCCACTTCGATGTTTGACTCTTTCACTTCTTCTGCTTCGTGCTTATGTTTCTTTTTATCAGTCATATTCTCACTCTCGTTATCGTTATTCTCCCACAATGGTATCGTTCACCAGATCACTTAGTAATCCAGCGACAAATCTAACTGTCGGAATTGTTCTCGCATAAGACATGCGCATCGGTCCCAGCACACCCAACGTCCCAGTTGCCATGCCGGGTACCCCGTAACGCGCGATCACCATCGAGCACTGTCGTAGTTCTTCCCAGCCGCCTTCGCCGCCGATCAACACCTGCAACCCACCGATATTACTGTTCGTTGTAGAACGTGCAAGCAGATCTTGTAGAGTGGCAGGTTCCTCAAATATTTTCAAGGCACGGCGGGCATCATCTGATCCGGAAAATTCGGGCTCGGATAATACATTGGTCAAACCATCGGTATAAATTTCGCCTGAATTACTTTCCGAGGCACGGCGCATTTCTTGAGTGATCAAGATCAGGATGTCCTGATCCAGCGCATCCGAACGAGTTGCCAGGGCCGAGATGGCATCCACGGCCAGACCAGCTAAAAGTCCGTTGAGACGCGTGGCAGTTTGGCTGAGCCGCTCCTGGGTCACAGGCTCGGCTAAAGTCAGAATTTGCTGGCTGACCTCCCCACCCACCATCACTAACACCATTAAGACCTGGCGTCCCTGGGTTGAGATGAGCTCCACATGTTTGTAACGAGCTTGTTCTGCGTGCGGCGCGGTGATCATGGAAACGCCCTGCGACTGATGCGCAAGGATGGATGCCGCGAGGGTCATCCATTGATCCATGTCTGCGCGGGATTGATGGAATTGATGCGCGATCGTGTGTTGCACAGCCCGAGGCAACTCGGCATCCTGCATCATCTGACTTACGAAGTAACGATAGCCATCTTCACTGGGCACACGACCAGCCGAGGTATGCGGCTGACGTAGATAACCCATTTCGGTTAGAGCCGCCATCTCATTACGGATCGTGGCCGGCGAAAGATCAAGGTGGTAATGTTCAACCAACCGCTTCGAACCCACCGGCTGGGCGGTTTCAATATAATCACGGATGAGCAGGAGGAGCAAAGTTTTCTGGCGGTCAGTAAGTTCTTGCATAGGGTTCACACAGTTAGCACTCTCTGTACGAGAGTGCTATGCAGTCTGGAATAATGATAAACGAGGCAAAAAGGGAAGTCAATAAGAGGAGTGTAAGAAAATACCCATCCCTGCTGTTAGTGATGGGTATTATGACTGGACAGTGTTATTTGATCGGGCGCCACGCTGGGTCAAATTCGAGAGTGGGATCGCTTGTCAGGCGGGTCAGGTTACCGCCGGTGACCGTAGCAAAGTAAATATCGCGATTGCCATCTGCGTCCGTACTTTCAAAAGCGATCCATAAACCATCGGGAGAAAATTGGACATCCTCAATCGGCGATGGGAAATCAAGCTTGACAGGAGTCTTTTTATCACGGTCTTCATAACGGATGCTCATCAACCACGGACGACCCGGACCCAGGTTCCGCTGATTGAACAAGATCGTTTCACCGTCGGGACCCCAAACGGGCAGGTAATCCCAAAGCTGTTGACCGCTATGGGCAATTTGAACACTGCTCTGACCCGTATCAGACATCACCCAAACTTGATACGCACCAAAACGTTTTACAGTGTAGGCGATCTGGTTACTAAAAGGCGACCAGGCCGGTTCACTGTTCTCAATATCACCCGTGGAAGTTGTCAACCGGGTGACAGCGCCGGAATCGACTGTTAGCACGTAGATTTCCTTGCGTCCATCACGCACAGATGTGAAAGCGATGCGCGTACCATCCGGTGACCAGGCAGGATCATAATCAGAGCCCGGAATCGTGGTCAGTGTTTTTTGATCTGTGCCATCCGCATTGATCATGTAAAGACTGGAGTCGTTATATGTATTTTCAAAGAACTCACCGCGCGCACGACACGGGGAAATAAAAACAAGCTGTGCCCCATCGGGTGACCACGAGGGCTGGCAGGCACCATTTTCCATGGATGTCACTAATTGCAAACCAGTGCCATCTGCATTCATCAAATAGATCTGCGGCATACCCGAACGCGCCGAAGCAAATGCGATCTGACCGAAACCGCCGCCGATTTGTGTGGGTCCTGGAATGGCTGTGTTATCAGGCTCTTTTGTAGTTTCTATAACCGGTGGAAGTGTTTTTGTTGGGGCAACCGTAGGTGTACTTGTAGAAGGAATCACCGTGTCAGTACTTGCGGGCATTTCAGTCGCTATGGCGGTCTCAACGGGTGTAGCTGTGTCTACTACCGACACAACTGGAGTAGCCTGCGTCGGCGCAAACAAGATGACAGGGACAAATTGCTTTAGATTAGACGGTATCAGAGTTGGGGCAAAGCGCGCGATGCCAACGATGCCCGCCGCGAGTAATAGCAGCACCCCTAAGAGAATTGGGATGACGCGAATCTTTCTGCGTTTCTTGCGTGGCTTAAATTCCTGCTCTTCTTGTAGTCGCGTTTGTGGAGGGGTTCCATCTTTGCCAAAAGAAGACAATGGCTGAGATGCCTTTTCAATTGCAGACTGTTCCGGTGCTTCAAAAGAATCCTGCGGCGCAGGTTGGATCATATATTCGCCTGGCAAACGTTGGGTTTTGGATTTTGCACCAAGCAATGAACGCTTGAACTCTTCAGCATTTTGAAAACGATCAGCCGGATCAATGCCCATCGCTTTTTCGATTGCGGCAGCTAGGCGGCGGGATATTTTGCTATTCCGTTTGCGTAACGGCGTCAGCTGTGTGTTATCCATTGCGCGCGCCAAACCATCTTCCGGGATGATTCCAGTTAATGATGCGTAAAGCGTCGCGCCGAGTGAATACACATCGGTGCGCGGGTCGGTGCGGGCGGTGCCGTATTGTTCAGGAGGTGAGTAACCAGGCGTCATGGCGCGAGCGCCAGTTGTGGTAGCTTGGTTGCCGTGCAACACCTTCGCAAGACCAAAGTCCACCAGGAAGATGTGACCCTCCGATGTGATCTTGACGTTACCGGGTTTAATATCGCGATGCAAAATGGGAGGCTTGCGCGTGTGCAGATACATAAGCGCATCACACATTGCCGCGCCGAGCAGTACAGCTTCATCTTCCGTGATGTTGCCGACTCGCTCCATACGCTGACGCAAATCCTCCCCCTCGATGTAGTCCATCACCAGGTACTGACCCTGATCGCCGATCACGAAATGATCGGTCACACGCGGCAGGTTGGGGTGTCGTAAATTCGCGAGGATCACCGCCTCCAACCGGAACTGGCGCGCATATTCATCGGTGGTGAAAAGGTTTTCCTTGACAGCACAATCTGTGCCGAGATTTTCATCGACCGCCCGATAGACAGAGCCCATGCCGCCCTGCCCTAAGATCTCAACAATGCGATATCTTTTATGTAGTAACGCGCCGCGTTCTAGTGTCATTGAAGTAGGGTCTCTCCCGAGAAATTTTCCGTAGATTTGGGATTATATCAGAAGGAGAACCTGCATCTAGGACTTGTCTGCCAGTTTGATACGAAAAAACAACCAAGGTGCGCCCACTACAAACTAGAAGCCTACTAGCGAATATAGTAGACATTATCCGAAATAGTAAAAACGGCATTATGATGTGCGGATGCTGACCT
>JBDTWO010000244.1:0-5832 GCA_040006635.1 Chloroflexota bacterium
TCTGAATGATATTGAGCGCGGGTCTATCCTTGACGGAGCCGCCCGGGTTGAACCATTCAGCTTTGGCAAAGACCTGGGTACGAGGTGACAGGCTCCGGCTGAGTCTGCGAAGCGGGAGGAGTGGCGTGTTCCCCACGTGAGAATCCAATCCATCCAGAGTCAGAGTATTCGATTGAGTTAATCGGTAATCTAGTAAAGTCATAGCATCCTTTTAAATCAAAACAGCCAACGGGTAAACAAAAAGACGGCGAACAAACGCCACACACGTTGCAAAGATTTGCACGCGGGGGTCGTCCAACCGTCTGATTCCGTTGACTGTCCCGAAGGGAGAGTATTCTCAGGCGGTGGCTACGAGCCCCGCCATATACACAAGCAATAGTTAAATGTTTTCATAAGTTATCTACCAAGATGACGGCTATTTTACATTTCTTACCCGAATTGTCAAGTCAATTATCCCCCCGCCGCCGCCGCGAGAATGCGGACAACATCCTGCTCCCCCACTGTGGTTTCGTTACCGTTCAATTCTTTCACGTTGACATCGTTCACAAACAAATAGATATGCCTTCGTAAATTGCCCTCACCATCAAACACATGAAATTTGAGCGCCGGGAATTTTTCCACCGCGCTCTGCACGGCTTCCAACGCCGTGGAGCCAGAGACTTCAAATTGAGTTTGCTTCTCGGTGTAATAACTGATGACGTTGGGAACGCGGAGGGTTGGCATGGAGCAATTGTAATACGGTGGACACGTAAACAGGTATACAAGAAAACACGTAAATACAAAGACAGGGACACAAGTTCTTCAACCTGTGTCCCTGTCTACTTGTTTACCTGTTTACTAGCTTACTCTTCCTTCTTCGCTTCCATTTCCTTCTTGTGTACTTCGATGATCTGAGCTGCGATCTGGGTTGGTACCACATCGTAGTGATCAAACTCCATCGCAAAGTGACCGCGTCCGCCGGTGATCGAGCGGAGTTGCGTGGTGTAACGGGTCATTTCTGCCATCGGTACATGCGCCACAATGACGGTGTTGCCGTGTTCTGAATCGGTGCCCTGTACGCGTCCACGGCGGGTGTTGAGGTCGCTCATCACATCGCCCATGTTTGAGTCCGGGACTGTGACGCGGATGTTCATGATCGGTTCAAACAATACGGGACCTGCATCCTGCACGGCAAGTTTGAAGGCTTCACGTCCGGCAATCTCGAACGCCAATGGCTTTGAATCCACTTCGTGTTCTTTGCCGTCATACACAATGACCTTTACATTGCTCATCGGGTAACCGGCAAACGCGCCGCGTTCCATGGTCGCTTTGATGCCTTTTTCGATCGGCGGCAAATAGGACTTGGAAAGGTTCATGCCCACGAGTTCATCATCGAATTCAAAATCAGCTTCCGGTAAAGGCTCGATGCGCAGATGCACTTCACCAAACTGACCCGAACCACCCGATTGTTTTTTATGACGATATTGACCACTTGCCTTGCGAGTGATCCCTTCGCGATAGGGGATGCGCGGCTGGTGCGTCAACAAACCAACCTGGAATTTATTCTGGGCACGGTTGATGGCAACATCGATATGCTGATCGCCCATGCCTTGTAAAACCGTCTCATGCGTAATGGGATCGTTCTGCCAGGTGAGGGTCATATCTTCATCGCTCAACTTGGTTAGCGTTGGTGAGATCTTAGCGGCATCTGCCTGGCTCTTGGGCGTGATCGCCACACGATACAACGCCGCCGGGAACTTCGGCTGCTCAATTGTGAGCGGATGTCCCTTATCGCAAAAAGTATCACCAGTTGAAGTTGAAGCTAATTTGGAAACAGAGGCAAGGTCACCGGCATGGATGGTCTTGGCCGGGATCACTTCCTTCCCACGTTGGAAATGCATGCCAGACATGCGCTCATCCGCGCCTTTCGTCTGATTCCAGACATGCGCATCAGCCTGCACCGAACCAGAGATCACCCGGAAATACGACATCCTGCCCACGAACGGATCCGCAGTGGTCTTCCAGACATACGCGGCTAAAGGCTCGCTGTCTGACGGTTTCAAAGTCTCTTCACCGTTCTTGCCCTGCGCCACGCGCTTGGGACCTTCTGTCGGTGACGGGATCAAGTCAATGATGTCGTTGAGCAACGCCACAATGCCGAGCTCGCGTGCACCCGAGGCGCAAAACACCGGGACAAATTGTCCAGCCCAGACCACGTCTTCTAGTCCACGGACCATTTCGGCGTCGGTGAGAGAGCCGTTCTCGAGGTACTTCTCCATCAACTCGTCTTCACCTTCCGCCGCATCTTCCACCATCGCAAAGTGCGCCGCTTTCGCCGCATCCAGCATATCAGCCGGGATCTCGGCAGTCGTCTTGCCATCACCCATATAGGCTTTCATGCCGATCACATCCACCACGCCTTTGAAATTCTGCTTCTCCCCGATCGGCAGATGGACATTGACCACACGCTTGCCATGCGCCACCACAAACTCTTCGATGGCGGCATAGGTCTTTTCGAAATCGGCGTTGTCGCGGTCCATTTTGTTGATCACAAAGAAACGCGGCAGGTTGAACTCATCTGCATAACGCCAGGCAAGTTCCGTGCCCACTTCAATACCGGCAACGGCATCCACTACAATAAGCGCGCCATCAGCTACACTCAGGGCTGAGATCATCTCACCCACAAAATCGGTGTAGCCTGGCGCGTCAATAACATTGATCTTGTGATCGCGGTGCTCTATGGGAATTACACTGGAATAAATGGAAATCCTGCGACGGTGTTCCTCATCATCATAATCTGAAACCGTCGTCCCGTCCTCAACCTTGCCCAGGCGGGTGGTCGCCCCCGTAACGTGCAGAAATGCCTCCGCTAACATTGTCTTCCCCGCGCCTCCATGTGAGACCAGCGCGACGTTGCGAAGAAACTCGGTGGTATACTCTTTCATGAAAAAGCCCTTCCCATTCAGTAGGATATAAAGCTAGTCGCATGATTGTAAAAGAACTCAAGTGAATTGTCAAAGTAAGAACCGTCACCTTCCCACAATGACATTAGACTTATCATAAAATAAAAGTGCAAAATTTGTTCCGTCGTCTGCAATTCCAATATTGGTACTTCAGCCAGCCACCCTGGGATACAGGCATCAGTCCCCCCGAATTACTGGAGTTCATAAAAGATCACCAACCCGGTCGCGCCCTCGATCTTGGCTGCGGCACGGGCACGAACGTCATCACATTGGCAAAAGCGGGCTGGCAGGTCACTGGCGTAGATTTTGCCCCACGCGCGATCCAACTCGCCAAACAAAAGATAAAAAAAGCCGGCGTACAAGCTGAAGTCTCCGTAAACGATGCAACAAAATTAAGCGGCATTCCCGGTCCTTTTGATTTTGTGCTTGACCTCGGCTGTCTCCACGGCATTCCCAAAGACGGACAAGCAAGGTATCTTGAGCAACTGGATCGCATCCTCACCCCAAACGGATTCTGGCTTATGTACGGATTCTTCAAACAAGCCCCGCTTCATTCTGGACCCGGGCTTGATGAGGTGGATCTGAACCTGATCTCAACCCGTTTAACACTTCTCTCCCGCAGCGATGGTCATGATGACAAACGCAACAGAACTTCCGCCTGGTTCCTATATCAAAAAATTACCCGTTCCTGATCCAATAATACACGTATGAAACCTGACATTCGCATCTTCCAAAATACGGAATTGCTCAGCCGGCATGCGGCTGAAATTTTCATCGAGCAAGCCGCACATGCTATGATCGCCCGCAATCATTTTCTCGTTGCGCTGAACGGCGGCGGTACGCCCATCCGTCTCTTCCAATTGCTCGCCACAGAATACAGCGACAAAGTTGATTGGAGCAAAACGCACATCTTCTGGGGCGACGAGCGCTGTGTCCCGCCCGACGACCCGGGCTCAAGTTACGGACAAGCACGGGACTTGTTATTGAGTCACGTTCCTTTACCGGACGCAAACATCCACCGCGTCCAAACCGACCTTGAGCCTGCTGAGGCTTCGAGCGACTATGCCCTCACCCTGAGCCGCTTCGCCTCTCCCCCACTCGATGTGCCGCGCTTCGATCTGGTCTACCTCGGCATGGGCGAAGATGGGCACACCGCCTCGCTCTTCCCCGGCTCGCCCGTGGATGTCACCGAGTCAACGCTGCCGGTCACCGCACATTATCAAGACCGCCCTGCCAATCGTGTCACACTGACACAACTCGTGTTCAACCAGGCATACATGGTTGTCTTTATGGCAACCGGCGAAAAGAAAGCCGTCACTTTAGCAGAAGTGCTCAGCGATAAATATAACCCCGAACTCTATCCCGCCCAACGCATTGAGCCCAAAGAAGGCGAATTGATCTGGCTCGTAGATGAAGGCGCGGCAAGCAAATTGCCGAAAAGTTTAATAACCAAATTTTGTGAAGGATAAATCACCATGTCGTTGCGAGGAGCGCTCTAGTTCTTCGCGACGAAGCAATCTCCAACTCAGCCGGAGATTGCTTCGTCGGAAAAGCACCTCCTCGCAATGACGGGAAATTATTGGAGGCATATATGGAATTAGCAATGATCGGATTAGGCAAGATGGGTTTGAACATGGCGACACGTCTCGTACGCGGCGGACATCGCGTGGTCGGTTATGCCCGCACTGCCGCTACAGTAGACGAAGCTATTACACTCGGTACAGAAGGTGCACACTCGCTCGAAGAAGCCGTAAACAAGCTGAATGCACCGCGCATCGTTTGGGTCATGGTTCCCGCTGGCAAAGCAACCGACGACACTATTGACCAACTCTCAAATTTATTGAGCAAAGGTGACGTCATCATCGACGGAGGTAATTCGAACTATAAAGACTCCGCACGTCACGCCGCACAACTCGCACCCAAAGGCATCGATTTTCTGGATTGCGGTACCAGCGGTGGCATCTGGGGCTTGGCGGAAGGCTACAGCCTAATGATCGGCGGGCAGGCTGAAGTGGCAGAAAAGATGCGTCCCATTTTCGAGACACTGGCTCCCGCGGCAGATAAAGGCTGGGGTCGCATGGGTCCGCATGGCGCAGGGCATTTTGTCAAAATGATTCATAACGGCATCGAATACGGCATGATGCAGGCTTTCGCAGAAGGCTTCAGCATTATGAAAGCGAAAGAAGAATTTGGGCTGGACTTGTCTCAGATCTCGCACGTCTGGCAGCATGGCAGTGTAGTGCGCTCGTGGCTGTTAGATCTCGCCGCCAACGCACTGGACGAAGATACGCAACTTACAGACATCAAACCCTGGGTCGCCGATTCGGGCGAAGGTCGCTGGACGGTATTCGAGTCGATTGACCTGGATGTGCCTGCGCCCATCATCACACTGGCTTTGCAAATGCGTTTTGCCAGCCGTGATACAGAAAATTATTCCGCGCGTATGCTCTCAGCCTTGCGCAATCAATTTGGCGGGCACGCCATCAAGAAGGCAGAATAATTCTGGAGTCGACCAGCTTGCTGGTCGGGGTTCACGGGAGCATACCCTATCGGGCACACGAGCTCCCGCAGTCCAGAAAGAAAACAAAATTATGGATAACGGCTTACCAACTTCTATTGTTATTTTCGGCGCTTCAGGCGATCTAGCTCAACGTAAACTTGTGCCTTCGCTGTTCAATCTCTATCGTAAAGGGCGGATGCCGAAACAGTTCCGTATTATCGGCTATGGCAACACGATCTTTACTGATGAGCAATTCCGCACCCATCTTGAAGAAGGCGTAAAGCAATTCGCTTCCTTCGAGTTCAACGCGGATGAATGGTCCGCTTTCGCCTCTAATCTTGTGTATCAACAAGGTCGCTACACCGATCTGGCGGATTTCAAAAAACTCGG
>JBDTWO010000245.1:0-5781 GCA_040006635.1 Chloroflexota bacterium
GTGATCGCCGACCGCGCCACCACCGATATTGATGAGGCACAATTCATCAAGCGCCTGCGCGATGCACAGCCCCCATACTATATCTACATCCTATTGATCGCTTTGAAAGTCACCGATACCGATGTGACCACCCCGCGCGCCGGGGCAGACGACTACCTGCACAAACCGATCGTGCCGTTGGAATTGAAGTCACGGGTTTTCATCGGCACACGCATTCTGGGGCTGGGCGATAATTTGGTTCAGGCAAAAGATGCCCTGGATGATATAGCAATGTTCGACCCGCTCACGAACATGCTGAACCAAAAGGCATTTCTCAATCTTTCACGCGGAGAACTTGAACGTGCCCGCCGCAACCTGGCACCCTTAAGTTTGATCGCAATTGATGTGAATAATTTCAAGGAACTCAAAGAACAACACGGCGAAGCAGTTGGGAATGATGTACTGGTTCTGATCGCACAGGCGATCCGCGAAAAGAGCCGTCCCTATGATGGCGCAGGACGTTACGAGGACTCCATCTTCCTGATTCCCCTGCCAGGTGTGATCGGACAGGATGCAGAAAAGATCGCGGGGCGTATTCTAAAAGGAATTCTGAACACGAACATCACCATGCTAGATGGCACTGTTCTCAACGTCAACATCAGCGTTGGGGTGGTTGCCTCTGCACGCATTACCGTCAACATGGACATAGACATACTGATCGAAAAAGCCAAAGGGCTGATCTCTGCCGCCAAACGCAACGGCGGCAATCAAGTAGAGACAAGCTATATCTAGCTCACATTGTGGGCAATAAGATTTTCCTCAATGCTATAATGCGGGGACAAGGAGTAACTTATGGGCACAACCGAATTATTTGTTGAACTTGTAGTGATCGGCATCGGTGCATTTATGTGGATGGTTTTGGCGACCTTCGGCATCTTCGGGTATATATGGGTGCCCCTTGACCAATTGCTTTCGGTATCAGCGTTGATCCCTTTTCTTTCGGTTATTTATATTGTTGGGATCGTGACCGATCGGATCGCGGATGTGATCTTCGAGGCGATTTGGGTACCCAGACTGCAAAGAAAATTTTATTCTTCGTCTGACATGGCGAGGGATGACCGACGCCTAATCTACAGTCGCAATGAGTATTTGGCGAATTTGATCGAATACGGCCGAAGCAGGCTGAGGATTTGTCGCGGTTGGGCTTTCAACGCCGTGCTGATCATGGTTGCGGCAAACTTTTTTATTTCTGCACAGGTCTCGGATCACGCTTTACAGATCAAGCTGTATATTTGGATCAATTTGTTGGTGGGTTTTATTGCGTACTTCAGCTGGTACACCTGGTATAAGCTTTCGGATACACAATACCGCCGATTAAGAGATGATGCCAATTTTATTAGACAAACCGACACTGCCCAAAAACGGCGCTCAAAACAAAACGTGAAAGCCTAAGCTTGGTTTTTCACTTCAACGCGCGCCGCAATTTCTCTGTGACCGTGCGCAGGGACTTGAGGCGCGCAAAATATTTATCGTTGGACTCCACCAATGTCCAGGGTGAATCGGGGGTACTGGTTTTCAGCAGCATCTCTTCCGCGGCGGTGATGTAATCCTCCCATTTGCCGCGATTGCGCCAATCCTCATCGGTGATCTTCCATGTTTTGTAATTTGTCCGCGTACGTTCACGGAAACGGCGCAGTTGTTCCTGCTTGCTGATGTGCATCCAGAATTTAAAGACGATTGTGCCATAGTCGGTGAGTTGACGCTCGAACTGATTGATCTCGCTAAAAGCGCGGCGCCAATCCGCTTCGGTGCAGTAGCCTTCCAGGCGTTCCACTAAGACTCGTCCATACCACGAGCGGTCAAAGATGGCGATCTGACCCTGCTCAGGCAGGCGTCGCCAAAAACGATACAGGTAATGACGCTCTCGATCTTCGCCTGTAGGTGATGAGATGGGCAACACCACATAGCCGCGCGGATCGATCCGTTCGGTCAGGCGTTTGATCGTGCCGCCCTTGCCCGAAGCGTCCATCCCTTCAAAGACAATGACCACCGGGCGCTTCTGGGTATAGACTTGAAAAGCCAGTTCATGTAACTCAGCCTGCAAAGCCTTGAGCTGTTTATCGTATTCATCGCGCTCAATTGCCAAGGTAAGATCAAGACGCTCAAGCATTGACGGCTCCTTTCATTTCCTTGGCCGCGCGCGGACGTTTGGCTTTCGTCCCCACAGACGAGGGCAGCCCCAGGCGCGCTTCGAGCGCAGCGATGATGGTTTCAAAGACCTTGATGCGCATGTAATAGCGATCGGATGCCTCAACAATCGTCCAGGGGGCATGCGGCGAATCAGTCCGTGCGATCATGTCTTCGACAAAGCCCGCGTATTTTTCATAGTGCTTATTTTGCAGCAGATCTTCCTCCCCCACCTGCCAGGCAGTCAACTTATCCTTACGCAATTTCTTGATGCGTTTGTGCTGATCCGCTTCACCGATGTGCAGCCAGAATTTCAGGATGATCGTTCCATCGGCAGTCAGCATCTCTTCAAATTCGGCGATGTCCTGATACGCGGCGCGGAGTTCATCTTTGTTGATCGTCTTGTTCAAGCGATCGATCAAGACCCGGCGATACCAGGATGTGTCGAACGTGACCACCTGCCCGCGGGCTGGGATCTTGAGCCAAAAGCGCCACATCCACGGATAACGCAACTCGGCCGTACGTGGCGGCGTGATCGGGACAACGCGGAAGCCGCGCGGATCCAAGCGTTCGGCGAGCAGACTGATCAATCGTCCCTTGCCGGTGGCTGCCCAGCCCTCGAAAATAATGATGACTGGAACCTTCGCGTCGAAGACCGCATGCTCCAATTCATAGAGACGCTGCTGCAGCGGTCGTAAGCGTTTTTTATATTCTTCCTGCCCTACAGCCAGATCGAGATTGACGTATTCAAGCATGGTGAATTCCAGTCTGTTGGTTTTACAACTTGATCAGTTTTTCGGTGTGGACGCAATCAGTTTCATAGAGACGATTAATGTTAAGGGAGTTGTTCAAATTCGACAAGGCAGAGGGGAAACAGAACATAAACAAAATGTCATCTCCATTTGGAGAGGGCTCTCACCCCATCACCCGCCCGTGGATAAACCCACGGGCTACACCTACAAAGTCCGCTCAAAGCGGACTAGCCGACTTAGTCGGCTTCGTGTCGCTCCGCGTAGCGTGGACGTTAGAGTCCATGCGGTTAACCCCTCTCCCGTCTCCCCTGAAGGGGAGATGCTAATATCCTCATGAAATTAGATATTGGACTGGAAAATCAACAACTCTACCAGCGCAGAAAAGCGGACAACATCCTGCCCGCTCCTTTAGGAGAGGGACAAACCGACATGCCGATTATTCGTCTTAATCAGGGAGAGGTCCCTCCCGCCGATCAATCGTCACCATCGGGGTGAGGGAAACCCCACATCCTTGCTCCCTATCAGCGCGAGCGAACACTTCACTCAGCAAACAGTTAAGGAGGGAGTCCCTTTGTAGCAATATAAATAACCCATCCAGCAATTAAGGCAAACCAAATGCTCTCAAAAGCTAATGTCATTGTTATTGTAATAACAACGGTTTGAGCTGTTTTCTTGCCTACCTTTTTTACAAGATCACGCCAAATAAGGACTAAAGTATCATTTAGTTTTTCTATGATTTGAAGTGTTTCGCTAAGCATTTGAACCTCCGATGAAAAGCATTCTACAGATTGCTATTTTCACATTACTGTCGCTTAGATTGGCAAAAATCATACCTACTTTGTTCCCACACCCACACATAGACAGCAATTGCAGTTTGTTCACTCTCTCAAATTCATCTGTCAATAAAAGGTTTTGGCTTATAATACTCGCACACTTGTTCCATATATAAGAAGGCGATGCAATCATGGCTGAACAAACTCCTATCTTCACTACAATTGGCACGAAAACAAGCGAAATCCCCGTTGAAATAAGCTACAAAATCCTTGAACTATTTTCAGGTGGACTTTATTCAAGCCCTACAAAAGCTATTGAGGAATTGGTAGCTAATTCGTTTGATGCAGTAGCTAATTGGGCGCATGTTCTTATTTCTCGCGATTTAGATTCCCCAGACGCCATCATAGCAGTAATAGATGATGGCGAAAGTATGGATTTAGATGGTCTCAGGGATTTATGGTTAATAGGTGAAAGCAAAAAAGCAGAAGTACTTATAAAAGGAAAAGCTAAAAGATTGCCCATTGGAAAATTTGGAATTGGAAAACTTGCAACTTGGGTATTATCAAGGCAATTAACCTATATATGCAAACAAAAAAACAACTATCTTGCAGTAACCATGTTCTATTCGAATTTGGATAAAAACCAAACTGCACAAACATCCACGCTAAACCTTAGTGTTAGAAGTTTAAGCAAGCAAGAAGCCTTGGATGCTTTACAAGTATTAGTGGAATGCAATTTTGATTTAGATACACTAGTTAATACTAAAACTCATTCATGGACAGTTACCATACTCAGCGATTTGAAGCCAATGGTTAAAGATTTAAAAATAGGCAGGCTGGAATGGGTTTTGTCTACAGCAATGCCAATTCGACCAGACTTTAAATGCTTTTTGAATGGGAAAGAAATCCATCCATCTAAACTTGAGACAAATCCACTTAATAGATGGATTATAGGAAAGAACGATAAAATCGCAGATAATTTAAAATTATCATCTGATAAAAACGACAAATTTTCCGATGACCAAAAATTTGGTGTTAACCTTCCGCGACTTGGTAGGATTACAGGGTTTGCAGAAGTATATGAAAACACTCTGACAGTTGGAAAATCTGCAGAGTGGGGAAGGAGTCATGGGTTTTTCGTTATGGTAATGGGCAGGCTAATAAACATTCAAGATGAGCTTTTTGGGTCTAATCCACTTTCGCATAAAACATTTAACAGATTCAGATTAGTCGTCCATTGTGATGGCTTGAATACCTTCTTGCTCTCAAGTAGAGAAGGTATTGCAGAAAAAGATGCAACAAATGAATTGAAAAGGTACTTAACTGGAAAATTCAATGAGGTTGCTACCTGGTACGAAAATTGGATTGCTCAAGAATCTGACAAGAAAATGCTTTCTGTAAGACTTGGTAAGATTCCCCAAGGGTTCCTCAAGCGACCAATTGTAGAAATGGTTGCAAGAGCTGTGCAAGGTCAAATCCCATTTCCCCGCCTAACAAAAATCCCAACGGGATTAACGAAGCAAGAAAACGAGCAGTTTATTGAGCAATTAATCGAATCTGCATCATTGGATTCAGAAAAAGAGTTTGTCAATGATATTGTTTTTGAGTCTTTAGGCGTCGACTCCCCGATTGCCATTTTTGATTCAATAAAAAATAATATTGTTATCAACAACCTTCATCCATTTTATATTAATTACCAGGATTATTTTAAAAACCCTGAGCCATTTCAAGTGTTAGGTGTAGCCGAAATACTTACAGAGGCACATCTTTATAGTATTGATATGCGTCCTGAAGATGTCAATGATGTCTTGTCAAGAAGAGATAATTTCCTTAGAGAGCTTGTTTACTCTTCTGATCGACTTAGCGCTCCGTTAGTTGCTCAAATGCTACGAGACGCAGCTGGGGACGATGTTGGGTTAGAAAACGCTCTTGCAAAAGGATTTCGAAGTTTAGGTTTTGATGTAATACCTTTAGGGCTTGCTGGAAAACCAGATGGGCTAGCGACTGCAAATTTAGGAGTTCGTCAAGATGCTAATGTCAAGTACCCATTTTCTATACCAAAGATAAATAGACAAAATCAGGCATTTTGA
>JBDTWO010000246.1:0-5748 GCA_040006635.1 Chloroflexota bacterium
GACTCGGAGCGCCCGATAGAACGATTCTACCCTCAGCGGTTACCTCAACCCTGGGGACAGTACGGTCCGCTTGGATTATCAAAAGCTGTCCGCGGACAGGGCTTGGGCGGCTATCTGATCGATGCTGCCGCTGTTCATATGCAATCGCTCGGTGTGGATGGCTGCGTCATCGATTGGACTTCGCTGGTTGAGTTATACGGCAAGATTGGATTCAAAGTGTATAACCAATATATTAGCTTATTCAAGAAGATGGTTGAGTTATAAAAAGCTCATTACCTAATACTCTCACTATGAATTTTTCCAAAGCAGACTCCATTTTCTCTCAGGCAATAGATACGATCACTCCCGCCGCACAGCTGGTGATTCGCCATAACGGCGCGCTGGTGCATGATATGGCAATCGGCTTCCTTGACCCTGAAATGCAAACGCGCCCGACAAATTCTGAAACACTTTTTGACCTTGCGTCTGTCACCAAGGTATTCACCACAACAGCATTCATGACGCTGGTTGAAGATGGAAAAGTTTCAGTTGATGATCCGGTGGTGACTGTGCTGCCGGAATTCAGCGGCGTGCGTCCCATTCAACCGTATGAAAACCCGCTTGATTGGGGCAAGACCGTCAGTGTGACGGATCAGCCCGGTACAGTAGATGCTGATAAAGTGACGTTTCGCAATCTGTTGGTACATAATTCGGGTTTACCCGCGTGGCGTGCCTTCAAAGATCAACCGGATGCTCGAGCCGCACTCCAACTTGCGCTCGATACTTTTTTTTCGTATCCCACCGGCGAGCGGATCGTGTATAGCGATGTCGGGCTGATCCTGCTCGGTGTTGCAGTGAGCAGGCTTACGGGGAGTTCGCTCGCTGAGTCCATTTACCAGCGTGTGACCAAGCCTTTGAGGTTGAGTGCCCACTTCCAGCCGGCGGTCCCGCTTCCATCCATCCAAAATTTTGCTCCCACTGAATTCTGCAAATGGCGTGGTCGGCGCATCGTTGGTGAAGTCCATGACGAGAGTGCCTGGCGTTTAGGTGGAGTGGCAGGGCATGCCGGAATGTTTGCACATGCGCGTGATGTGGCAGCCTTTGGACAAAGTTTCTTGGATGCTGCATTACTCCAGCCTGCAACAATTGCCGAGATGACTCGTTTGCAAGCAGAGTTCAACAACGTGCGGCGCGGGCTTGGTTTTGCGTTGTGGAGTCCTGACCCTGAAGCTAGCAGCAATCCATTCAGCCCAGCCACGTTTGGACACACTGGTTTTACGGGCACTTGCGTGTGGATTGATCCATCGCGTAACTTGGTCGTTGCACTGCTGACCAATGATGTATACGCAGGCCGCGAGGGGCGCGGCATTGCAGACCTGCGTGTGCAAATCCATCGGGCAATTGTAGAAAGCGTGGATTCGGCATGATCGTCATTGGCTTGATGTCGGGCACTTCGGCAGATGGGATTGACGCGGCAGTGGTGCGGCTTGACGGGACGCCGCCCTCGTTGGCGTGGGAGGTGCTTGGACATTCGCATCGTTCATTTACCCCGGAGCTGCGTGCTGAAATATTTGCCTGTTTCCACCCTAACAGCAGTTCGGTCGACCGCCTATGCCGTTTGAATTTCGCCCTCGGGCGAGCTTTCGGTGCGGCAGCTTTAGATGCCGCGCAGGATGCGGGACTGACGATGGATCAAATTGACTTGATCGGTTCGCATGGACAAACTCTCTGGCATGAACCACCCATCAATGAAATGGGGTCAACTCTTCAAATGGGAGAGCCTGCCATCATCGCTGAGATAACCGGCGCGCCGGTGGTCAGCAACTTCCGCACGCGTGATATGGCAGTAGGCGGACAGGGTGCACCGCTTGTCCCGCTGGCAGATTGGCTGTTGTTATCACACGCTACGCAGACGCGGGCAGCGCAGAACATAGGCGGCATTGCGAACGTTACCTATTTACCAGCCGCATCCGATTCGAAGAATAATGTGATCGCATTCGATACAGGCCCTGGCAACATGCTGATCGATGAAGCTGCACGGCTGGCGACAAATGGCGGATGGAATTATGACCACGATGGCGTGTTGGCAGCACAAGGGCGTGTGGATGAATCTCTTTTGATGGAATGGCTGGCAGAACCATATTTCCATCAGAAGCCGCCGCGCACCACCGGGCGTGAACTATTTGGTACCCAACGCGCGGCTGAATATTGGAATCAAGCCATCGGACATGGTCTTCATCCAAATGATGTCGTTACTGCACTAACAGCATTAACAGCTCGCTCGATTGAGAATGCATATCGAACATTTTTACCGACCTTCCCTGCTGAAGTTATTGTCAGTGGCGGCGGCGCTCGCAACCGTACACTGATGACGATGCTGATCGATCGTCTTGCACCAGCACGTGTGACTATATCTGACGAATATGGTTTGAATATCGAAGCCAAGGAAGCGGTCGCCTTTGCCGTGCTGGCTTATGAGACCTGGTACAAGCGCCCTGGGAATGTTCCGAGCGCCACAGGCGCCTCTCGGGCAGTTGTGCTTGGCAGCATAACGTATTGAAACAGAATTTATCTTTTGAAATTTGTCGCTCGTGAATGATTCGGAGCATATATGGAATTATCTCTCACTGAAGAACCTAATCCATTAACGACCAACATCGATACTTTGCCAACCCTGGATATGTTGGCGTTGATCAATGCTGAAGACCAGAAAGTGGCATTGGCAGTACGCGCTGAACTTTCGAATATCGCGGCGGCAGTCGATGCCATTACTTTGCGAATGCAGCAAGGCGGACGCTTGATCTATATCGGTGCGGGCACGTCAGGACGGCTGGGTGTGTTGGATGCTTCCGAGTGTCCACCCACGTTTGGTACGCCGCGCGAACTTGTGGTGGGGTTGATCGCTGGAGGCGACGTTGCACTGACGGATGCCATCGAAGGTGCGGAAGATGATCAGATTGGTGGGGCGCGTGAGATTGCAGAACTTAATATTAGCGAAAACGATTGTGTGGTCAGTATTGCAGCCAGCGGACGCACACCTTATGCGATGGGTGGATTGGAAGAAGCTAAAAAACGCGGCGCACTGACAGTCAGCATCGCTTGCAATCGTCCGTCCCCGCTTGAAGAATTGGCAGATATAGGGATCGCGCTAATCGTGGGACCTGAAGTAGTCAGCGGCTCAACCCGCTTGAAGGCTGGGACCGCTCAAAAAATGGTATTGAATATGATCTCGACCGGTGTGATGATCCGTTTGGGCAAAACTTATTCCAACTTGATGGTAGACGTCCAACCGACAAATGTAAAACTGCGTCACCGGGCGCAGAGAATTGTCGCCGACGCTGCCGGAGTAAGTTTGGAAGAAGCGACGAAGATTTTGCAAGCGAGTAATGGCGAAGTCAAAACGGCAATTGTAGCTGTCCTGTCAAATATCCCACCGCTTGAGGCACGCCAAAGATTGCGGGAGACCGGTGGTTTTGTACGGAAGGCGATCGGCTAAATGAACTATGTGATCGGTGTTGATGGCGGCGGGACAAAGACCCTGGCACTCCTGGCTGATGCAGCCGGTCAAGTGGTTGCGAGTGGCGTGAGTGGGGCCTCCAATTACAATGTCGTGGGATTTGAGAAAGCTTGTGCGGCATTGGAAGACGCGATCAACCTGGCACGGGAAAATCATCCCGGCGAAATTTCAGCGCTATGTTTGGGGTTAGCCGGAGCAGGGCGACAAGCTGATATTGAGAAGTTCCACACCTGGGCGGTCGCAAAGTTCCCGGGCACAGCAGTGAAGGTGGTCAACGATGCTGAGTTATTGTTGGCAGCTGGTTCGCCGATTGGCCCGGTGTTGGCGCTGATTTGCGGCACGGGCTCCATCGTGTACGGGCGTACGGCAACAGGGGAACTCATCCGCGCAGGAGGTTGGGGATATTTGTTTGGCGATGAGGGCAGTGGCTACGCCATCGGTGTAGCAGCCCTGCGAGCAGTGATGCAAGAATACGACGGACGCGGTCCATTAACATTGTTGACAGAGTTGGTGTTGAGGCGACGAGGGTTGAGTTCGCCTGCGGAGCTTGTTCGCAACATTTATGGGGCTAAGTCGCCGCGCTTGGAAGTGGCGTCGCTGTCTGATTTGGTGGAGCTGGCAGCGAGTCAAATGGATCGGGTGGCGCTTGCTATTTTGGATGAAGCAGCCCGGGAGTTGTCGCGAACCGTTGCCGTAGTCTATCCACAACTTGGAACTGCTACTGCACCCTTAGTAATTAGTGGCGGAACGATTTTGCATGGGACCTACCTTCAAACTGCATTCCACCACGCTTGTGCGACTCTAGGGTTGATGTTTACGATGGTTCGGCACGTACCGCAACCTGCCGAAGGCGCAGTTCAATTGGCGCGTACCATGCTGCCAGGTTGAGAAGTTACCCGGAAAATAAGATAGGACTTTTTCGATAAAATGGATATCAAGACCGAGCTTTCTTCCATCCTCGACGATCACCGCGTTCACACACGTGCCATTGACCGCATCGCGTATGCCAACGACGCCTCGTATTATCGGCTTGTGCCACAGGCCGTGGTGCAACCCAATTCGGTTGATGAGATCCAGTCACTGTTTAAGTTCAGTCAACAAAAGCGTATCCCAATGACCTTCCGCGCCGCCGGGACCAGCCTCTCAGGGCAGGCCGTGACCGATGGAATTCTCGTGGATATTTCCAAGCACTGGGGGCAATATCGTACAGAAAACGGTGGAAAGCTCATCCATTTTCAACCAGGTATTGTTGGCGGTTTTTTGAATAATGTGCTGAAGCCTTACAGCCGCCGCATTGGACCCGACCCAGCCTCGCTGGATGCCTGTATGATGGGCGGTATCCTGGCTAATAATTCCAGCGGCATGTGCTGCGGCGTAACGGAGAATGCCTACCGCACCATCCACTCCATGACCTTCATCTTGCCCAATGGTTTTACACTAAATACCAATGCGCAGGATGTTGCGCATATTTTTGAGAGTGAGCAACCCCACATCGCCCGGGGACTCATCGAACTTAAGCGGCGATTGCTTTCTAATGACAACTTGACTGAGCGGGTCCGCAGACGCTATCAAATGAAAAATAACAATGGATATCTGCTCAATGCCTTCCTCGATTTCGAATCGCCGCTCGATATTCTGATCCATTTGTTGATCGGCTCGGAAGGCACGCTTGGTTTTATTGCAGAGGGTGCTCTGCATACACTGCCCACTTATGCATACAAATACACAGGGCAGTTATATTTTAAGAACATTCAGGATGCCGCATCCGCCATTCAGCCGCTGAAGGAATCAGGTGTGCGCGCGGCGGAAATCATGGACCGCGCCTCGTTGCGGTCTGTAGAATCTGTTTCCGGTGCGCCTGCCCTTCTGCGCGATCTGCCAGAGGCAGCCGCAGCGATCCTGGTCGAGTACCAGGCGGAAACTGCCGACCAGATCGATCATTTCCAAAAGGAATCCGCGCGCGCACTCAAGAGGTTGCGCTTACTGCACGATGCAGAATTTACGGAAGATCCTGATCGTCAGTCTGTGCTATGGAAACTGCGCAAGGGCATCATCGCTTCTGTTGGGGCGATGCGTCCGCCTGCAACGACTTTGCTCACCGAAGATGTTGTCTTCCCCGTGCCAAATCTGGCTGAGTCAGTTACGGATTTGCAGAACTTGTTTGATAAACACAATTACCCGGAGGGTGTTGTTTTCGGTCATGCCAAAGATGGCAACCTGCATTTTCTCATCGCCCAATCGTTCAACACAGA
>JBDTWO010000247.1:0-5727 GCA_040006635.1 Chloroflexota bacterium
AAGAGTATCTACTCAAAGTCCTTGCTGCTGCCAATTAAGATGCAATCGCCCTGTTTTTTCACTCGTATTATGAACCATTAGTGTGTTACACTGATACAGGCATTCCATAAACGATATGTTTATTATTTGGGGGAAACGGAGGCGGTTCCATAGGGAACAGCCATTAATATCCAGGCCCGTTCATCAACATCAAGTTGTCTCAGTACTAGATAAAGGAAACGAACATGGATTCAAGAGAAACAGCGCAGGCGCTTATGGATTCCGTCCAGAGGGGTCGCTTTGACACAGCTAAAACCTTCCTCTCCGATGATTTTCAGATCAGTGGGTTTTCCCCCAAGCCGCTCAACAGCAAAAAATGGCTGAACATGATCGCCAACCTAAAGATGGCATGCGCAGACTTGAACTATCATTTCCAGGTGGATGGCGCGGAAGGTAATGTTGTCCACACCTCATCACAACTCAGTGGAACCAACAGTGGCGCCTTCGATTTCACCGACATTGATATGGGCGTGATCTCAGCCACCAACAAGAAGTTCTCCAGCCCCCGGCAGATGACCAAAATCACAGTCAAGGGCGATAAGGTCACTTCATGGGCTGTAGAACCAACTGAAGGCGCAGGCTGGGCCGCGATCCTAAGTCAACTGGGTGTTAAATTACCGGTAACGAAAAGCAAGAGTAAAGGAAAAAGATCATGAACAAAAGAGAAACCGTTCAGGCTCTGATGGACGCGGTCCAAAAGGGCGAGTTCGACAATGTAAGGTCCATGCTCGCTGATGATTTTCAATTCAGCGGACCCGTTCCAACACCGATCAACGCCGAAGCCTGGCTGGGTATGAGCGCCAGTTTGAAAACCGCGTTCCCAGATTTGAACTATCATTTCAAAGTCATCGGCGCCGATGGTGACGTTGTGAAATCCACTTCGCAGTTGAGCGGCACCCACAGCGGATCATTCGACCTGACCGGCATGCACATGGGCACGATCCCTGCCACCAACAAAACTTTTTCTGCCAGCCTTGAAAAAACCAAGGTCACCGTCAAAGGGACCAAGATCAGTGCATGGGCGGCGGAACCAAACGATGGCGCTGGTTTGATGGCGATCCTCAAACAGCTTAATATCCAATTGCCAACTGTGTCGTAATTCACGTTCTCGAAATGTGATACACTAAATTCAGCAGTTGCGAATAACTAACTGGATTTGTGTGGTGTTTCAGCCGCCGACCCTGTTATTTGGGGTCGGCGGTTTACTCTTAATCAAAAGACCGATTTACCCTAAAACGGATGCTGTGTTTTATTTTCCGAAAGGATCTTCACCATGAATTCAACCACCTGCTCCACCCGCGCCTGCACCCTCGATGAATTAAATCCAAGTTTGAAAACCGCCATGCACGCCCATACCCAACACTATGGGATGGATGACAGCGAGTCCAACATCTTGATGTGTTGTGAGACCAAATCGCTCATGCAAAAGAATGGCCTGTTCGGTGGTCAAGAGACCTCACTCTCTGCTGCATACGTCACCCCGAAATGGCTGGTCTGGGCTGTACTCTCCAATGGCAACACGGTCAGCGCCGGGTCGGCTTTGCTCAGTCAAATTGAAGCCCGTAGTTATGAAACAACCGCCATGTACGCCATCATGCCAAACCACGGACTCAACATCACCGGGCGCTATACCGGCGGCAACCGCACCGGCATGACCTTCATCAGCCTGGGAACTGAACCAGACGGACAAAATTTTCAGCAGGTACTCAAGAAAGCCTTGAATAAAACCGCAAAATAATACCCGAACAAAAAGGAAGCCACTGTGGATGATCTAAAAGCCAGCATCAAAGCGCTCATGTACGCCATTCAAATCGGCGATTACGAAAAAGTCAAAACCTATCTCGCCCCTGATTTCAAGTTCAGCGGGTCGGTTCCCAAACCGCTCAAAGCCGAAGCCTGGCTTGCCATGCACAAAAACCTGAAAGAAGCCTTCCCCAATCTCGAATACCACTTCCGTGTCGAAAGCATCCAAAGCGGCGGCGTGGTCAAGATCTCCTCTGAACTCAAAGGGACGCATAAAGGCGAGCTTGATCTGACCAGCTTGAAACTGGGCCTGATCCCAGCCACCAACAAATCCTTTGCCGCCGGGCGTGAACACGGCAAATTATTGATTCAGAATGATAAGGTCGTCTCCTGGGCCGTAGAACCCAACAAAGGCACAGGTATGCTGGTGATCCTCGGTCAGCTGGGCGTTAAACCCTCCACCGAATGACTTTGAAATCATCAGCAAGATCGTGAAAGAGTCAAATAAATAAATGATCAACATCATCTCGAGCACTCACATCTACCAGCCCATCACAAAAGTCTTCGAATTTATCTGCAACCCCGAAAACGATTTTCAATGGCAGTATGGCACATTATCTTCGATCAATATTTCAAAAAACGTGGCTGAAATGGGCGCCTGTTTTCAAACCACCGGTAATTTTATGGGACATCGCATCCAAAGCACCTTTGAAGTGACCGAATATGACCTGAACAAAAAATACGGCTTCAAATCGCTCACCGGTCCCTTGCAATCCTATACCTCCTATTCGTTCGATATTGCCAAAGGCTATACCCAGATCACTTTAGTGACCCAAGCCAATGTGGTCAACTTTATTGAACTTAATGAAAACATCCTTGAAAAGAAACTCAAAAAACAACTCAAGGAAAACCTGGCAATGCTCAAAAACCTGATGGAAGTTGGATAACTTCTTCTATATTATTTTCCTCACAAAATTAAAAGCCCGCCTCATGGCGGGCTTTTTCGTTCTATAATTACGGAAGATTATTCTAGTGAATTCATAGGATGGCTTTATGAAAGACTTCGATGCCCCCAACCCCTTCTTCAGTGTAGACTTGTTAACCGGCTGCAACAACCTAGTCAGTTTTTCGAAGGCGCTCGATAACAACTTCGAGAATCTCCTGCTTGAGCCGGTCTCACTCATCGCCGTCGATTTGTATCAACTGCGCGATATCAACAAGACCAAGGGCTTTGAATATGGTGACAGCCTCCTACGCTGGCTGGGCATCGCCATCAAGGATGAGACCGAATCCACGGTGTACCGCATCTCAGGCGATAACTTCGTGGCGGTGCTCGTTGGAGGCAAACATAAAAAGCACGCTGTCACAGCCCAAAGGTTATTTGACCGTCTTAGCAGTGAAACTCAACAATTGGGATTGAAGCCGCCCGTTGCGCGAATGGCTGTTATCCAATTTCCGGGTAACAATCCACTTAACCCGCCGGTGGTGTGGAAGAACATCAACGAAAAAATGGCATTGACCGCTGCTGAGAAACCATTTCAAATTTTCCAGGCAGATATATCCGAAGAGGACAAAGCCACACTCCGCGCGATTGAACTCATGGCAAAGCGGATCGAAACCCTCGGCGGGACGCTTCAATATACCTTTCGGCTTGCCTACACCGACCCGGTCAGCTCGGCCCCGAACATGCTTGCCATCAGCCGCAAACTCGACCTTTCTCTCAGCGAGGCGATCCTTGAACAGAAACATCTCAGCATTTGTTTGATCGATGGCGACAATCTCAAGCGCTATAACAACAATGGGTATGCGGCTGGCGATGATGTCATCCGCAAGCTCACGGGCACCTTGAGCGCGGCATTACGTCCCAGTGACTTCTTGGGGCGCTGGCGCATGGGCGATGAGTTCATCATCATCCTGCCTGCCACCACTGTAGAGCAGGCAGCGTTGGTCGCTGAAAGATTGCGCAGTTCGGTTGAACAGGCAGCACATGGCTGGCTCTTCCCCACTTCGATCTCGATCGGCATTTCCTATTATCCAAAACATGGACACACTACAAACAGTCTCGTTGAACACGCAGAGAAGGCGCTGTCGCTCGCAAAAATGTCCGGCAAGAACCGGGTGATCGTTGCGCCGTAATTTTGATTCTGTGATCGTATAGCATTTGACAGCCTCCGTGTAGACTCTGAGAGTCTCAACTGGGTATGCTGGGGACAAATCCCGAACGGAGGCATTCGCATGAAAACCATCTCGATCTTCCTTGCATTGATCAATTCGCTGTTTGCAGGTTTCCTGATCGCGCTCGACCTTTCCTATAATACGATCCATATAAACATCCTATGGTGGTCTCTGCTGAAACTTTCAACGGCATCGTTAATTATCGTGATCGGTATCACGGTCTGGCTGGAGGTGATGGGCATGGTGCGTACGGGTCCAGTTTTGCTGGGAAGTTTGTTCCTAATCGCCCTGGGACCCGCAACGATCGTTTGGGCGATCCACCTGGCATTGACTACGGGTAATCTCGAATTTCAGATGGTGGTCTTCAGCGTGAGTTTAATGGTGCAAGGCATGGCGTCTCTGCTGGGAACGGCGGGCGAATCCAGAAATGCGACCGCTTCATAAGTAATCAGTCGAAAGTGCTTTTAATAGGTTTGTCCAGCAGTTGCACTGCTGGACACCCACGTCTTCGGCAGTACAACTGCCGAAGGAACAAGCTACAGGTGAATCAAAAAATGTAACCACGTTATAGCCAAATAATATTTGACTTGACAATCCCAGTAAGAAACGTAAAATTGCCGACATGATGAAACTGATATACATCATCAACTCTTGCTTGTGTCTATGGCGGGGTTCGTAACCACCACCTAAGACGCTCTCCCACAGCAGTCAACGACTTAGGATAGTGGCACGCCCCCCGCGCACAAATCCCATTGCGCCGGACTGGTTCGCTGTCCTTTTGTTTTTATGTTGACTGTTTTTTATTTTAAAAATGCTATATCGTGAAAAGGAAAAAAGAAAATGCCATACGTACATCCCGAATATTTGGTAGATACCGATTGGGTCGCTGCACATTTGAATGACGCCAATGTCCGCATCATTGAGTCGGATGAAGATCCCTTGTTATATTCCATCGGTCACATCCCCGGCGCAGTGCAGGTGGATTGGTTCAGCACGTTGCAACATCCGCTGCGCCGCGATTTTCTCACCAAGGAAGAAATTGAAGCCGTCAATTCCAAACTCGGCATCGCCAACGACACCACGATTGTCTTTTATGGCGATAAGTCCAATTGGTTCGCGTGCTATGCGTTGTGGCTCTTCCAATATTATGGTCACCAGAACGTGAGGATTATGAACGGCGGACGTCTCAAATGGGAGAAGGAGAATCGCCCGCTCGTGAAGGAAGTTGCCTCGTATCCCTCAACAACCTACAAAGCGACAGAAGCGGATAAATCCATTCGCGCATTCCGCGATGAGGTACTCAATCAAAGCAATTCCAAGAAGCCGTTGGTAGACGTCCGCTCACCGAAGGAATATTCGGGCGAACTGCTTCACATGCCGAATTATCCACAGGAAGGCGCCACGCGCGGCGGACACATCCCCGGCGCGGTCAGCATTCCGTGGGCACAGGCAGTCAATGAAGCGGATAGCACGTTCAAAACGCCTGATGAATTGCGCGCGTTGTATGAAGGTAAAAACATTAAGTCGAATGAAGAAGTCATTGCGTACTGCCGCATCGGTGAGCGTTCTTCATTGACCTGGTTCGTGTTGAAGTATCTGCTCGGTTATCCCAATGTCAAGAACTACGATGGTTCATGGACGGAGTGGGGCAACCTGGTGGATGCGCCGATCGAGAAATAAAAACATCTCTTAACACAAAGGGCACGAAGCGCACAAAGGTTTTTAAATCTTTCCTTCGTGACCTTTGTGTCCTTTGTGGTAAAAAAATTT
>JBDTWO010000248.1:0-5712 GCA_040006635.1 Chloroflexota bacterium
TCTATGACCGAAAAGCTGGTGCTGGTAACTGGGGCGTGTGGTGAAATTGGTCAGGCTTTGATCCAGGGGCTGGCGCAAAAGGGCGGCTATCGCATCGTCACTTCTGATCTGGCGCCGCTGCCTGAAAGTATCAAAGCGCTGTCGGCTGAACATGTGCAGGGCGATCTGGTTTACAAGGTGAAGACATTTTATGATTATGATTTCGATGTGATCTTTCATCTTGCAGCTTCGCTATCATCGAAAGCGGAAGTTGCAAGCGAAGAGGCGCACCGCATCAATGTGGAAGGCACGATGCAGTTGTTGATGCTGGCAGCGTATCGTTCTGAGAAATATCACAAGTCCGTGAAGTTTTTGTTCCCGAGTTCGATCGCGGCGTATGGCATGGGCAACATTGATGTGAAGCGGTCGGCAGGCGCAGTGAAAGAGGAAGAATATAACACGCCGCACACGATGTATGGTTGTAATAAATTGTATTGCGAAAAATTGGGGATGTATTACGGAAAATTCTTTGGTCAAAAACATTTGGATGAAAACCCGCCTCACATGCTGGACTTTCGGGCGATCCGCTTCCCGGGCTTGATCTCAGCCTTTACCCTGCCCAGCGGCGGGACAAGTGACTACGGACCCGAGATGCTCCACGCCGCAGCTCAAGATAAACCCTATGCCTGTTTCGTGCGCGAAGATGCAAAGATCTCTTTCATGGCGATGCCGGATGCGATCAAATCCCTGTTGATGTTGGTGGATGTGCCGCGCGAGAAGCTGACTCATCAGATCTATAACATCGCGGCATTTGCGATCACAGCCGGTGAATTCCGTGACCGCGCGGTGAAGGCGTTCCCCGGTGCGCTGATCACGTTCGCGCCGAACCCACGCCGACAGGGTATCGTCGATTCGTGGCCCGAAGATGTAGACGATACACTCGCGCGCACCGAATGGAATTGGAAGCCTGATTACGATGTGGATAAATTCTTCGATGATTATTTCCTGCCGGAGATTAGGAAACGATACGGAAAGTAATTCGCGCTGAGTGGAGTGAGCCTCCTGAGCGAAGTGCAACGGAGACGAAGGAAGGCGAACGCAGTCGAAGCGCGGGTTTGTATGTCCTTCGTCTTCGCCGCCAACGTACGGCGGCTCCGCTCAGAGCGAAAGCTTGCTGATATAATCCCCGCCGATGAAAACCCGGACCACCTTCTTTTTTAGTTTCTTATTGCTAGCCATTTTGATGATCGGCGTTGCCCTTCCAGTTAATGCTGCACCGCCTGTGCAGGGTTTTGTCACCGCCACACCGGGCGCAGATGGACGTATCCTTTATACGGTGGTACTTGACGATACCTGTTCCAAAGTTGCTTTTCAGCATGGGATCACGGTTCAACAATTGCGCTTGTACAATACCCGCCTCAATGCAGACTGCACACTCAGTGTTGGGTTACAACTTGTCGTGGGTCTTGCACAGGCACCCGGTCCCACACCGGGACCAGCTCCCACGCTGGCGCCTCCCACGGTCACTGCCACACCCTTCAAAGGCACGACCGAAGTCTGCGCATTGCTCTTCGATGACTTGAACGGCGATGCCTTGCGTCAGGAAACTGAGTTCGGCATTGATGGGGGCGCGGTCAGTCTCACCAACTTGAACGGTTCCTACTCTGAGACGTTAAATACCACTGCTGCGCTTGACCCTGACACGGCTGAACCGATACGCGCCTGTTTCAGTGATGTACCGCAGGGTGCATACAACGTCAGTATGGCTGTGCCGGATGGGTACAACTCCACCATGGCGGTGAGTTATAAATTGACGGTTAAAGCGGGGGATCGTGCCTCGATCGATTTCGGCGCACAGTCCAAGACGATCACTGCGGTTGAGCCGGTTACACAGGGCAGCAATCGTTCATCGGTGTTGGGATTTTTCGGTTTGCTCTTGTTGTTCGGTGGGATCGGGTTGGGATACTATGCATATCGCGCCAACCAGCCGAAGAGTAAATTAAAAGGAAGCCCGCTGGATCGAAGATAAGAATCAAGACCGCCGAATGGCGGTCTTTTTCATCCTTGTAATCACCCCATTGGGTTTTTCATCGGTTCTCCCCCGATCAAATGCACATGGATGTGGAACACGGTCTGCCCGGCATCGGGTCCCGTATTGGTGATGAGACGGTAGCCGCTTTCAGCGATTCCTTCACTCTTTGCCAATTGACCTGCCACCGTATAGAGATGTCCGATTAATTGTTCATCGGCGCTTTCGAACGCACTCACAGATGCGATGTGTTTATTGGGCACGATCAAAATATGGGTGGGTGCGACGGGGTTGATATCACGAAAGGCGGTCGCTTGTTCGTCGCGGAACACAATCGTGCCTGGGATCTCACTCGAAATGATCTTGCAGAAGAGGCAGAAATCTGTCATACGGTTTTCTCCTTGAATGGGGCGGTTGCGTCTATTTAACCACAAAATAACGGGTGGAGGGTCGCTTAAGCGATTATTTATGAAGCCGACATATGAAAGACATTAGAAATATCTTACATCCCCAAAACGTCCATGTAATTAGCGATATAATTTTGAGCGAAGGAAAATTCTATGGACACACTCTCCCTGATAATATTCATCCTTGCCTTTGGTGGCATGGTGATCATTCATGAGTTCGGACATTTCATTGCGGCGCGTTGGAGCGGCATTGAGGTGGAAGAATTCGGTATCGGTTTACCTACACCCGGAGCGCTGACGTTTTGGTCGATCAAAGGCTTCCTGCTTTTGAAAAGCGGGAAGCGGATCGAGATCCCCACTAATTTTAAGTTCCCTTTTAACTGGAATGAACTAGTTGACACTGAAGCCAAGCTGACGGTCGACCAGGCGCAGGATCAATTGACCCTACGTTCGATTGAAGCTGTCACGTTTGAAGAACAAAAAAGCGTATCTGCTCGATCTGTTGAGATGGATCATATTCTTGTGGACGAAAAGGGTACGATAGTTCAGCCGCAGGAAACTCCAAACCAGAAAGCGATCTCACGTAAAGTAATTAAAGGCGGACAAACCACCGGCGCAATGGAACTCACCGACACGATCGCAGAAGTCCATCCCGGCACACGCTTTACCCTTAATTGGCTCCCGCTCGGCGGCTTTGTCCGTCCCAAAGGCGAGAGCGATCCCACTGTGCCCGGTGGACTCGGCGCAGCCAGCCCGTGGAAGCGTTTGTTCGTTCTCTTTGCTGGACCCACTATGAATTTGATCACCGCGGTTGTGCTCTTCAGTGTCATTATTGCCATCAGTGGCGGTATCATCACTTATCAACCAGAAGGCAGCCCTAACGCCAAAGTCTTGATCACGAACGTGATGGCAGACAGCCCGGCGAGAGCAGCGGGTATGCAGGTTGGCGATGTGCTCGTGAGTGGGGCGGGGCAGCCGATCAAAAACTCAGATGATATTCGTACGGCGGTCTCTGCCAATGTTGATCAACCGGTTTCCTTTATCGTGGACCGTAACGGTCAACAGGTCGAACTCCTTATCACACCGAAATTTAACGCAGCCGAAGGACGCGCCCTGATCGGTATTGAATATTGTAGTGGCTGTGTTTTCAAGCCAATCACATCGCTGGGCGAAAACTTGCAGACCAGTCTGCGCTACACGGGCAATCAGATCTATGCCCTCGTCACCCTGCCGGTCAAGTTGATCCGCGGGACGATTCCTTCCGAGCAGGGTCGTATGGTTGGGCTCAAAGGTATTTATGACATCATGAAACAAAGTGTGGCAAGCGATGTGGAAACCAGCCAGCAGTCAGCGGCTACAACCACAAGCTCTTCGTCTTCAGCCAATCCCTATAACGACAAGCCGGTTCAAACCCTCTTCCTGATCGCGGCGTTATCGATCAGCCTTGGCATCTTTAATCTCTTTCCGTTCCCCGCGCTCGATGGCGGACGGATCATCTTCGTTCTGCCTGAGTTGATCTTCCGCCGCCGTGTGCCGCATCAATTTGAAAACGTTGTGCATGCGCTGGGTATGGCGGTGCTGTTACTCTTCATGGTCTATGTCAATGTCATGGACTTTATCAAACCGGTTGTGATCCCCTAAATGAATAAACAAAAAAACTCTTTCGATTCTGTCCTGGATTCTTTGCTAGATACGAAGAAAGAATTCCCACATCGCTACTTGACTCTTTTTTCGGATATTGGACCGCTCGAACTCAAAACGCTTTTGGATGTCTGGCCCCGCGTCGACCTTAAGCGGAAGCTGTTCCTGTTCAAGGAGCTTGAAACCCAAGCTGACACAGATACCCTCGTCAACTTTGACGAGTTTGCGCGTCCATTCCTGAATGACCCGGAAGCCGAAGTGCGCATCCATGCTTTGCGTTTGCTGGGTGAATGTGAAGATGTAAAACTTACACCCATCTATTTGGACCTGCTGAAGCACGATGCGAATGCGGATGTCCGCGCACAGACGGCGAACACGCTGGGTTACTTTGTAGCGTTGGGCGAATTGGATGAGATCGAAGAAGGCGCTTACAACCAGGTCCAGGCTGCTTTATTAGAATCAACCCGCGGCGATGAAGTGACGCGTGTCCGTCGTCAGGCTTTAGAGTCGCTGGGCTATGCGTCCAAGCCGGAAGTCGTCGTGTTGATCGAATCTGCAATGAAACATAAGGACTCTGAATGGCAAGCCAGCGCCTTGATCGCGATGGGACGTTCAGCCGATGAACGTTGGGAGGACGAGATCTTGCGCGTGTTGATCGATGAGAACGATGGCATCCGCTTTGCCGCTGTGAAAGCCGCAGGAACCTTATCGTTGAAATCGGCACGCACCGTTTTGCTGCGCATGCTCGCGGAGGGCGAAGAGGATGATGAGATCATCGCCGCCGCGATCTGGTCGCTTTCGCAAATTGGCGGCGAAGATGTGCGCACGTTCCTGGAAGCGCTGCTTGACCAGACTGAAGAAGCGGAAGATGAAGACCAGATCGCATTGCTTGAAGAAGCGCTGGATAACCTGGCTTTCACCGAAGACCTTGACCGTTTTGAATTGATGGCGATCGACCCGGATGTGCTGGATGATTTCGAAGATGACGAGAATGAAGATGAAGACGCAGAAGTAGAGATCGATGAAGAAGAAGCCGAAGATAAATGACAATGGCTTCTATTCAGATTACATAAAATCCAACGAACACAAAATCACGGAGACGTTATAATCTCCGTGATTTTTATATCTGTGAGTATGCCATCCTGAGTATGGTTGCTGGGAAAGAGCGCCACTGTATAAGGTTAAAGAAACAAGATCATCTGCCACGGATTACACTGATTTTCACGAATTGACTTAATAAAATCCGTGCTAATTCGTGAAATCCGTGGCAAAAAATCTGGGTGAATGTCGATAAAAAACTATGTCTATCAATGCCTTACTTTCCGTATTTGCCAATAACATCCTGCCGATCATCCTGCTCGCGGGGGCGGGGTTTACGCTTGCCAAGCTGTTGCAAATTGATTCGCGTAGTTTGGGACGTGTCGTATTCTATGTCTTTAGCCCTGTGCTGGTCTTTGACATTCTCATCAAGAACAAACTGGACTGGCGCGAAGCTGCGGGTGTGATTGTGTTTACAACGGTGCTTGTTCTGACCATGGGTGCGTTGACTTATTTGCTGGGTTCCCTTTTTAAACTTGAAAGACCGGCGTTGATCTCGATCTTGATCACCACCATGTTCGCCAATACCGGCAACTATGGCTTGCCGCTGGTCTCGTT
>JBDTWO010000249.1:0-5619 GCA_040006635.1 Chloroflexota bacterium
TTGTTTGTCCAGGTTCACATATATAAACAATGTAGGTCTGTGTTTTAAAAAGGACAAACCACGTAGAATTAATGACCAAAAAAACATCCGGACAATTCTACATGGTTTAATAAGGCTTTTCAGACCTACGTTGTTTGTCCAGGTTCACATTATAAACAATGCAGGTCTGTTGTAAATATTTTTTTAAAAAACAACCCCATCACGCCTTCTGCAACATCGTCAATAATTTCCTATCCAATTTATATCCATGCCAGTCTTCATAGGCTACATCGGTGCGTCCTGAATCGATCAATCCAAAAGATCCTTTGAATTCCCATAATGCAAAACCGATACCATTCGATCCGAGTATATCCAATACATCGGTAAACCAGGCGAGGAATACATCATGCGGAGTTTTATTGAAACATCCGCATTCACCGCAGTGCACACCTACGCCACTTTGTACCAGTTTGATCCAGGGTGCATAGAGATCTTCGAGCATTTTCCTGCTGAGGTTTTGATCTCCGACCATACCGGGCCATACGGGGGTAGGCAGGTTTTCGGGATCTTTATATACCCAGTTTGCTTTGTAATGGGAGATGATGGATGGAACATAACCTCGACAGCTTTGAGCAACATCAAGGTCATTGAGCTCCGGTGTTACATCCCTGCCTTTATTATTACCGTCAGCAATGACGAGGTGTTTTTTATTTACATTTTTAATGGCGTGCAGTGCTGCCACGACGACTTTGCGATACATCTCACCTTTCAATGGCACTTTAGTGCCCAGCTGATCATTCATATCTTCCCGCCAGGATGGTTCATTGAGCAGATCAAAACTGATTTTTTTGTTGGAGGTGTTTTTAAATCGTTTAGCCCAAAACTCCCAATGGAAACAGAAGTCCTCCAGGGCTTGCGCATCGGTCCATAGATTATAGGGTTCATGAAATCCTGCATTGACACAATATCCCGGTGCGCGATGCAGATTAAGACAAACATGCAAACCATGTTTTTGAGCGGAATAGACCAATTGTTCTATTTTATCTGTGGCCTGGGTATCGATATTCCTGGTTTCTTCAGGCAGTATATTTCTGGACCTGTCAAATTTGATATACGATGGATAAGCCATCGGTATTCGTACAAAATCAAAACCCCAATCAGCCATCCATTGAAAAAATATTTCCGGAGTAGTGCCCCGGTCACTCATCGGACTAGGTGAAAAAAAATCGAGAAAATTAAATCCCTTCCAGCGCGGTAATTTGTTTTTTGGTTTTAAAAATTGCTGGGCATTGCTTAATACTCCTGCAGTGGCGAGGGATGTCGTGTGGATGAATTCGCGGCGATTGATTTCCATTTATCTTTTGTTTTATGATCTGGCTAATGTAGTTTTATTTAGAGACTCCCTAATTGTAAAATTTCTTCACATAGCAATTGATTGGCCTATGACGGGATGCTGTCTAAATTCAGTATAAAAAATTAAGGTAAACCCATAGGAATGAAATCCGTTCAGAGTTCAATCGAAGTTCCCTCTTGCGCCAGGAAAAAGGAAAATGTATAGTTCCGCTCTGCAATCGTCCTCTTACAGAATTCTAAAATCTGATCCATAAAAGTGTCGTCATGATCAGGATCATGATGGATAATAGCCAATCGTTTTACGTTTGCTTCAGCCGCCCGTTCTAAAGCATCCAGGAAGGTACTATGTCCCCATCCCTTTTTATGCTCATACTCTTCCTCTGTATACTGCGCTTCGGAGATCAACAAATCTGCATTCCCGGCAAAGCGCGCTATTTCCAAGTCTAGTGGATTCGGGCTCGGCTCATCAGGCGACAAACGGCCGTAATTCTCGTGATCGCTAATATAGACCAAAGTTCGGCCCCCAAAGGATATACGGAAACCTATTGCAAGACCGGGATGGTTCAGGAACATATAGGATACCTGAATCTCTCCCAGATTCACTTCTGCCTCTAACTCGCGAAACTCCAGATTTGCTTTCATTTCGGTTAAAAGAACTGGAAAGTAGTCGTTGTCCATCAGGCCACGGAATACTTTTTCGAGTGGTTTTTCCGCGCCATGCAGACTGTAGATCGTAAATTCATTTCCTGGAATGAAGGCTGGCGTAAAAAAAGGGAATCCCTGAATATGATCCCAATGAGTGTGTCCTATGAAAATGTGCCCATTGATCGGTTTTTGTTGGAATTCTTTGAGTAGAGAAAGCCCAAGCTGCCGAATTCCGGTACCAGCATCCAGAATCAGCAATTGTTCGCCGCATCGGACCTCGGTGCATGCGGTATTACCGCCATATCTCACAGTGTCTGGTCCTGGCGTCGCAATCGAGCCTCGTACTCCCCAGAACCGAATGGTAAAAGGTGATTTGGTTTCTCCCAGAAGGTCTTCGATAGTTTTCCAGAAAACCTGTAAGTCGAATGGTTTGCTCAAATAACGATCTGCTCCTAACCGTAAAGTTCTTTCTAAATCCGCTGCATAGGTTTTGGCGGAGATCACCAGGATCTTGACATTGCTCAGGCTGGCTTCGTTGCGGATCTCTTGAATGAGGGTATAGCCGTGCATCTTGGGCATCATTAAGTCCAGAACCACCACATCCGGATGGTGTTCTTTTGCCATTTGCAACCCATCAGCTCCATTGTCAGCGGTCAAAGTCTCTACATCTTCTGATTGTAGCCGTTTCGCCATGAAAGTCAAAATCGCATTATTATCGTCGATCAGTAGAACTTTTTTCATATGCTAAATCTGTGGGCAATGAAAGATAATCGAATATGTTGTGCCCATTGCAAATGTCTGGTTTTATTTCGTTCAGCGAGGCTTTTCATGAAATATTAAGCGCTAAATTCAAGGCGTCCATGAATGCATTGATCTTGATCGGTTTGGTGAGATACAAGAAAAAACCTGCTTGAAGGCCCCTCTCGATATCGCGTTCCATTGCATTTGCAGTAAGGGCAATGACGGGGATGTGTGCCGTTGCTGGGTTTTTGCGCAAGATTTTCATAGCTTCGATACCGCTCATGCCGGGTAAATTGATGTCCATAAGGACCACATCCGGCTGGCTGTTAAGCGCAAGCTCGATTCCCAAATTCCCATTTATAGCGCTTAGCAGACGCAGATCTGGGCGGCGAGCGATGAGTTGCTCCACCAGTTTTAAGTTTGCTGGGTTATCCTCTACATAAAGCACGGTACGCAGTGGCGCGCCATCCTCCACTTCCGCTTGGGCAACCAGGATGGGTTCGGCGTGGTCAACGATATGTTGCGGCGATTCCGCCGAGCTAAGCTCAATCCAGAACCTACTTCCCGTGCCTACCTTGCTTTCCACTCCAATCGTGCCACCCATCAATTCGACCAGTCGCTTGGTGACCACGAGGCCGATACCCGTGCCTTGATTGATTCCGCCCTCTTGACCGAGGCGATTAAACGGTTGGAAAAGCTGAGCCAGTTTTTCTTCAGATAATCCATCGCCCGTGTCTTCGACACTGATTTGTACTCGTCCGGGTGTGCCTTGTGTAGAGGCTACAACCACCATTCCTCCTGGACGGTTGTATTTTATCGAATTGGATAAAAGGTTGATGAGCACTTGCTTCAAGCGTGTTCGGTCAGCATTGACAAAACATGAAGATTCGAACTGGGGAAAGGAAACATGAACGTTACTTTGTTGTGCCTGGGGTTCGATCATTGCCTGGCATTCGAGCATGACTTCAGACAACAGTACCGGCTCTGGTGACAGAGATACCTTTCCAGACTCGATCACCGCGAGATCGAGAATTTCGTTGATCAGCTTCAGCAGGTGCCATCCCGCCTGGAGAATCTGGGTAATGTTTTCCATTTGGGATTGGGGAGGCGGAGGTGTATTGGATTCCATGAGTTGGGCGAATCCAAGGATAGCACTAAGCGGAGTGCGAAGCTCATGGCTCATGCTGGAAAGGAAATCTGATTTTGCAAGATTGGCTTCTTCTGCTGCAGATTTAGCGATCTCCAGCTCGACGTTTTTATCCTGTAGTGTCCATTCAAAGCGTTTGAGCTCGGTGACATCACGTGCTGCCGCGAACACGCCCTGTAGTTTCCTATCCCGGTTATAAAAGGTAGTTGCATTGTAGGAAACCACGGTCTCTTTCCCGTCCCTGGCGCGCGCGGTGAGCTCATAGTTGGTGACCTTTTTTTCACTGAGCACCAACTTGATGCCTGCCTCCGCCCGCTCCGGATCGGTAAAGTAATTCTTGAAGGGTGCACCAATTAGTTCGTCACGGGTGCAAGCAGTGAGCGCCTCCATCTGTTTGTTTACGTCGGTGATGATACCGTATGGGTCAGTGGTCATCAACGCATCTATATTGGATTCGATAAGAGAGCGGGTGTAGAATTGTTGATCGCGCAGACGTTGATCAAGTTTCTTCTGCTCTTCTTCGACTTGTTTACGAGCGGTATTATCAGTGCCGATCAGAAGATATCCGATGATCGCGTCCTGATCGTCGCGCAACGCGGTCACTGAAACGACCGCTGGAAAGCGGCTGCCATCCTTGCGGATATAGGTCAGTTCGTAGATATCTTCGATCCCACGCGAGGCTTTGAAGACCAGAGCCTCAAAGCCCGGAGTAATGGTGGTAGAGAGCTCAAGGCTTAATGTCTTGGCGCGTGCGATTACTTCCTGCGGATCTGAAATATCAGCAGGAGTGATCTTGTCCAATACTTCAGCTGCTGTATAACCCAGCATACGCTCAGCTCCGACGTTGAATATTTGAATGACACCTTTCGCGTCGGTGGCAATACTAGAGAAGTTGGCACTGTTGAAAATCGCGTTCTGCAAAGCTCCAGCTCTGCGCAGAGCTTCTTCCGCTTGTTTGCGTGCTGTGTTATCGGTACCGATCAACAGGTAACCGATGATGGCGCTTTGAGCGTCGCGCAGGGCTGTAACCGATACCACTGCTGGAAAACGACTACGATCCTTGCGGATGTAAGTCAGCTCATAGATGTCTTCGATTCCGCGTGAAGCCTTGAAGACCAGGGCCTCGAAACCAGGCGCAATCGGAGTTGCAAATTCGAGGCTCAATGACTTAGCACGTGCTACCACTTCGTGCGAATCGGAAATCTCAGCTGGTGTGATTTTGTTTAGTACTTCAGAGGCTGTGTAGCCCAGCATTCTCTCGGCTCCGACATTGAATATTTGAATGACCCCTTTCGCGTCGGTGGCAATGCTCGAGAAGTTGGCACTATTGAAAATCGCGTTTTGCAAAGCCCCGGCTCTGAGCAGAGCTTCTTCTGCTTGTTTGCGTGCTGTGTTATCGGTGCCGATAAGAAGGTAACCGATGATGGCGCTTTGAGCGTCGCGCAGGGCTGTGACCGATACCACCGCTGGGAAACGGCTGCTATCCTTGCGGATGTAAGTCAATTCGTAGATGTCTTCGATTCCGCGAGAAGCCTTGAAGACCAGGGCCTCGAACCCTGGTGCAATCGGAGTTGCAAATTCGAGGCTCAATGACTTAGCACGTGCAATCACTTCATGCGAATCGGAAATCTCAGCTGGTGTGATTTTGTTCAGCACTTCTGAGGCAGTGTAGCCCAGCATTCGCTCGGCTCCGACATTAAATATTTGAATGACCCCTTTCGCGTCGGTGGCAATGCTCGAGAAGTTGGCACTAT
>JBDTWO010000250.1:0-5550 GCA_040006635.1 Chloroflexota bacterium
CTATTTAACGGCATACACCGCGTTCGCACGCGGTGCAGCCTTTAGACCAACTCAGAGGGAGGAGAGAGTTTTTATAAAGCACGCATTACAAAGAACGCACGCTTGTTAAACAGGTTTAATATCAGGGTTCGTAAAACAATAAGCGCAAACCAACTTGTCAACTTTGTTGCACTCCATTGCTTTCGAACAGCGATGGGCGATCACATGCGGCGGTTGATCAGGGAATTGATCGGCAGGGATCACCACTTGCACTTCCAACGCAACGTCCTGCGCCACATGCTCACAGTAGCGGACCTTGCTAACTTGCCACTTTTTCTGAGCCATTTGACACCTCCAGTGTACAAGCGCCATTGTAGGACAAATCAAAAACGCCTGCCAGTGACAGGCGTCATATTTTGACGTGACAAATCGCCTTTTCAAGACAACCTTTATCTATTATTTACGAACCAATTGATAGACCTCACCATCATCGCTCAACATATAGACTTCACCTTTTTCATCCTGCCCGAAGGATGTGATCAGGACATGCGTTTCAAACAACAATTGAGATTGCCACTGCTCCCCAGCCTTGATCAACCCCCAAACCTTGCCGGTGCAATAATCACCATAAAGATAGATGCCATTCCACTCCGGCATGGACCCGCGGTAGACATACCCGCCTGTGACAGCGCATCCGCCCTCCGCGTGGCTGTATTCAGCAATAGGGGCGACATAATCGCCTGTTGCCCCATTGTTTTTGTAATCATGATTCCCTTCGAAAATATTCCAGCCAAAGTTCAAACCACCTGGCGAACCTGTGGATACAAAATCGAGCTCCTCCCAATCGCCCTGCCCCACATCGGCAATGTAAAGGTCGCCTGTAGCTTTATCGAAGGAGATACGCCAGGGATTGCGGAGTCCGTAATAGAATATTTCATTACCAAACGGGTTGTCAGTTGGAATAGCATAGGGTTGTTTTGAATCCACATCAATTCGTAAAATTTTTCCGAGTAATGTTTTTTGCGATTGCGCATTACCTGATGGATCACCTTGAGAACCGCCATCGCCCAACCCGGCATACAGAAAACCGTCCGGTCCAAACGCCAGAGAGCCGCCATTGTGATTTGGAAAAGGCTGTTTGATGTGCAGCAAATTCACTTCAGTACTGGCATCGGCACGATCACCATTTGCTTGAAAGCGCGAGATGAATGTATCGCCGCCTGCGCCCGTGTAGTTGACGTAGAAATATCCATTTTGTGAAAAGTTGGGGTGCAGAGCCATGCCAAGCAGTCCCATTTCGTTGCTATCTTCATTCACGCGGTCAGTGATATCGAGTAAAGGATCTGGCGATAATTGTCCGTTCTGGATGATGCGGACAAAGCCGCGTTTTTCGAGAACGAACAATCTCCCAGAGCCATCGGCTTGTATGTCGGTTGGGCGCTGGAGCGGGGTATCGATGAGCGGTTTCCAGTTATAGGCGTTGGGATCAGGGAATGTCGTCGCATTCGGCGCGCTTGCCGTAGAAAGAATCCGCGTAGGTTGGGGTGCGTCTGGTAACGCTGTCGGAGGCGAATCGGTTTGGGTGGCTGAAGCAGGTAACGGCGTAGTCGGAAGCGGGAGGTTACATCCGCTACAAATAAGGGCAAGGAATACCAATAAAGTTGGAATGCGTCTCATTGTGGTTATTTATCTTTATCAACATCCACTGCTTCTGCATCCACTACTTCACTGGTTTCATCATCCATATTACTGGTTAGTTCTTGCATATGTTCTTTCACCACATTCGGAGGACAAAGGTCAACAAAAAGCGATGAACCAAACCACAACACCGCAGCATCATCCATGGCAGCCAAGCCAGGGATGCCCATGATCAGATCGATGGGCGAAACAAGATACACCACCGCGCCAATGGGGATCAGCTTGATCCAGGGGCTGACACGACGGTCACCCATCAAACGCGTGATCAATTTGATCCGTGTGATAGCCTGACGAAACATGCCATCTTGTGGGGGAACAGTTAACTTTCCGGTTTTTTTATCAGCCATGTTGGTCTCCTTGTTCAGGAAAGTGACTTACTTCCTGTGTAACACATTATAAAACACATATACGGTTTACGATTTGGGATGTATCAATACTTACGTAATACTAATTATGGAGTAGCAAAATGGAAATGATCATAGATTTTCCCGGCGGGGCAAAAGTAGACGCGCATTTCGGCATATTCACAGTTGAAACGGATCAACCACCAGCAGGCGGCGGTGAGAGTTCGGCGCCAACACCGTTCGATATATTCCTTTCATCCATTGGTACCTGCGCGGGTATTTATGTGCTGGGATTTTGTAAACAGCGCAACCTGCCCACAGAGGGCATTCGGATCGTTGAGCATATCCATCCCAACCGCACAACCGGGATGGTTGACAGCATCGAGCTTGAGATCCAAGTGCCGCCCTCTTTTCCAAAACAATATTACAGCGCGCTCGTCCATTCGGCGGAATTATGCAAGGTGAAGAAAACGCTGGAGCATCCGCCTCAATTTGAGATCGTGACGAGAGAAGTCGAACTGGTCTAATTGCGCGAGTATTGACGCATAAAACTAATCAACGAGGCACGAGGGCATAGAGTTTAATCTCTGTGTCTGCGTGTCTGAGTGGTTCAAATTCCGGGGAAATCTTCGTCATGTAATTTCATCTTGAAAATCAGAGGGTACAATACTGCCATGCCCTATTTGATCGACGGACACAACCTGATCCCCAAAATGGGACTGCGTCTCGATTCCATGGATGATGAAATGGAACTGGTCGCGATCCTCCAGGAATATTGCAGGCTCGAACGCAAACAGGTTGAAGTCTATTTTGATGGCGCGCCAACGCCGCATGCCGGCACTCGCAAACTCGGCGTTGTGACCGCACACTTTGTCCCGCTGAAATCAACGGCTGATAACGCCATCCGTACCCGTTTGAGGAAGATGGGCAAAAGCGCAAAGAATTGGACCGTTGTGACCTCAGACCGTCGTGTCCAACTCGAAGCGCGCGCTGTGCAGGCAGAAGTCATCACATCCGATTCGTTTGCCAGCACCCTCAAGCAGGCGCGCAACTCTGCACCCAAACCTACAGAAAATCGCAAACTCTCCAGCCAGGAAGTGGATGATTGGTTGAAACTTTTTGAAGAACGGCGGCATAAATAAGCAGCAAGACCTTTGGGGGATATAAACAAGATAATAAAGGTCGACTTTCTAATCTTTATTTAATGTTTCAATTTTTATTCGGGAGTATATTGGAACTACTGGCACCTGCCCTCCCCTTTATTGGTATTAGGTGTCTTGACCGTCGCCTTAATCAACATGTCCCCCCCATGCTGACAAGGCGGCGGTCTTTTTTTGTGACAAGGGGCTATAATCTGCACATGACCACCGCCTACACCTTCGTCCCTTCGCCGAATCATCTTTACCCCGATCATCCCGAACAACCTGCACGCTTCGACATATTACAGCCGCGCCTCAAAGAGTTCAACGCAGAATTATTGGATGTAAAACCTGCTTCGCGCGCTGAGATCGGTCTGGTTCATGGCCCCAAGCTTATTGCCACGCTGGAAAAGGTCTGCCGCGAAGAAGCGCCCGGCATCATCGACTACGCCCCCACCTACATCACATCCTCATCCTTCGACGATGCCTTGCTTGCCGCAGGCGGAGTTGTCACCTGCACCCGCGCTGTGATGAACGGTGACGCGCAGAATGCCTTCGCAATCGTCCGTCCGCCCGGGCATCATGCGGAACCAAGCCGCGCAATGGGATTCTGTCTCTTCAACAACATCGCGGTCGGAGCCAGAGTTGCGCTCCAAGAGGGAATAGAACGTGTGATGGTCATTGATTACGATGCCCATCATGGCAATGGAACCCAAGCCGCATTTCTCAACGAAGAACGTGTGGGATTCTTATCCGCACATCAGTGGGGCATTTATCCTGGCACAGGCTGGATCGAAGATGCGCCGCATGCCAAAAAGCGCATCGTCAATGTGCCGTTGCCTGCGTATGCGGGTGATCAAGTTTATGAACAAGCCGCTGATCGAATCTTCAAACCCTTTGTAGAATCTTTCAAGCCACAGATGATCTTTATCTCTGTAGGATTCGATGCGCATTGGAATGATCCCATCACCTCGCTGGGACTCTCCACGGCTGGCTATTTCATGCTGGCACAAAAAGTTGCGGCGCTCGCGGATGAATATTGTGACGGCAAGATCGTCTTTGTGCTGGAGGGCGGCTATGACCCAATGAACGTCGCTAACGGGGCGGGAACTGTCTTCGACGCATTGAGCAGGCATGAGTTGAGTCAAGAGGCGCGTGATCCAAATCCACATAAAGAACCGGATTGCGAATCCCGCATTGAAGAGGTACGAAAGTGGCATGGGTTTTCATAGGTCATCTTTTATAATTGCGGTGTTATTGTTTTTTTCATCACGAAGAGTACAAAGTTTTTTATAAGGAGAATTCATGGCACAAAGGCGAACGCTTGGTTATATCCAAAACGAATGGACCTGCCCGAATTGCAGCACGCGCAACAAAGGTGGTGAGAAAACCTGTACAAACTGCGGCGCGCCACAGCCTGAGAATGTGCAGTTCGAACTGGGGGCGGATCAAAAATTTGTGACCGATGAAAACCAGATCAAAGCCGCGCAAGGTGGCGCAGATATCCACTGCGGATTCTGCGGTGCGCGCAACCCGGCAACTGCAGAGACTTGTTCCCAATGCGGCGGAGATTTGAAGGAAGGCAAAGCCCGCGAGGCGGGACGCATCATGCAAGCCCCTCCCGCCCAACCGAAAGTGATCAAATGCAACAACTGTGGCACCGAAAACCCCGGTAGTAATTCCACCTGCTCGAATTGTGGATCACCCTTGCCGCGTGTTGCCCAGGTTGCGGCAGTGCCCCCGGTTGTAAAAAGCGGTATTACGCCCGCAGCTCCGCTTGCTGGCAAGCCGACGAACAACAAACGAAATATGTTCATTATTGGCGGAGTCCTGGCATGTTTAGCCGTGCTCTGCGTAGGCTTTGTGTTGTTGTTTGCGCTTCCCACTTCATCCGTACAAGGGACAGTCACGGATATCCACTGGCAAACCAATGTACCTGTGCAGGAAGTACAGGCAGTGAATTACAGCAACGAGCAGGGCAGTCCGCCATCGAGTGCGTATGATGTTTCCTGTCATGATGAGAGCAAGGACGTCTGCGAACAAAAAACCATCGACAAGGGCAATGGCTATTCGGAGGTCGTGCAAGATTGCCACACCGAGACGACGCAATATTGTTCATACACCGTCGATGAATGGCAGACCATTCAAACCTACACACTCGATGGCAATGACCTGCAACCCGTCTATGACGATCCCAGCCTGGCAAGCAGTCAACGGATTGGCAATAAGACCGAAGATCTGAAAGTCACCTTCTCCACCAACAAAGGCGAGAAAACCTATACGCCCGGCACGGTCTCTGAATTCCAGCAATTCGCCATCGGCACCACGTGGACACTGAAGATGAACTTGGCAGGCGGCATATTGGATGTGAAATAAGTCATGGAACTTCA
>JBDTWO010000251.1:0-5517 GCA_040006635.1 Chloroflexota bacterium
TGAAAAGCCTTACGCCCCGCTTCATCCTCAATGACGGCTGTCCACGCCTCGACTGGGTCTTTATGTTCCTCTTTGGCTTTGCGCCACATATCCAGCAGCACGCCGCGTATATACGGATATTTGACTCGCACGGGGCTGTACTGATACCACGAAAAGGAAATGCCACGTTGACAACCGCGCGGCTCATAAGGCGGCAAGTTTGCATTCAAGACTGGATAATCCAGCGCCTGCAATTCCCAGGTGACGATGCCATCTTTGACATAGATCATCCACGAACAACTGCCTGTGCAGTTAACGCCGTGCGTGCTTCTTACCACTTTGTCATGTTGCCAGCGATTGCGATAAAACTCTTCCCACTGGCGGGCTTGCGGATTCGAGATCTCTTCAATCCAACTCATAACAACTCCTTCTGTGCTTTATTAACCAACGCCCTACGGACACTCCGCAAACGATCACGATAGATAAAGCCGAAAAATGCGATTGCCGCAGCAAGTCCCGTCAGGCTGATACCGAACACCCAAATTTCTTTATCGGATTCTGGTTGTCCAGCAGAAGCATCCATGAAAGCGATCAAGTCAGCCTGCTCGCTTTCAGTCAGAGGGTTTTCGGTAAAGATGGGTTTCATCACAGGTGAAATCTTCGTTCCGCTATTTGCAAGTATGGATACGATCTCCTCCTGGCTCAATTGAGTTGAAACATTCGTCAAGTTAGGTCCCATTATGCCGCCGCCCAGAAGCCCATTGTCGCCCACGCTATGACAACCCATGCAGGGCGGACCATCGTTTTGAAAGTGGGCGTAACCCATGAACAATTTCCGACCATTCTCAACGTTTCCGTTGGCAATCGCCTCTGCTGAGACTGGGTGAGCGGTTCGCACCTCAGGCGCCGAACCGCATCCGAACAGGAAAAATGTGAGCAACACAATCAACGAGAGATTTGTTCGCTCCTTATATATGTTACTGTGATTTATCATGGATTTTACAAACTCCTGTCATTTTGGCAGATCTAATTTGATGCAAATATCAAATTGTTCATCAAGGGCTGGGCAATATGCAAATCATTACATAAAAAATATCAGTGATTTTCAAGCAGCACTGAAAGAAGGCTTACTGTGTATCCAAAAACTCAAAAGTCATTTAATGCTACATCTTTAGTTGTTTAAAATAAGTGACTTTTGTCACCAAAAAATTGGTACTGTTAAAAAAAGTTAGCTTGAAACGGCAACTAAATCATTTTCCAGGCCACATTGTACTTACATTGAAAAATTTCTTCTTTGCGCAAGCGCAAATTAGAGAGTAAACTGCTCATATGAATTCCCAGCCAATTGCTTCTGACATCCTGCTCAAACGCCTGAAAACATTTGACTTCCTGAAGGAACTCGACAACGAAACACTTTCCACTCTGGCAAAAAGCGCGGTGTGGAAAGTGTTTGCGCCTGACTCGGTAGTGTTTTGGGAAGGCGATACGGAAACGAATCTATATTATCTGCAATATGGTTCCTTGAAAGTATTGAAGTCCTCACCTGATGGGCGCGAGCAGGTTTTGAAATTTATCGAAACGGATGAGATCTTTAATGAGGTGGGCGTGCTGGCAAAGCGCCCCAACCCTGCAACAGCCATCGCCCTGGAAGAATCAGGAATCTGGTTGATTCCCCGTCACGCGCTCGAAGAAATCATATCCGTGCATCCGCGGACTGCAATGCAGATCATCGAGAACATGGCAGACAAAATCATCGAACTGGTCATGCTCGCGACGGATTTGTCGCTCAAAACCGTCGAGGCGCGTTTTGCCGAATTGTTGTTGGAGCAGGCCGAAGGGGATGTGATCGAACGCCGCCGCTGGACGAATCAAACCGAACTCGCCGCGCGTCTCGGTACCGTGCCAGATGTATTGAGCCGTGTCATCCGAGGGTTGACAAAGGCGGAGTTGATCGAGATGGACAAACAACACATCCGTATTTTGGATCGGGCGGGACTGGAAGAGCGGGCAATGCTTCAGTGGAAATAATGATTGGGATGAAAAACCCGACATAAGTCGGAGCGCGAAGCGGGGTAAAGGTATAAAGTCAGGCATATCAAAAAGGAGATACCATGTCTGACACAACTTCTCAAATCTATTTTGCAGATACAAAATCCAAGGCTGTCTTTGCGGCGGATGGTCCCAAGCCGCAATTTCTGATGGACACGCCGCAGTTCAAAGCCTTGGTCGTGGGTCTGGAGGCGGGAGGACAAATCCCTGTGCATCCTGGTGAGGCGGCGATGTATCATTTTCTCGAAGGCACGGGGTTAATGACCGTTGGTGACGAATCCTTCGAGATCAAGCCGGGCGTAACAGTGGTTGTACCCAGCAGTGCAAAACGCGGCATGAACGCCAAAACCCGCGTGGTCTTTCTAGGTTCGAAGGGAGAAAAATAAAATGCCCTTCCCGTATTTACTTACCACACTGATGTTCGCTTTTGTTGCTCTGCTCGCAGCGCTGGACGCTTCGTTTGTGAGTTTCAATCTTCTGAGCGCCTTTCCGGCGCTGCGCTGGGTGCGTGTGCATTTCATTACACTTGGGATTCTTTCACAAGTGCTCTTCGGATTACTCCCCGTGTTAGTCGCGTCGCTTTCCAAAAAACAAAAGCCCGCCATGCGTTGGGACATCTGGCTGACATTGAACGTCGGTTTTGTCGCGCTCGTGGCTGGCTTCTCTGGCGTGAACCACGCGATGATCTTCACAGGCGGCACGCTCATCTTTATCGCCGCAACGCTCCTGCTCATCCAGCTTTGGAATGTGCGCGGCGGTGACGCGCCTGCCAGCCTCAAGTTTTACAGCACAGGCGTGTTCTATTTACTGGTTGGTATCATCATCGGCACGGGTTTGTGGTTGAACTGGAGCGAGGCACTCTACATCAAAGTTCCGCTTGAAGCGCACATCCACGCCAACTCGTGGGGATTCATGTCACTGGTCTTTGCGGGACTGCTCGTGGACTTTATCCCAATGGTTACAGGTCGTCCGCTCGGCACAACAAAAAACGTTTCCCTCATTTATTGGGGCATGACGCTCGGCGCATTCGGTCTCGTACTAGGTCCGTGGCTGGGCGGAAGTCTGCCCCCTACTGTTTCAGGTTTGGTACTGCATCTGTCAGCAACGATCTGGATGGTGGTATTAATGATCCGCGCCTTCAAGGAAAGCGGCAGATTGGACAGCGCGGGCGCGTGGCATCTGGTTTCCTCCTACATGTGGATCATCGCGCCGATCGCAATGGCTCCATTTATCATGCTTGGAATTGTCAAAGGCGGACCTATCGAATCAACTGCGCCGCAAGCCTTGATTTATGGCTGGGTCCTGCAATATGGCATTGCCCTCATCCCATACATTGCGCGGCGATTCTTCCTCAAAGAGGAGAATCCACAGCTTGGCGGCAGTTGGCTGAGTCTGATGGGGGCAACAGTGGGGAGTCTGTTTGTGTGGATCAGCATTTTCGTTGTTCCAGCCAGAGGCGTGTTGTACGGGATCGGTTTTGCTCTGTATGCCATCGCCCTGATCCCGCCGTTGAAAGAACTTGCTTATATCGCAAGAGATGGCTTGAAGAAATACGAATTAGCGTAATAGAAATCAAAAGGAGATCAAAATGAAAATCTTAAAATTCATGACCAGTGGAGTGGGGCGAGTCGCCCGCATCGTATTAGGGCTTGTGATTATGAGCCTCGGGGTGTTCGTTGTGCAAGGAACGCTTGGTACGATCTTGGCAGTGGTGGCGCTTGTCCCCATCTCGGGCGGCATCTTCGACTTCTGCATGATTGGTTTTGCAATGGGTTATCCGCTCAAAGGTGAGGAAGCACGCAAAAAGCTGGCAGGTAATTAGTATGTCAATAAGCAGCAGGTCACACATGTAGCGTGACCTGCTGGAATCTATCTAAAATGGAAATCACAAAAGACACACGCGTAGCTGCGATCCTTGAAGAATATGGCGATATCGCCGATGTAATGGAAGTGTTTGGCGTCAAACGGGTAGCACGTTATTCATTGCGGGCGTTTATTACAAAAGCGATTACCGTTGAAATGGCGGCGCGCATCCATCGTGTGCCTCTGAACGAATTCCTGCAAATCCTCAAGCAGGCTATCGACAAAAAAGGTGAAGCATGACTGTACTCTTGGACAAACTGCCATCTATCCTGGCCTTTCTCATCGGGATTATGTCCATCATTCCAAGTGGAAAAACCATGCGCGGCTGGCAGCCTGGTTGGAAGGTAATTGCCTGGCTGCCAGTGTACAACTTCGTGATGGGGATTTGGTCTCTAATTCCCGCCGTCTTGCTCTGGATTCATCACCCCTACGCGTTGATCGCCTCGCTCGTAACATTAGGCATCCATGTTGTTGTTCTATTGCTCCTCTTGACCGTTTTCCACAGCAAGGTTGCCATGCAAAGCATCCGTGCCATGAGTTTCCGCGTGATAGCCTGGATCGGTATACTCGCGCTATTGTGGTTGCAACGGTAGTGTCGCACTGGAATGTACAGAAAGGAAAACCATGAAAAGGATTTTTTACCTCCTGCTAGTATTCTCTATCTTAATCCTGGCAGCGTGCAATAATGCCAATACCACTTCACCCGTTGCCGAACCATCATCCACGCTCGTTCCTGTGCCATCGGAATATGTAGGCAAAGTCAATCCAGTCGAACCAGCTACGTTAACCGTCGGAGCAGACTTGTTCAATACAAACTGTTCCGCCTGTCACGGTCCGCAAGGTCACGGAGACGGTCCTGCGGGTGCAGCACTTGATCCGGCGCCAAAGAATCTGCCCGAGTTAAGCAAGATCGCTGGAGACGACTATTTGTTCTGGCGTATTTCCACCGGCAGGCAGGGCACCGCAATGGTTGGCTGGCAGGGTGTTTTGACGGAGGAACAGATCTGGCAGATCATATCCTTTATACACACGCTAAAGTAAGGCGTTTTTTTATGAATACTTATAGCGCTAACGTTGTGAAGATCGCACCGCCAATCGCTCAGATGCTCTTAAACCTCCAGCGTTGCACCGAAGATTGGAATAATGCCAATTCATTTGAGCGAAACATTTTTGGCTTCATAAATGCACAAGGATCTGTCCGGCATGGCATATATCATGTATACGAGTATAAATAGCCATAAACAGTTTTGCCACAATAGGTATTTCTCTTGTCAGGTTGCCAGTCTGTAATTCTGACTCATTGCAAACCCTCTACATGACCGCTTGATAAGAAGGCACAGGGCTACAAGTAAATCTTTGTAGCCCTGTGGTTTATATGTGATATTAAATTGTTGTGATTTGAGAATCCACCAGACAGACTACTTCTAGCGCGATAACAAGCTATGCAGTTAATTCCATCTCTTCTTCGTCAACTACATTTGTTTCTACTTGTTCGTCTAGTGCAGTAGCAGTTCGGCTGTCAGACAGAAACTGGACGAATTGTGTAACGACCTTCGTGAAGGTGGTTACGCTATTATACGTCTGATGTGAAATCAAATAGCGATCTGAAAAGTCTGAATGTTGATA
>JBDTWO010000252.1:0-5490 GCA_040006635.1 Chloroflexota bacterium
TGCGTACCATTGGAACAGTGGTGCGCCGAACAGGAAGGTAAATTATGAAATACTTGGTCACTGGTGGGGCAGGCTTTATTGGTTCACACATTTCACAGACGTTGCTGGCACGGGGTGAAACTGTCCGCATCTTGGATAACTTCAGCACCGGCAAGCGTGAAAATATCGCAGTGTTGACTCAGCAATTTGGACGGGATCAGCTCGAAATCATGGAAGGCGACGTGCGGGACGCTTCACGCGTGAAAGAGGCTGTTGCGGGCATCGAGATCATTTTCCACGAAGCGGCTTTTGTCTCCGTCCCGCAATCCATGGATGAACCGCAGAATTGTTTCGACGTGAATATCACTGGTACATCGCTGTTGTTCGATACAGCGCGTAGAGCAGGTGTCAGACGCGCCGTGGTCGCTTCGAGTGCAGCAGTCTACGGGGAATCCGAAGCGCTGCCTTTAGTCGAAGAGACGCCGCTGATGCCGAAGTCGCCTTATGCGGTTTCGAAACGCGTCGACGAAATGTATGCGGAGCTGTTCACGAATTCATTTAATTTTGAAGTGGCGGCGTTGCGCTACTTCAACGTCTATGGACCGCGCCAACGACCAGACTCGATGTATGCCGCAGCCGTACCGATCTTTGCGCGCCGCTTATTAGACGGCAAGCCGATCACGATTTATGGCGATGGCGGGCAGACGCGTGACTTGGTCAACGTGCGCGATATTGTGCGCGCTAACATTGTTGCCTCTGAGCATCCGAATGCGGCTGGAAAAATTTTCAACATTTGCACCGGTGTTGAAACAAGACTGCTTGATTTGTTGGATGTTTTATATGACTTATTCCCCAATGCGCCAAAAACCGAATTTGCCGCGCCGCGTGCTGGAGATATTTATCGTTCAGTAGGCAGCCCGCAAAAAGCTGCGACCGTGATGGACTTTCGAACACAAGTTTCTTTGGCAGAAGGGTTGAAAGAGACAGTTGAATGGATGCGCGGATAAAACCGAGACAGCACGTTCGTAATCGTTTTGTTTTGATCGGAGATATTGCGCTCATCATCGTTTCGGTGCTGGGCAGTTTTGCTCTGCGACTCGATGTAGGGCAGCTCCCATTCTATTTCCCGGCTGTTGTTTTTATGGGACTAGTGGCGCTGCTCATCAAGATTCCCGTATTCTTTTTCTTTGGCTTATATCGCCGCCTATGGATCTATGCCAGCACCGGCGAGTTGCGCTTGATCACCGTGGCAGTAACCTCTGCCTCTGTGGTGGTCGCCAGCGTAATGCTGGTTTTGAATATTCTTGGGTTTGTTAAACCCGGCATGCCGCGCTCGGCTTTGGGTATCGACTGGCTGCTTTCGTTGGTGCTGATCGGCGGTTCGCGCTTTGCGTTGCGCATTCTTGCTGAGCAATCCATGACCTCGCGTGTGAGTGGGAAAAATAAACGTGCGCTCATCATTGGTGCAGGTGATGCGGGTGCGTTGGTCGTGCGCGAACTTCAGAAATCATCCCAACTTAATCTCACTCCCGTCGGCTTCTTGGATGATGACCCTGCCAAACAAAAACATGCCATCTATGGTGTGACAGTGATCGGCACGGTCAGTGATCTGCCTACTTCGATCGATCTTCACCGTATCGACGAAGTGATCATTGCCATCCCATCTGCACCGGGTCGACTCGTGCGCATGGTCAACGATGTTTGCCGCCTCAAGGGCATTACGTCGCGCACCATGCCTGGCATTTATGAACTCATCGGCGGCAAGGTCAACGTCAGTCGTCTGCGCGAAGTGGATATTACTGACTTGCTGCGCCGTGAGCCGGTGCGAGTCAACGATGAAGCGGTCGGGGCAACCCTCGCGGGCAAGCGTGTGCTGGTCACTGGCGCAGGTGGTTCCATCGGGCGTGAACTCTGTCGTCAGATCGCACGCCGTAATCCCGCTGAACTCGTTTTGCTTGGGCATGGTGAAAACAGCATCTTTGAGATTCTCCTCGAACTTCAAAACGATTATCCCGATCTTGCGCTCTCGCCTGTGATCGCCGATATTCGTAACGCTGAACGGCTCGCGCAAATTTTCAATGCACATCAGCCGCAGGTCGTCTTTCATGCTGCGGCGCACAAACATGTCCCATTGATGGAAGCGAATATCGTCGAAGCCATCACGAATAACATTCTTGGCACGCGCAACGTCGTCCAGGCCGCGCTCAGTCACAGCACCGAACGTTTTGTGTTGATCTCCACTGATAAAGCCGTTCGTCCATCTTCCATTTACGGTGCCACCAAACGTCTTGCCGAAATGATCGTGCTCGATGCCGCACACACAACCCAGCGCGCCTTCACTGTTGTCCGCTTTGGAAATGTCCTTGGCAGTCGCGGCAGTATCATTCCCACTTTCAAAAATCAAATTGCCAACGGCGGACCCGTCACCATCACACATCCGGATATGTATCGCTTCTTCATGACCATCCCCGAAGCGGTGTATCTTGTCCTTCAAGCCGCATCCATGGAACACGGCGGCGAGACTTTTGTCCTCAACATGGGCGAGCCGGTTCGCATCCTTGACCTCGCCGAAGACCTCATTCGACTCTCCGGTCTTGAGCCGCATCGCGATATCGAGATCGCGTACACCGGCATTCGCCCCGGTGAAAAAATGACCGAAGAACTATGGGATGAAGGGACGCCTCTCGCAAAAACTCTGCATCCAGACATTTTCCGACTCGACAACGACGCTTCATTCTCAAGCCTCAACCTGCCTCAAGCCATCGACTCTTTCTCTGCCCTCAGTCACTCCGCTGACGCCGAGGCGATTGTCACTTTATTGGACGAGCTGATTCCTGGTTCTTCTATTCGCGCAACTCAACGCTCATCCGCGTCAAACGTCAAAAGCCAGACGTCATTATTGGCCCTCGACCTTTAACGTTTGACCTGCGACCTTTGACTATTATGATTGTCTCCCTCACTGACTGGAACCACTTCCTTTCCGAACATCCCAACGCCCATCTCCTGCAAACAGGGGAGTGGGGCGAGTTGAAGTCCGCATTTGGGTGGAAGCCGGTTCGAGTTATCAGTGGAAATGTCGGTGTGCAAATCCTGTTCCGCCGATTGCCGTTGGGCTTTACGATTGGCTACATTCCCAAGTCAGTGATCAGTGATCAGTTATTGGTAATTGGTAATTCTTTTTGGAAAGAGATAGATTCTGTTTGCAAAAAGAATCGCGCCATTTTTCTCAAACTTGAATTAGACCGATGGCAAACCGAAGAAATAACCTCAATTACTAATCCCCAATTACTAATTACTTCTTCACATAACATTCAGCCCCCAAGAACAATCATTATTGACATAAAGGATACAGAAGAAGCTATCCTGGCAAGGATGAAACCCAAGACGCGCTACAACATCCGTCTCGCCGAAAAAAAAGGTGTGACCGTCCGTACATGGAGCGATATTGAATCTTTCCACAAGCTGATGACCGTTACGGGCGGGCGCGATGGCTTTGGGATCCACTCGTTGGAATATTACAAGCGCGCGTATGAACTGCTCCAACCCAAAGGCTTGGGCGAGATCTTAGTTGCTGAATACGAAGGTAAGCCACTTGCCGCTTTGTTTGTCGCCCGCAACGGAAACCGCGCCTATTACCTCTACGGTGCCTCCACCGATGAAGAACGCAACCGCATGCCAACGTACCTCCTGCAATGGGAAGCGATGAAATGGGCAAAAGCGCGCGGCTGTGAGGAATACGACCTCTGGGGCGTCCCCGACGAAAACGAAGCGACTCTCGAAGCGAATTTCGAAACTCGTCACAACGGTTTGTGGGGCGTCTACCGCTTCAAACGCGGATTCGGCGGCGAACTCAAACGTGCCGCGCAAGCCATGGACCGGGTCTATAATCCATTATTGTATTGGGCGTATTTGAAGTTTATCGGGAACCGGGAATAATGACACATTACTGTTTTCAATGCGGTACCCAACTTGAAGCTCGTTTTATGGATAACCGCGAACGGGAAGTTTGTCCTGCCTGCGGCTGGGTCTATTATGCTCAATTGAAAGTTGGCGCGGCTGTCATTATTGAACAAGATGACAAGTTGTTGTTGCTTCAACGCGCACACGAACCCTGGATTGGAAGTTGGATGATCCCGGCGGGTTATGTCGAAGCGGATGAAGACCCGAAAGACGCCGCCAAGCGGGAAGTGCTTGAAGAAACAGGTCTGGTTGTGGAATTAAGTGAGCTGGTCAAAACTTATTATTTCGCAGATGACCCGCGGGGAAATGGTGTTTCCTTTGTTTTTCGAGCAACAAAAATTTCAGGGGAGATGCGAATCAACAGCGAAGCAACCAACGCGAAATATTTTTTCCTCGATGAAATTCCGGTATATCTAACTCTAGGCGGACACGATAAAATGATCGCTGAGTGGTGCGCGAACGCCAAACAAAAAGAGACATTCTCATAATGTCCAATCCGTGGAATGAACTAATCTCCAAACTTCCCAATCCGCACTTCCTCCAAACCTATGAATGGGGACAAGTGAAGGCGAAGTATGGCTGGAGTCCGCTATACGCGGTGTGGACGAAAGATAAGTTTTCAGTAACTGACGACTGTTCACTGCTCACTGATGACTATCTCGCTGCCGCCCTCATCCTCAAACGTCAGATCATCCGCAATGGATTTGTTGCACGATTATCTATTCTCTACTCTCCTAAGGGACCGCTTTTCGATTGGACGAATGAATCCCTGCGAACGCGTGTGCTTAATGATTTGCAAGTGTATGCAAAAACACAGGGCGCGATCTTCTTGAAAATAGACCCGGATGTTGTATTGGGAACCGGAGTCCCTGCCAGCGAAGATGAAGTTGTCGATAGCAGTGGTCAGCTCGTGATGGCGGAGTTGAAGCGGAGAGGGTGGGAGTATGCGTCTGATCAAATCCAATTCAAGAGTACGGTCATCATCGATTTGAATCTGACCGAAGAAGAAATCCTTGCTCGTATGAAACAGAAGACGCGCTACAACGTCCGTCTCTCTGAAAAGAAGGGCGTCGCTTTGCGCGTAGGCACGAAAGATGATTTGCCCATGCTTTACAAGATGTACGCGGAAACTTCTGTGCGCGATGGCTTTGTGATTCGCGATGAAAGCTATTACAAAACGGTGTGGGAATTATTTATGCGTTCGAATGTTGACAGGTTGGAAAGTTCGCAAGTTTCAACCTTCCAACTTTCCAACCTTCCAACCTGCGAACCGATCATCGCCGAAGTAGATGGCGAAGCCGTCGCGGCGATCTTTATTTTCTATTTTGCGGGGCGCGCGTATTATGTGTATGGCATGTCGCGCAATGCGCATCGTGAGAAGATGCCGACCTATCTTTTGCAGTGGGAAGCGGTGAAGCGTGCGAAGGCGAAGGGCTGCGCGGTGTATGATCTATGGGGTGCGCCGGAAGTGTTCGATGAAAGCGACTCGATGTGGGGCGTCTATCGCTTCAAAGAAGGACTTGGCGGTAAGGTTGTCCGCACCCTCGGCGC
>JBDTWO010000253.1:0-5378 GCA_040006635.1 Chloroflexota bacterium
CTGGGCGCGCGGCGCGGCAAAGGCGAAGCGTTGTGGAAGAGTCTGCTGGTGACGCGCGGCGACATCGTCATATGGATCGATACGGATATCGTGAACATTCATCCGCGTTTTGTATATGGCATTATCGGTCCGCTGTTGCTGAATCCCCAGGTGCAATTTGTAAAGGGTTTTTATCGCCGTCCATTGAGAGTCGGTATGAAAATGCAGGCAGGCGGCGGCGGACGGGTCACTGAGTTGACGGCGCGTCCGTTGTTGAATTTGTTTTACCCCGAACTCTCCGGCGTGGTGCAGCCGCTTTCAGGCGAATATGGCGGCAGACGCGAAGCGTTGGAGCGCGCACCGTTCTTTTCTGGTTACGGTGTTGAGACAGGTCTGTTGATCGATATTTATGAACGTTATGGTTTGAGCGCCATCGCCCAGGTGGATCTGCTGGAACGCATCCATCACAACCAGCATTTGGAAGCGTTGAGCAAAATGTCGTTTGCCATCATCCAGACAGTTTTTCGCAAACTGGAGAAGCGGTTTGGACGGGCGGTGCTAGAGGATGTGAACCGTTCCATGAAATTGATACGACATGACTCAAAGGGCTATTTTCTGGACGTCGAGGAGATTGCCGAGCGTGAGCGTCCGCCAATGATCGAGGTGCAGGAATATTTGGAAAGACAACGCTGAACGAAAGTGAAGTGATTTTTTCACACCAGCGATCTTGTGTTAATTGGTTTGGTGTTGAACATGTTCTCTTTAACAGGGATCAGTTTTTTGTGATATAAATTTTTGAGCGATCAAATTGTTTTTTTCAAAGTGGAGACTCATGGTCAAAGAAAAAACAACAGAAATAGAAGATGAAGTAGCCCAGTCCGAAATTCAGGAATATCTCTATCTTCGTCAACAAAGGCGGCGCCTGTTTCCGATTGCTGCATTGGTGGGACTGTGTGCAGGGATCGTTGCCATCCTATTTCGAGGAGCGTTGGCTGGTGCAGACACCCTGCGGAACCTGCTGCTCACAAAAGCGCATGAGCAACCCATCTGGGGCTGGATATTTCCTGTCCTATTTAGCGCAACTGGTGCAACCCTTTCACTCATTCTTGTAAGACGTTATGCGCCCGAAACCAAAGGGAGCGGTATCCCATTTCTTGAAGCTGTCTTACAACGTTTGCGGGAATTGAAATGGTCGCGCGTTTTACCGGTCAAATTCTTGGGTGGGATATTGGCAATTGGGAGTGGTCTGGCATTGGGGCGGGAAGGTCCCACTGTGCAAATGGGCGGAGCCGTTGGGGCTGCCATTGCTGATGGGCTGAAAGTATCGCCTCGTGAACGTCTAACTTTGATCGCTGCCGGTGCCGGCGCTGGACTTGCGGCAGCGTTCAATGCACCTTTATCTGGACTCGTATTTGTTTTGGAGGAGGTGCAGCGCGATTTTCATCCCATTGTTTTTGGCACTGCTTTTCTTGCAGCGGCAGTAGCTGATGTAGTGGCGCGGCTGGGAGCTGATCCATTTCCTGTTTTTCTGATTCCCAAATATGCAACGCCGCCATTGGCCACACTGCCGGCCTTTGCAGTCCTTGGGATAGTGGCTGGTTTGTTAGGCGTTCTGTTTAATCGCAGCCTCGTGGCTTCTCTCAATTTTTATGGGGGCATGAAAAACAAATATATTGCTGTAGCTGTTACAGGCGCATTGATCGGTCTCATCGGTTGGTTCTCGCCCATTGCAGTTGGGAATGGACATCCGCTGGCAGAATTAACATTAACCGGCAAAATTGCTTTGACTGCGATTCCAGCGTGGTTCATTATTCGTCTTTTGCTAACAGTCTTCAGTTATGGTTCAGGTGTACCGGGAGGCATATTTGCGCCACTGTTGGTGCTGGGCGCGTTGATCGGTCTGGCAGTTGGGCAGGTTGCCAAAATGATCGTGCCCTCTGCCGATGTTGGACCCGCCGTATTTGCTGTGGTTGGCATGGCTGCTTATTTTACAGCCATCGTTCGCGCACCTTTGACCGGTGTTGTGCTCATCATCGAGATGACAGGCAACTATGAGCAAATGCTGCCGTTGCTGATCAGTTGTTTCTTCGCTTATGCTGTCGCTGAATATCTAAAGGACCTGCCGATCTACGAAGTGCTATTTGAACGTGACCTTCATCATGACGGTGACCAAATAAACCTGACCCAGCCCATCGTCATGGATTTTACGATTCAGGAGGGTGCTCCATTCGAAGGCAAACTTGTTCGTGCGCTTGGCTTGCCAGCTGGATGTATCCTGGTGCGCTGTTCGAATGGCAGGCGTGAATGGGTGCCCAAGGCAAATACACGTCTGGAAGCAAACATGCGTATTACTGCTGTGATCGAACCTGAAGCCAGTGAGGGGATTACTACTTTGCGAAAAGGATGTGAATCGATGCAGGATAATGTGTCATGAATAAGGGGCAATAAGTCGAATATTGAGGCGAATTAATCTTAAGCAGAAAACTTCATGGTAAAAAACATTCTGTGGTTCTTACCGTGGAGTATCGCATGACTACAGCTATTCTTCTTTTTATTGCCGGACTCATCATCCTTGTTTTGGGCGCTGATTTGTTAGTGCGCGGCGCATCCCGTCTTGCCGCGGCATTTGGCATTTCACCGCTTGCCATTGGGTTAACCATTGTAGCTATTGGTACTGCTTCGCCTGAAATTGCCGTGTCCCTGCAGGCTGCGGTGAACGGACAAGGCGATCTGACGCTGGGCAATGTACTCGGTTCAAACATTTTCAATATCCTGTTCATTCTCGGCATTACTGCTCTGCTTGCACCGATCGTAATTGCCCAGCAATTGATCAGAAAAGATGCGCCGATCATGCTGGGCGTTTCTCTGCTTGCACTTGGGCTGGCTTTCGATGGAAACCTTGGTTTTGTCGATGGTACGGTTCTGTTGTTAGGTATGGTGGTTTATGTGGTCTTCGCGTTGAGGCAAAGCCGTCTTGAAAGTAAAACAGTGCAAAATGAGTATGCTGAGGAGTTTGCCGCGAAAGAGCCGCATACCACAAAGAACATGCTGATGAATATCTTCTTCATCCTTGCCGGGTTGGGTTTGCTTGTCTGGGGTTCGCGCTGGCTGGTGGATTCAGCAATTTTCATCGCTAAAGCCCTTGGGGTTAGTGAACTGGTGATCGGATTGACCATTGTTGCAGTAGGGACTTCATTACCCGAAGTTGCCACTTCTATTATCGCAGCGCTCAAGGGAGAAAGTGACATTGCGGTCGGCAATGCAGTTGGCAGCAATATTTTCAACTTGCTGGGTGTGCTGGGGCTTGGTGCGCTGCTTGCACCGGATGGTATTTCCGTTGCCGAGCGGGTATTGAGGCTTGATTTTCTCGTTATGGTTTTTGTTGCTTTAGTTTCCCTGCCAGTATTTTATATTGATAACCGCATTTCGCGTGGGGAAGGAACGTTGCTGCTGGGATATTATGTCTTGTATATAACCTACGTGATATTGCTGGCTTCGAAAAGTTCCACTTTACCAGCAGTGACTTTGTTCGTCACATTCTTTGCGCCGATCACCTTTGTCGCGTTGGTCGTGGTTGCGGTTAGATCGTCCCGTTCCAAAATAAAAAATAATCACTGACAACTCCAATAAAGCCTGCTTTTCGTGGTATAAATTTTTTCCAGATGGATTAATCTAGCCTCCCACATGGAATTATCTGATGACTGGTGAAAACATTATCATTGTTGAGGAAGTGATCGTTGTTTTGCTGCTGATTGCTTCAGTAGTAGCCATTGTCGCGCGCCGGTTACGGATTCCCTATACTGTTGGTCTGGTATTGATCGGTCTGGCTTTGAGTCTTTTTTCCTCAACGGAAATTAAAATATCCCCGCAGATCATTCTGGCACTTCTCGTTCCGCCATTGGTCTTTGAAGCCGCATTCCATCTGCGTTGGGATTCTTTACGCCGCGACTTTTGGTTGATCCTTTTACTAGCTATCCCGGGTGTGATATTGACCACACTCATGGTTGGCGGTGTGGTGGCGTGGGGCACCGGGCTGACAATTCAATCGGCAATGGTGTTCGGTGCGTTGATCTCAGCTACAGACCCGGTTGCAGTAGTAGCTTTATTCCGCAGGCTGGGTGTGCCTCGCAGAATGCAGGTTTTACTTGAAGGTGAAAGCCTGTTCAATGATGGAACTGCCATCGTTATGTTTAATCTCATGTTATCGATCGCATTGGCTGGGCAATTCAACCTAATTGCGAGCATCCGTGATTTTGTCGCTGTTGCCGGTGGCGGCGTTTTGGTTGGGGTTGTGTTTGGGATGGTCATTTCTCAAATCATTGAACGTATTGATGATCCCCTCGTAGAAACTACACTTACAACTGTGCTTGCGTTCGGTTCCTACCTTCTCGCAGAATATTTCCATGTCAGTGGTGTGCTGGCTGTCGTTGCAGCAGGGATCGTGAACGGGAATGCCGGACCTGGCGGTATGTCTGCGACCACGCGGGTTGTGGTCTTCAATTTTTGGGAATATGCAGCATTTATCGCAAACTCATTTATCTTTTTGCTCATCGGTCTGACGATCGATTTGAACGTTATGCTTGAAAATTGGCAGGCTATTTTGTGGGCGATCATTGCCGCACTGGTCGCACGAGCGGTCAGCATTTATGGGTTTTCAATTTTTGTGCGCGAGATCCCTGCCAAATGGAAACACGTTTTATTCTGGGGGGGCTTACGCGGCGCCATCGCACTGGCGCTTGCATTGACTCTTCCAGAAACAGGTCCGCTGGCTCAGGCGCGGGGCAGTTTGCAGGCGATGGCCTTTGGCGTTGTATTATTTACTTTGCTGGTGCAAGGCGTTTCGACTGACTGGCTTGTGAAACGGATAAAACTTGTGCAACGTTCGGATTCTCAAAATGAATATGAACTTCATCATGCCCGTTTTGTAGCCGGGCGTGCAGCATTTGATGAAGTGCGCCGCATGAACAAACAGGGCTTGATCTCAGAACATACCTGGCAGAACCTTTCCCCTTTACTTCAAAAGCAAAACGAAAAACTGGTGGAGGCCGTCAAGGAGGTCATCACGTCTGACCCTGTTATGGAAGCCGAGGAACTCGATACGGCGCGTCGTGAGGCACTACGTGCACAAAGAAATGCATTTAGAGGGCTTCTGCGTGATGGAGTCATTTCGGAAGAAACTTATTCCACCCTCGTCAGTGAAGTGGATGCTGCCCTTATGGATGAAAACTTATCCTGGTATCAATTTCCACAAGACAGTTGAGCTTGTTGAAACGCCACTTGTTACATCCATCTGTAAAAAATAAATTATGGTATCCTTGGTGAACATCACTTTGGGAGCCTGCTCATGTACGTTGCCATCGAAGGGGTCATCGGAGTCGGTAAGACGACCCTTGCCCGCC
>JBDTWO010000254.1:0-5255 GCA_040006635.1 Chloroflexota bacterium
TGCTCGAGATCGGGCAATTCTTCCGGTCGCAGACCAAACCACTCACGCGCCAGGTCATTCATATATTCCACCCGTCCGCCCGATTGGACGATCAGGATGGCTTCGTTGGTATGGGATGAATTAGGGGAAAAAAGAGGCGAATCTGTTTGAGAGATAACCGGTGTGCTGCGCTGTACCCGCCGCAAAGCAACGACAACCACCACTGGCACAATGAATGCCAATGCAAGTATTACCAACCCGAGGCCCGCTTCCAGCCCGGCAATCATTCTCAGATATCACCTTATCCGCCAGTCGCGGAATCCTGCCGGCGGGCTTCCGCCGCGAGCTCAGTGATCTCACGAATGTCGGAAAATGAGTTTCGACTGGGCGAAACAATGCCCACTGACATGGTCATGAAGGGAACCTTTTCCGTTCCCCCATCCGCTGTTGGTGCCAACACAAATCCCTGCTGCCGGTCCATAAAGTTGTAGTGCGACTGCACCTCATTATTAAAGCGTCCCTTGAGGCGCGCTTTGATTGCTTCAGCTTTTTCATCCGATGTGATGATGACATAATTGTCGCCACCAGCGTGTCCAATAAAATCTGAGGCTGCCCCCAATTCGTCCACCACTTCGCCGATCAGCATGGCTGTAAAGCGCAACACATCATCGCCTGTCACAAAGCCATAGACATCTTTAAAAGCCTCAAAGTTATTGACACGCGCATCGAGCAGTGCCCAGCTTTTTTCACGAATGATGCGCCGTAGTTGTTCTTCGATCAAACGCCCGGCGGGAAGTCCAGACCGGGGGTCAGTAAGGCTCTCGCGTTCAGAACGTTTAATGGCGCCTTGAACACGCAATTTTAGTTCTTCAATATCAAATGGTTTGGTAATGTAATCATCTGCGCCCAATTCAAGGCCCTGCAATTTATCACTGCGCTCGTCTTTTTGGGTAAGGAAAATCACCGGGATATGACTGGTACGCATGTTCGTGCGGAGGTTACGACAAACCTCATAGCCATCAATATCCGGAAGCATGATATCCAAAACGATTAGATTAGGCAGGACCTGCCTGGTTTTTTCCAAGGCGTCTGAACCGCGCACAGCGACATCCACATCAAACTCCATGCCGCCAAAATAGATCTTCAGCATGTTGCCGATATCAATATCGTCTTCCACAACCAATAGTCGAGATTTTCCCATAAGCGACCTCCAATATTACATGTGCGCGGCGCGCGTCAACCGGGCGTTCTTCGCATTGCGGCGCACTGCTTCAATTTGTTGGGGTGTTACTTCCCGTTCGAATGAGCGGAACCCGCTCAACCGAAAACCATGCTTCTTCGCGATCGTAGCGATCTCTTCCACACGTGCTCTGGTCAAATGTTTGCCAAGTGTATAATCTTCAAAACGGCCTTCGAGTGCCAAGGCAATTGTTTCAGCCATACAGGCATACGCCTTGCCAGCCGGAAAACCGAAGTTAAAGTGGAAATTAACGGGTCCTGGTACATCCACCATTCCGCCGTCAATAACTAATATATCATCTCTCACCGCCGCCACCATTGCAGAAACATCACGGGGTCGGGCGACATCACACACCACACTGCCCGGCTGTAGATGCTCCGGCCGGACTACATCATGGATGGCGCTGGTCACAGTCAGGATCAACTGCGCATCTTTCAAAACATCCATGGTAGTACTGACGATCAACTCGCATCGCGTCTGGACCTGAAGCCTGTCTCGCAGTTCTTCAAGCCTATCTTGTCTGCGACCGATCAGGTAAAGCCGTTCCACGTCATCTGCAAGTAGTTCGGCACAGACTTGCCCGATCGCACCAGTTGCACCAACCACCGCGGCTGTCGCGGTTTTGAGTGGGATATCCATGACACATGCCGCTTCACGAATGGCATCCACCGCGACCATGACTGTATATGAATCGCCGGTGGTAACTGGAACATTCAACTCATTTGCAATTGTAACCCCGGCATCCCCAACTACGGAAGTAAATGCGCCTAAACCCAGGATCTGCGCGCCGAGTTTTTCTGCCAACCGTCCGGTTTGTATAATCTTACGATAAACCGTCCGCTCTGGCAACTCCAACATCCGTTTTGGAGTATACGGACAGGCAATAAACCAGCCTTTGATCTCCTTGCCCGTTGCCTGAGATTTTATTCCTTCAATCTCGGAAATATAAATCGGTGGAAAGAACGTAGAGAAAAAATCAATCTGCTTTTCGCTGAGAACGCGCCCCAACAACGGAAATTTCCGACTCACATCCCGCTTCGGGTCAATGGGATGGATGATGAACGCAAAAGTATCCACGTGTTACCATGATTCCAGTTCAACAGCTTCATCTTTTGGCGGATACAGTCGCTTGTGTAAACCAGCAGATTTAAATTTGTGGTGATCGCTATCTTCGTAACGGACATTCTTGTCGATCACACGGCGATCCTTCGATGCGGCAAGCACCACATCGGATTCAATTGTGCGTGCAGGATAGACAATTAGCCCGGCACCCAGACGGCAGTTATGCCCCACCGCACTACCCATAACCGGACGGTTTGAAAGGCTTAAGTTGCCATGTCCATCCAATGCCCGGATGGGCGCCGGGACAAGGTTGTAATCCGTGAAAGTGGAACCGGCGCCGATAAATGTATTTCGACCAATGACACACATTTGCAAACAAGTATTTTGTGCAATCATGCTGTTTTCCATAACCGTGGTCATAAACAGCGCAGCGCGAAACGGAAGAAATGTCCCGTCCCCAACGACCGATAACATTAACTGAACATCCTGCGAAATGTTCACGTTGCTCCCAATGATGCAATTCTCAATCACAGCACCAGCACTGATCGTTACATTATCACCGATGGTCGTAGGACCATGTATAACAGCGCGTGGATCGATCAAACAATTTTTGCCTACTCTGACAAGTTCAGAGCATTCAAGCACTTGACAACCCTCATATAATGCTTTGCCTAGAATACTCAACTTAAAACCAACGTCTTCGTGCAACCGTTTCTGAAATCGTTCCCCTCGAGCAAATAATCCATAAACAACATCGGCAATATAAATATGCACCCATGAGTCGATCGCCAACAATGCCCCCCGCAAAGGGACTTGAAAAACCAAATCACCGCTTTGATCTGCCATGTAGGTCGGAACATGATAATACCCCATCTCGCGCGCCTCAAGATCAATGACCAAAGGCTCTACATCAGCGACTGGACCTTTTGGGTAATACCACAGATCAGCAAGATACAAACCGCCTGCCGGTGTATAGGATATAGATAATGGAAGAGCATGTTCTCTGAAAGCAGGGTCATCAGCCGAAAAAGCCGCCCGCACAGCACGTCCTTTTTTGCGGGCAATCGTCATAAATGTTTGGATATATTCTTCATCGAAGAATAAGTTGTCGCGATAAACGATTGTCTCTTCGCGGACCAATGGCAGCCGTTCCCCGGCTTTCAATTCCTGTTCACGCGTGGCATAAGGAGCCAGAACGTTGCGCTGATGCAGCCAAAGAGGGTTATTTTGAATGCGCAAATCACGCGCGCGCTCATTAAATGGGGAAATTCGATGATTGTCTTGAAGTATGATCTTGAACATATCAATTGCAATTATTCCACAAAATCGTCAAAACTGGGGTGGCAAGTTCACGTCCACACACCTGTGACATCTACACTTTTGTATGGGTTAATTTGAGATTAATAAATTGGGGTTTGATCGATCACGATCGTGCAGGCAGCGTCTCCAGCCGCAATACAGGTCTGTTCTTCTACATTAAAGACCTTGCCCCCGCTCAACCAATACAACGCTTCCTGCAATAGCCCAACCGCTAAATGACAGACTGGATCTTGAGCCTTGCGTTCCCAACATAATGGACATCGGTCAATATGCCAAAGAAGTTTTCCGTGCTCTTCTTCAACACGCACACGCTGATCAGTAAAATTGTTGAACAGTTCAGCAAAAACTTTAGCACCCGCACTGACTTTCATAGGAAGCGGTAAAAGACGGAATGCCATTTCGGTAAGCCCCAACTGTGTGCCGTATTGACGGACACCATAATTGAAACAGGCTCGCCCCACCCTTAGAGCAAGTCCGCGCCCGCCATGTGGACCATAGGCATGTTCAAGTGTTTCGGTAATATTGCTGAGTGTCGTGAAGGAGAATGCGAGTTCCGTGTTATCGGAAGGATAGGCTTCCATCAAGGGCGAAAGCGACGCAAGCTTGAGGATGGCATTGACCCCATTGCGTCCCATCACCTCTTCCATGGAAAGCAGAATGATCCTGCCCATGCGGTTGGGGTAATAAAATGTTTCAGGGGAGGTCATGGAGCCAACGTAACAGAAGGCACTGGGATCGGGGATGACTGAGCTTGAGGTGTCAAAGATCCATAATCTGTATCAAGAAATGCTTTCAGCTTTTCGGAAAAGCTTTGCGGCTCTTCCAACATCGGGAAATGTCCTGCCATTGGAAAACGCTCAATTTGCGCCTGAGGAATACCCTTCTGCATGGGTTGCCATTGTTTCGGATGAACGACCTTGTCACGGTCACCATACATGCCTAGCGCAGGGACTTTGATCTGGTCAAGCATCGGGCGCAGATCCGTTCTTCGAAGCGAGGCAATTGAAAGCAGGAATGATTCGAGTGTCGTCCGCGAAAGGTCACGATCCATCATGTCGGGAAATCGTGGATCAGAACAGATCATCCGCGAATAATAGTATTTCATAAACGCGCGGAAGGGTCCCATCATGTTGAAAAGAATAAATGCACTGGGACGATAACCTGCCATTTTAAGCAGCGGCGCCAGCGAAGATCCGACAATGGGAGAACCGACAACTACAACTTTGCTAACACGCTCAGGATAACGAATAGCAACTGAAAGACTCACAGTGCCGCCCATGCTATGCCCAACCAACGGCGCATTCATGATGCCCAATTGATCCATGAATTGATTTACAAGGCTGACAAAATCTTGAACCGCGTAGGTTTCGCGTTTCTTTCCGGATTCTCCAAATCCCCAAAAATCCATGGCATAGGCGCGGTAATAGCGACCCAGATAACCCATCGTCTCCTGCCACAAGCCCCACGAGCCTAGCCAGCCATGCAAAAGGATGACGGGTTTCCCGCGTCCGTACACTTCGTAATGAACAATTCCCTGGTCAGTAGTAATTGACGACACGGTTTCCTAATCAAATCAAACGAGGAGGTTTCCCCTTTATGACTTCTTATCCATTTCAGCCATGATACCGTACAACAACTCTAACAGGACGGTCTT
>JBDTWO010000255.1:0-5159 GCA_040006635.1 Chloroflexota bacterium
GCGCTCTTCGGCTCCGGAGGCCGACACTCTGTCCACTGAGCTACGGGGGCGGGCGGTGAAATTCTATCACACAAATATTTCCGTCATTGCGCGGGCGGTGTTCGTCGCCCGAAGCAATCCCCATCACAAGGCTGGAGATTGCTTCGGTGCTCACTGCCATTCGCTCCTCGCAATGACGAGTGCGTTAAGCCTTTGCCAGCGGCGCGAGTTGACGCAACTCGGTACGCAATTTTTCGATGATCTGGGTATTGCCCTTTTCATCGCCAAATTTGGAAAGTTGTTCCTTTTTGTGGGCAAGCTCCCCTAGTACTTGATAAAAGCGTGATGTTGAACGGAATGTACCTGAAGTGAGTGCCGCGAAATGGACACCCGTCTGAAAGAACGATATGGCACTGCTATATTGTTTTTGCGAGATCGCGCCGCTGGTCACTTCTTCGACCAATTGTTTCTTGAGAATATTGCGCTCGCGTGAGATGATCCAAAGGACAAATGCGAACATAATGGCAAAGCCGATGTAGTCAACAAAGAGCCCCAGGAAGAATCCGCCCTGTCCGCCCACGACGCTGCTGAAGGTATTGTGAAAGGCATGCGCCATGACTGCAACAATATAGCCTCCGGGGATGGCAATGATCTTTACGAACATGTTGCGACTCGTGCGTGAAATTGCCAGCCCGATGCCTGTGAACGACGTGAAGAACGGATGCATCCACCCGACCAGCAACACCCGCACAAAGACCAATGTCCAAAAACCCTGCCAACCCGCTTCCTGAAAACCGTTGCGATAGATGTATAAAACATTTTCGATCGCGGCAAAACCCATGGCTGTGATCGCACCATACACGATCCCATCTAGGATCGAATCAAATTCCTTGCGGAACATCAGGAACACGACCAGTACAGCTAGTCCCTTCAAGCCCTCTTCAACGATTGGTGCCGAAATGGAGGTTGTCCCAAAGTCCGCCAGACCCTCCGAACCCGTGAACATATACAAGCCTATACCGAATGCCGTGTTGAGAATGAACGCCCCGCCGCCCGCGATCACGACGCCCCATACGAACGCCGCGCCGAGTAAAAGTTTTGGCTCTTTCTCGTAGCGGTCCAGCCAGTTCACAAATGCCGCAAATAAAAACATCGGCACAAATCCAAAGAAAAACGCTCCAGCTAATGCCATGGCTCCTCCAAATTATGCTTGAAATATTAAACGGGTTCTTTCGATCCGTGTGTCTTCGAACGCGATACCCAACATATCCAACACTTCTTCGGGTCTTCCAGTTGCGCCTTCACGTGCCGCAAGTTTCATCAAGATTTTACCATCCCATAAATCCAACGCCTCGATCAGCGGACGCAGATCATATTCCTTCTCGCGCCTTGTGCGGATAATGGATTCAGACGCCAACACGGACTCGATCTTCCGCTTCACATCCGACCCGAAGCCTGCATCCGCCAAACTGACCTCATACTCCGCTGAGACCACCTGGGTCTGCAAAGTGGGTGCGCGTTCATCAACGCTTTCCACGTTTGTCACCTGGATGCCGGTTGGCAAAGTCGCTTGCAGTTTCTCACGCAAACCATCTAATGGAATATCGTGTTCGAGCCGCATGTCCAACACTTCACAGCGGGAAGAGAATCCCAACGGCAGCGCCGCGGCGATGTTCATCTTCGGTTGCGGGTGAAAGCCCTGCGAATACGCCAGCGGAAGTTCTGCCCGGCGCGCGGCGCGTTCCCATAATTTATGCAGGTCAAGATGACCGGTGTAGCGCAAGGCGCCCAGTTTGGCAAAAGTGATTCGAATACGCATTTAGGGTTTCTTTGAATTGACCGCGTTGGTTTTCAGCCAGGCTCGGATGTCCTTAATGTGATCGCGGTAATGTTTATAGGTATGGTCAGCGATCTGCTCGCTGAGATTGTGTTTGGCAATCATGTCCTCGGTCATTTGCTCAAGTCCTGAAACAATGGATGCGAACGCTTGTAATTCCTGCATCACTACATCATCGAGAGAAACATTCTTGTACTTCTCAACCACCCACGCATTTGGCATATCATCATCCAGCAGGGGCGAGCCGAAATCCGGGTAGCCAAAAGCTTCCGAAAAAGTATCCAACGCTTTTTGCGTGTTGGATGGAACGTAGACTTCATGATGCAAGATCTCATGCATCCGATCTGCCATGAACTGCTCATAGGATAGGATATGTGCGAGTACATCTTTGATGGACCATTTCCCAGAAACACCCTTCATCGTCATACGGCGCGTAAAGCCGACACGATTGAGAAGTAACTCAAACTTATCGCGTTCCAGTAATAATTTTTCGATCAAGTTTTTTTTCAACATAACGATTTGGGCTATATTTCTTTTCGGTAAATGTGATATTGCTGGACAGTTTGCATACCGACGCTCGAATATAAATGTGGGGCGTTGGTCAGGCTCTTTGAATCAACGGACAATTTTATAGTATGAATACCGCGCCGATAAAATTCTCCAAATGAATATAACAGCAAGGCTTTCCCGATGCCGCGACTACGCCAGGCTTGCCTCACGCTGAGGTGGTCAACCCAGCCGGTATTTGATTGTTTGTTAAATACATTCAACGCAACTCCAGCAATTTCATTGCCTTCACAAGCGAGGAACCAGAGACTTGGGTCGAAAGACTCTTTTTCCATGCCCATGCGTTTGACCCAAGCTTCATAGCTAAGTGGATCATGATACCCTTTATCTTTGGAGGCTTCTTCATCAGTATGATAGGTCCCTTGTTCATCTTGATCTTTCACAAAATGATGAACACTGATGCCTGCGGGCAACTGCGGAGAAGTGGGAGCTTCACTCAGTACCAATTCCATGATGAGAAACGAGAGATTGGATTTGTAGCCATTTGCTGCAAACAACTGTAGCAAGGTATTGTTATTCTCGCTGATCTGTGTAAACAGATTGACCGTCTCTTTTTTGCGGCTGGCGGCCTTGTCTTCCAGGATGGTTAGGAATTGAAAGGCGAGATCGACATTATTTCTCTCTGCAAGATAAATGAACGGCGAATCGTTATCGCGTAGTTCGGCATACCCCGCTATTTTGCCATCAGCAAAGGCCAAGCAGGTGTCATTGTTAAGCTCGAGGCTTTGCCAGGCTTTTTGCAAATCATCTTTTGTTCTCAGTGCGCTGCCATAATCGAGCGTGTTTTGCCTGGCGATGATCTCATACACAGCTTCGATGTCACTAGTTCTGGCAGGTCGTACCGAATACTTTTTCATCGTACCTGACGCGTTTAATCCCCAACCACTGGTAACTGATTACTGGTAACTGATTCACTGATCACCTTCGGCGCGGGTGATTTCACATCTGGACACTTCCAGACATCACCGGGATTCTCACGGCGCATACCAGCAAAAGTAGGCAGAATACCACAGGCAAAACAATTCAAGCGGCAGTCCACGCGGATCTGACCCTCGAGCGATTGTCTGAAATCTTGAAATAGGAAGTTCTTGCGCACCGCTGCAGTAATATGCTCCCAAGGGAAGACTTCGTCTGTGCGGCGCTGACGATGGGTGTAAAAGAGCGGGTCAATGCCATGCTCGGCAAAGGCATTCATCCAGGTTTGATATTTGCGTCCCTCGTACCAGGCGTCAAATTTGGCGCCGTTCTTCCAGGCGGTGTAAATGACCTCCGCCAGCTTGCGGTCGCCACGTGAGAGCCAGGCTTCGAGGAATGAATCCTCTGCATCGGTGAGACTCAATTTGATGTTGCGGTCGCGCCCCAATTCACGGCGCAATAGCATCTGTTTGGCTTTGATCTGTTCGGGGGTATCACAGGAGACCCATTGGAAAGGCGTCTGCGATTTTGGCACGAAGGTGCTCACACCGGCGTTCAACTTCACGCGCATGCCTGCCACTTTGCGTCCTTCGGCGATAACGCGTTTGCACAGATCGGCAATGGCTTGCACATCTTCGAGTGTTTCGCTGGGATGCCCGATCATGAAGTAAAGTTTGATTGTGGTCCAGCCGCGGCTATAGATCTCGCGGGTGGTATTGATCACTTCTTCATCAGGAACGAATTTGTTGATGATACGGCGCATCCGTTCGGTGGCGGCTTCGGGGGCGAGCGTGAATCCGCCTGAGCGTTTGTCTTTCAGCTTTTCCATCAGATCAATCGAAACGGATTCGATGCGCAGTGACGGCAGGGAGACCTTAAGATGGGTACCACCAAATTTTTCGCCAACCCGTGTGACGAGTTCGAGTACATGACTGTAGTCAGATGAAGAAAGCGACAGCAGAGCGATTTCTTCAAAGCCGGAATGTTTGATAGACTCTTCGAGCGCTGTCATGACTTCATCCACGCTTCGTTCACGGACCGGACGCGTGATCATGCCCGCGTGACAGAATCTACACCCACGCGTGCAACCTCGCATAATCTCCACGGAGACGCGGTTGTGGACAATGTCAATGTTCGGGACGATGAATTTGGTGGGTGGGGGAGGTAGTACAGCAACAAGACGCTTGGTAACGATCTTGGGAATATCAGCCACAATCGGCTCAATGTTTGCGACTGTCCCATCTTCGAGATAGTTTGCTTGATACAAACTGGGGACATACACGCCCTGGATTTTTGCCAATTCGAAAAGTAATTGTTTACGGTCGAAAGTCGAACGTTGAACGTCGTTTCCGACCTTTGACGTTTGACGTTTGACGGATTGTATCGTGTTGATAATATCGTGAATGACTTCTTCGCCTTCGCCGATCACGAACGCATCGATGAAAGCATGCATGGGCTCGGGGTTCATGGTCGAATGTCCACCGGCGATGACGATGGGATGAGTCTCATCACGGTCTGCCGAGCGGATGGGAATGGCAGAAAGATCCAACACGTTGAGCGCGTTGGTGTAGAGCGTCTCATAGGGCAGGGTAAAGGCAACGAGGTCGAAGCAGGCTAAGGGTTGTTTTGATTCGAGCGCGTAGAGCGGAATCCCGGATTCGCGCATGAGCGCTTCCATGTCAAACCAGGGTGCGTAGGCACGTTCGGCAAGCGCATCCGCTCTTTGGTTGACCTGGTCGTAAAGGATTTTCAAGCCCACATTGGAAACGCCAATGTCATAAATATCGGGGAAGACAAAGGCAACCTTGGTTTGGGTGGTTTCCCAATCTTTGACGATGCTGTTGAGTTCGCCGCCAACATA
>JBDTWO010000256.1:0-5113 GCA_040006635.1 Chloroflexota bacterium
TTATTCCCACCTAAACCCGAAATGTGATTCGGGCGAGTTTGCAGAGAAAGGCGGATGCGGTGTGTTTGCCCGCGAGCCGATCAAGAAGGGCGAGTTGATCAGCCTATGGGGCGGACGTATCGTGGCTGTAAGCGAGCTCAACCCCAAGATGCAGTATTTCACACAACGCATTCTTCAGATCGAGGAAGGCTTGTATCTGGAAGCGCCCCTGCCATTGGAACCCACCGATTGTTTCAACCATTCCTGCGAACCCAATGTTGGGTTTTCAGGTCAGATCGGTTTGGTCGCCATGCGCAATATCGAAGCGGGTGAAGAACTCAACTTCGATTACGCCATGTGTGACGGCTCGAACTATGACGAGTTCGATTGCTACTGCGGCAGTGAAAGTTGCCGCGGACGCGTCAAAGGCACCGATTGGTCGCTGCCCGAATTATGGGAGAAATATGACGGCTACTTTATGCCGTACCTCGCAAGACGCATCGAAGCGCTCAAAGCCAAGATGCACGTGCTCGCCTAAAAAGAATAAAACGGATTGCGTAGTAAAATCAGCGCAATCCGTTTTATGTTTAAGACCTTTGCTTTCCGCATTTTTATCGTTGCCCTCGTTCTGCGTTTGATTCCCGTCATCCTTGCGCGCGGATTGGGGATCGGTCTCGATGACATGTTTCAATACGATATGCTGGCGCGCAGTCTCGCCGGGGGACACGGTTTCCGCTGGTACGCCCAAACGGACTTAAACCAACTCGCTGCTTTCGTGGACTTTGACCTGACCAGCGTTAAAGACTATGACCCCAGCCTCGGCATTCCCACTTCGTTCCGTGCGCCGTTATACCCAGCCTTTCTTGCCATCGTTTACTTTTTCAGCGGCACGGGCTTTTCACGTTTCTTCGCCGCGCGCATCGCACAAGCAATTTTTCTCGGCGCGCCGCTTGCGCCTTTAACTTATCTTGTTGCTCTACGGCTTTTCCCTCTCCCTTCGGGAGTCCCCTTCGGGGATGATAAGGGCAGGGTGAGGGTTGAACGTGTCGCGCGTATCTCCGCGTGGGTTGTTGCCGCATATCCCATGCTCCTTGTTTATCCCCTGGGTCTCGGCACAGAGAATCCATTCTTTGTGCTCCTCCTCGCCTCTTTCCTCTTTCTGCTTTACTCACTCGAACAACCTTCTGTCTCCCACCTTCTGCTTTCTGGCTTATTTCTGGCTCTCACCGCCCTCACGCGCTCCGTCATTTTGCCCTTTGCCCTCACTGCCTTCTGCCTGCTATTTTATTTGCACGGTAAACGCGCGCTCCTTGCTGTTATTTCTTTCGCGCTCATCATCACCCCGTGGGTCGTTCGTAACTCGCTACTTCATCACAAATTGACCGGCATCGAAACATCGATGGGTTATAACCTCTACCTCGGTTATCACCCGCAAGGAAATGGATCGTTCGTCTTTGGTCCTTCATTGGATCTTCTTCCTATTCTCGACGATGCTCAACGCGATAAGGTGGGTACGCAAAAAGCGCTTGAATTCATCAAAGCTCAACCCGAACGATTTATTCCGCTGGCCGTCAACCGCCTGGGATTTTTCTTTGGACTTGAAAAACGTGTGCTCATGTATTTTTACGGGAACGGCATTATCGGGTACATTCCATTACCATGGCTGCTGACCATTTCCGCAATTCTGTTACTGCCATTTGTTTTCATCTCGGTTTCCGCCGCGCTAGGACTTTCCCTCCTGCGTTGGAAGCCTGAGCATATTTTGCTTGGGCTGTTGCTGGTGAGTTATATCCTGCCGCATGTGTTTATTCTCTCTGAAGACCGCTTCCATCTGGCGTTGATTCCGTACCTTGCCATTCTCGCGTCACAGGTGTGGGTCAATGGACTTGCGCCTTTGCGTGTTCATTGGAACGAATCGCAGATCGGAAAAATTATGGTCATTTTTGCGATCTGTGCCGCAATATATCTTTTGACCAATTGGGGGCTTGAACTTAACCGCGATGCGGATAAAATAGCACAGCTTCTCAGCCCCACTGGAAACCAAAGCTATTTCCCTTACTAATTCTATTATCTGCTCTCTATTCTCTTACTACTATGAAATATCTCCTCGGCGAAAAACTTAAATTTGACTGGAAGATCGTTACCATCACGATCGTGTCCACGTTGTTGTTGATGCTGGATTATTATCACCAGTTCACTCCGTACAAATACTGGGATCGGGTTATTCTGTATCTTGTGATCCCATTGCTGGTGATTGTTTTCCTGTTCCGTGAAAATCCAAAAGAATATGGCTTTGGTCTCGGTGATTGGAAAGCCGGGTTGATTATCACTGCGCTTGGTATTCTTTTCATGGCGCCGGTGATTTATTATCTGGGGCACGGCGACCAATCCATGCAGGCGTATTACCAGCCTTACACAAACGGCTTGCCCTGGACAACGTTCCTCGACTTGATCGGTTGGGAGTTCATCTTCCGCGGCTGGATCCTGTTTGGGTATGCCGGCAAATTCGGACCTGAATCCCTGTGGGTGCAGGCTGTCCCCTTTGCGTTGATGCATAATGGTAAACCTGAAGTCGAGACGCTCTCTACCATCTTTGGCGGTTTTGCTTTTGGCTGGGTCGCGTATCGAACGAAATCGTTTTTGTATCCGTTTATCATTCACTGGTTTATCGCAACGTTTATCATCGTTGTTGCGGCGGGGTTGATATAATGTCATTGTGAGCCGCCGATGCTTTTCGGCGGCGTGGCAATCTCGTTTCGAACATGAGATTGCTTCTCGAAGACTCGCAATTACATGAGATTATTAATGACTAACTACGCTCTCCGCCCCGCACAGGAATCAGAAGCACGTCAAATTAAAGATCTAATTCAATTAGTTGGAATCAACCCGATGGATTTGGATTGGAAGCGTTTTGTCGTCGCGGTCAATGAACGCGATGAAATGATCGCTTGCGGCCAGGTAAAGCCGCATGGCAAGGAAATCCTTGAACTGGCTTCAATCGCTGTCAAACCGGAGCTTCAAGGGCAGGGCGTTGCACGGTTGATCATTGAACACTTATTGAGTGTCAGCCCGCGTCCCTTATACCTGACCTGCCGTTCACGGCTGGAGCCTTTTTACGAAAAGTTTGGCTTTCACGCGCTTGCTTATGCCGAAATGCCGCGCTACTATCAGCGGATTAGCAAACTGGTGGGCTTTATTGGAGCCGTCGCAAAATTTGGCGAAGGTGGTGGGTTGTCTGTGATGAAGTTGCAGTAAAATTAGCCCAATGCAAAACTTAAAATCAATTCTCTATATGGCAGCGGGTGTATTGTTCGGTTTGTTCATTGCCGTACTGGTGTGGGTGGTTGCCCGCAACCCGAGTGGGCAGGCCGTGACATTGCGCCCGGTGCCAACTGAAAAGCCGATTGTTGTTCAGATTTCTGGAGCGGTGCCGCGCCCGGGTGTGTATGCGCTTGCTCAAGGTTCGCGCGTGCAAGACGCCATTTCAGCGGCGGGCGGCTTTTTAGCCGAAGCTGACAAAACCGGTATCAATCTGGCGCGCGCTTTGGAAGATGGCGAGCAATTAGATATTCCTTATGTGGAAGGTTCTTCGCCGGTCATTCTTGAAGCGCCTACGGCTGTTGAAGCACTACCTTCAAATGCTGAGTTGATCAATATTAATATTGCATCGCAAGCTGAACTCGAATCTCTGCCAAGTATTGGTCCGACCACTGCCAAGAAGATCATTGATTATCGTCAACAGAATGGACCGTTCCTGAAGACCGAGGATATTATCAATGTCTCAGGCATTGGTCCGGGCACATATGAGCGCATCAAGAATCTGATTACGGTTGGACCGTAAGATTTCGATAAAGCAAATGAATGCAACTTTCAATTAAAACGAACAGCCCGATGTTTTGAAGCATCGGGCTGTTCTTCTATTCTTTGCGTCCATCCCACGTGGACCATTTTCGTTCATCGCGTGAAAGCAGGTCATCTGCTTCGGCGGGTCCCCATGAGCCGGGTTCGTATTCTGCCAGCGGTTGTTTGTGAGCTTCCCAGGTTGCCATAATGGGATCGATCAAGCCCCAGGCGGTCTCTACTTCATCAGCGCGGGTGAAGAGTGATGCGTCACCCGTCAGCGTATCGAGCAGGAGACGTTCGTAGGATTCGGGGATCGCGGTCTTGCCGAACGAGTCGGCGTAATGGAATTCCATATCCACAGAGCGGAGTTGGGCAATCGTATCAGGCACCTTGGCTTCAAAGCGCCAATGCACGCCCTCATCCGGTTGCAGGTATAACACCAACATATTGGGTGTGATATGTTCCTTCGTGTTCGGAAAGAGCAAATGGGGCGGCTCTTTGAACTCGATCGTGATCTGTGAAAGTTTTTCCTTCAATTTTTTCCCCGACCGCAAATAGAACGGGACGCCCTGCCAGCGCCAGTTATCGATCTGGAGTTTGACCGCGGCAAACGTCGGGGTGGTTGATTCAGCCTCGACGCCTTCTTCTGCGCGATAGCCTTGATATTGTGCCCGCACGGTATTGTGCAGAACGTCTTCCGCCTGCATCGGGCGGATGGAACTTAATACCTTCACTTTTTCATTTCGCAGCGCTGTCGAGTCAAATGAGGCGGGTGGCTCCATAGCGACGAGCGTCATCAGTTGCAGTAAATGGTTTTGAAACATATCGCGCACAACACCGATACCGTCATAGAAGCGGGCACGATGTTCCACGCCGACCTGTTCCGCAACCGTGATCTCCACGTGGTCAATGTAGTTTCGATTCCACAATGGCTCAAAGATCGTGTTAGCAAAACGGGTCACTAAAATGTTTTGGACAGTCTCTTTGCCGAGATAGTGGTCAATGCGGTAGATCTGGTTTTCGTTGAGCGTTTTATGGATCTGTGCGTTCAAGCTGTGTGCTGATTCGAAATCTGTACCAAACGGTTTTTCGATGACCACGCGTCGCCAGCCGTTGTATTCCGTAAGTTGATCGGTCAGTCCGAGCAGGTCAATGATATTGGGAAAGACACCGGGCGGGGTTGCCATGTAGTAAATGCGGTTGCCGGAATTGATCTCCCAATTCTTCATGAGCGTGCCGAGTTTTTTGAAATCCGCCAGATCGGTGTAGCGACCTTGTTGATACACAAGAT
>JBDTWO010000257.1:0-5087 GCA_040006635.1 Chloroflexota bacterium
ACCTCAAACAGCGCCTCAAACTTCAATTTGAGCCTGCCTCTGTTTCGATCAGCTTCATCCTACGTATGGGCTATTTGTTATCAAATCTAAATGCTTTTCCCGCCCTCGGGGTTGTATAATTCTGACAAAATTAGTCTCATCGTGAAAAGGACGGCATATGAAAAAACAGACTCTAATTGCTATGACATTTATAGCTTTTCTGTTCCTTATCCTGGCATTTGCCACTTCAGTTGGCGCAAGCCCCAGTTCTCAGAATGACCCTCTCGCACACGGTCAATATATCGTTAGCATTGCTGGCTGTGCGGATTGTCATACCCCTCTCAAAGCCGAATACCAAGATCCCACGAAATGGACTCCCGATCAAATCAAAGTCATCGCTTTCAACGCTGATGCCGCCCTTGATAAAGATAAACTTCTGGCTGGCGGACGTCCCTTCGACCTGGGACCGCTGGGTGTATTATTCACTCGCAACATCACACCCGATCAAGCGACCGGTATCGGATCATGGTCAGATGCAGAAATCAAACTGGCTGTCCAAACCGGCGTTGAAAAAGACGGAAAGATTCTCTTCCCGGTGATGCCTTATCACACCTATAATGGCATGGCTGATGCTGATGTTGATGCCGCGATTACTTATCTGCGCTCCGTAAAGGCGATCAACAACACCATTCCCCCCAGCAAAGTTTCAACCGAGGGACTGCAATCCATCCCCAACAAAACTGGCATTGTCGCGCCTGACCCAACTAACCAAGCCGCGCGCGGAGATTATCTTGTCAATCATATTTTGAGTTGCACCGATTGCCACACCCCTGTGGATCCATCCACTGGTGCGCCCGTAATGAGCAAATACCTGGCGGGCGGTCAACCTTATGAAGGCCCGTGGGGTATTGTCTACGGCGGCAACATCACGCCCGATAAAGAAACAGGCATTGGAAATTGGACCGAAGCTGAAATCAAACGAGCCCTCACGACCGGCGTAAGAAACGATGGGCGTCGGCTGATCCTTATGCCTTGGTTTGTTTACAAGAATCTATCATCAGCAGATGCAGATGCGGTTGCCTATTATCTCAAGAATGTTCTGCCAGCCGTGAAAAACGAGACCCCAACTGCAGCACTCAATACCGGCTTTGAAGAAATGGCACCCGCGAGCGAATTTCAAGGTTCAAAAACCAGCGCATCAACTTCGCCCCTGATCCTTGTGGTAGTTGGTGTTGCCATCATTGCACTGATCTCAATCGTTATCGCACTGATCAGGCGAAGGTCCGCATAATCTATTATGGAAGCCATACAAAAATTGTTTAAAGATAAATATCTCAATATTCAGGCGAAACTTGTTTTCCCGCTAGCCATCACCATTCTCGTGCTGGTCGTGGTGCTTTCGCCGCTCACCAATCGCCTGATCAACAGCCGCATCGAGCAGGAAGCCGACCGTCGACTCAACGAGATCGGCGATTCGGTAGGAGCCTTGATCGCAAATTCAGAAGTGCTGGCGCGCAATAATGCCACGCTCCTCGCCGAACAACCAGACGTAGTCAACGCCTTTACCAGCCTGAATAGCGAAACCGCAGCGCTGAATCAAAAAAAGACTGCCTTGAATTTGCAGGAACTGTCGCTCTATAAAGCTGATTACAATTCTGGCGATCAGGCTTACTTCTATGGCGGTCCGACCGTAACTCGTCGTCTGCAAGTTAGTAAAGACGCAGTAAAAATTCGAGACGAATTGATCCTCGGCGCCATCAAAAACAAGGTCACAGACAGCAGTGTTGCCATTGTCCCGCAAGGTTCACAGATCATCGGGGTGGCGCCGGTCTTCGCACCGGGCAGCCGGGAACTTACCGGCATAGTAGTTGCCACATTTTATATGGACCAGGCTTATATCGATAACATCAGCAAAATCATCAACACTGATATTGCCATCGTGAAAGATAATGCCGTTATCGTATCCACCATCGACAAGAACGCTAATTTGGAAGCCTTGATCAATCAGGGCTGGCTAAAATCCGCTGAGGCTCCTTCGATCACGGTCACCTACAGCAACCAGGAAGAATATCGCTTATTTGGTCATCCACTGGTCATTTCCGGCACACAACAGGGATCTGCGCTGGTATCCCAACCGATTGAAAGTCTATTTGCTGTAAGCCGCAGTATTCAAGTGATATTGCTCACTGTCACTGGTGTATTCGGTCTAACCGCCCTATGGTTCTGGATTGCCGCTTTCCTGGCTTTTACCAGACCCCTCGCCCAATTAACCCAAGCCACTACGAACATGAGTCAGGGCAAACTCGATCAAAAAGTTCCCACAAACTACCTGATCTTCAAAGACGAGATCACGATTCTAAGTGAGAACTTCAACTCGATGGCTAAAAGTCTCAAAGACCTGCTCACCGATCTTGAGCAACGCGTCAAACAGCGCACCCAGGAATTGGCAGAAGCTCGTGATGATGCGGTCGCCGCGAACACCTCGAAATCTGAGTTCGTATCGGTTGTTTCGCATGAACTCAAACTGCCGATGACTTCCATCAAAGGCTACAGTGACTTGATGCTGGCGGGTGCTACGGGTCAGCTCAACGAGAATCAAACCAGTTTCCTCACTACGATCCGTAACAACGTCAACCGCATGGCAACACTTGTTTCTGATCTAAGCGACATCTCGCGCATTGAAAGCGGCAACCTGCGGCTCGAGGCGCGCGAAGTACCCGTGTGGGACGTGATCGATGAAGTTGTCACACTGACGCGCACACAGGTGACCCAAAAGAATCAAACGGTGACCGTTGATATTCCACAGGAATTGCCCAAAGCCTGGTGTGACCGCAACCGCCTTGCCCAAATTCTAACCAATCTAGTGAGCAACGCCAACAAATACACGCCCGAAGGCGGCGCGATCATTATCCACGCTACACGGGAGGGCGCGCTGATCCAGATCAAGATCGAGGATAATGGTCTGGGAATGACACCCGAGGATCAGAAAAAACTCTTCAGCAAGTTCTTCCGCTCGGCAGATGACAAGGTGCGTGAAGCCCCCGGCACCGGGCTGGGATTGAGTATCACGAAAAATCTCATAGAACTGCAGGGCGGCACGATCTGGTTCGAAAGCGAATTCCGCAAAGGGACCTCGTTCTATTTCACTGTGCCCATTCATATAAAATAAAATCGCCTTTAGGCAATGACTGGTACACATACAGCAACCGCCCATCTCGTTGAGATGGGCGGTTGTATTATTTCAAATCCTTATGATTTACCTTACACAGTCAACAATCCCGAAGGGATGGCAGGACTATAGAATTTGCACGAAATATCCAAATCCCGAAGGGATGACATGGCTTTTACGTTCTCTGACACCCCTTCGGGGTTGAACGTTTAAAACCTGACTGTCTATAATCATTTGACCCTTTCAGGGTCTCTAAACATTGTACGCGGGGATACAAAAAGAAAATATTTATTTATCGCCTTCATACAAATACCCTGTACCGCGCACACTCACCACGCGATCTGAAAGTGACGGGAAAGCCTCGAGCTTGTGGCGCAGGCGGCTAACGAGCGGACGTAGAATCTCAGGAGCCTCACGTTGCGATGTGTCGTACCCTTGAACGAGCAGGACCAATTCACGGTGCGAATAAACGCGCCCGGGGTTTTCGATCAACACTCGCAATAAACGTCCCTCAGCTGGTGTGAGGTGGATGATCTGATCTTTTTTGCGGACTTGTCGCCGTGAAAGATCGATATGTGTGCCATCTTTCAACGTGATCTCCAATGGACCGTCATCCACTTCCATGGCAACCGATGAACCACCACGGGCTTTCAAGCGGGCTTCACGGCGCACCAATCCCTTTTTCACACTGTTGACTACCTGTGCAGGCGGCGCGGGCTTAAGCAGATAATCATGCACGCGCAGACGTAAGGCTTGAATCGCAGTTTCGGTTGTGCCAAAGGCGGTCAGTAAGATCACTTCGGTTTCAGGCGAGATCTGGTTGACCACCTGGATCACTTCCAAACCATCCATGCCGGGCATACGCAAATCAACAACCATGATTTCAACCGGGTGTGTACGCACATACTCCACTGCCGCCTGACCATTTGGCACCGAGTTCACGGCATAGCCTTCCAGCCGCAGTATCTCCGAAAGCGACTGACGTGCTACAGGTTCGTCATCGACCACAAGAATATTCGATTTCATCTTTTATCTCCCATTGGCAAAAATAATCGAAAACAGGCTCCGGTATCGCGCCCGTCAATGATATCGAGCGTGCCGCCATGTGCGGTAACAATATTGTAACTCACAGTCAACCCTAATCCAGTGCCTCCATCTTTCGTACTATAAAAAGGTTCAAAGATATTGGTGCGCATCTCTTCAGGAATACCCGGACCCGAATCTTCAAAGAACATCTCGATGCCATTCTCAACTGCCCTGGCTTTGATATCCAAACTGCCGCCGCCCGGCATGGCATCAAGCGCATTCAAGATGAGATTAAAAAATATCTGCTGGATCTGGCTGTTGACCACATAGATCAGTGGAAGCGTTTCAGGCAGATCAGTAGTTATATCAATGTGGTGCTGCCCTAATTGTTGCGAAGTCAAGCTCAGCACATGCTTGAGTAATTCCAAAATATTCACCTGCTCCACTTTCACCGCGCCGGGACGGTAAAAATCCAACATGCGCTGCATGGTCTTCATCAGGCGGTCCAACTCTTCACGCGCGAGATCAAAATATTCCTTGCGCTTCTCCGGTGAAGCATCTTCACGCCCGGCAATATGCAAACAATTCTGCACTGATTGCAGCGGGTTGTTCACCTCATGCGCAATCGACGCGGTCAACCTGCCAGCCGCCGCCATCTTTTCGGCGCGCAGTAAAGCTTCTTGCGAGTCCTCCACGCGTTTCACATAACTACGCAGGTCGGCATACAGCCGCGCATTCTCCAGCGCCACCAAAGCCTGACGCGCCAATACGAGGAACATCTCCAAGTCAGCTCCGCGGAAAGGCGGGACACTGGCATCCCGCGCTGCGAACAGCACGCCGCGCAGATTGGATCTAGCAATCGGAATCAGGATCGCCGCACCCAGCTTGAGGGATGAAAGAAGCGCCTGCGCCT
>JBDTWO010000258.1:0-4996 GCA_040006635.1 Chloroflexota bacterium
GGATCGTCGGCGAAAAATTTATCCGCACATTCGAACAGCAGGCAAAGCAATTGGGACAACCGAAATTTTTGGTGCAGGGGACAATCTATCCCGATGTCGTTGAGTCATCGGCGCCGGATCGTAACAAAGCTGAAAAAATTAAAACGCATCATAACGTCGGTGGCTTGCCGAAGGATATGCAATTCGAACTGGTCGAACCGCTGCGCTATTTATTCAAAGATGAGGTGCGGGCTGTGGGCGAAGCGCTTGGGCTGCCACAAAGCCTCGTTTGGCGGCAGCCGTTCCCGGGTCCGGGCTTGACCGTGCGCTGTCTCGGGGAGTGTACGCCCGAGCGTGTGTCCCGTTTGCGGGCGGCAGATGCGATCTTCGTGGATGAATTAACCACCGCTGGCTTCTTGAACCGTAGATTTTCCGGCGGTTCGATGATCACCGGTCCGCTGGTGGTGCAGCCGGCGTTGGTCTCGCAGGCGTTCGTGGTGCTGCTGCCGGTGCGCTCGGTGGGCGTGATGGGCGACCAACGCACGTACCAGGAAGCCGCCGCGATCCGTGCGGTGACGACCGAGGATTTTATGACCGCTGATTGGGCGCGCCTGCCCTATGACCTGCTGGCAAAGGTCGCCAACCGCATCGTCAACGAAGTGGACGGGATCAACCGCGTCGTGTATGATATTACGAGCAAGCCGCCCGCCACGATCGAATGGGAATAATTCCAATTTACGATTTTCGATTGACGATTTTTGATTGGTGGTTGTAGGGGCGGGGTCATCCCGCCCGGTATCAAGTAAGAACCGATTGAGGAGGAACCATGAATTTCAACTTTGGCGAAGTACTGACCCGTGCGTGGAAAATCATTTGGAATAACAAGGTCTTGTGGATCTTTGGCATCCTTGCCAGTTGTGGACGCGGCGGGGGTGGAAGCAATGGCGGTAGCGGGAGCAATAATAATTCCAATGGTTCCGGTCTTAACCTGCCGCCTCAAATGCAGCAATGGCTCCAATGGATTCAGGAACATCTGACCCAATTCATTGCAATCACCGTTGTGTTGCTCTGCATCACCTGGATCATTGTTGCCTTCCTCAGCACCATCGGCAAGATCGGTTTGATCCGCGGTACGGCTCAAGCCGAAGGCGGCACCGAAAGTTTGATCTTCGGTCAACTGTTCAGCGAGAGCACGCCCTATTTCTGGCGAATGTTTGGCTTATCGTTGATCCTGAGTTTGCCGATCCTCCTTTTTGTCGGAACGCTGGTTGCTGGCGGATTGGTATTAGGCTTATCTGCCATGAGTGGGGGTGGTGCAGCAACTAGGCTGGGCGCATTGACCATGGTGCCGCTGATGCTTGGTTGTGTTTGTTTACTCGTCCCGGTCATGTTCGTAGTCGGCATGATCTTCACGCAATCAGAAAGAGCGATCGTGTTGGAAGATCTGGGCGTGCTGCCCGCCATCTCACGCGGCTGGGACATCTTCCGCGCCAACCTCGGACCCATCATTTTGATGACGATCATTCTGGTCGTGATCGGTTTTGTAGTTGGCTTGGTCATTGCCATCCCGGTCCTCATCATTGTGATCCCAGCCATGATTGCATTTTTCGCCGGCGGAGGGCAGAGTACTATACCGTTGATCTTCATGGCTGTTTGCTTCTGTTTGTACCTGCCGGTTTTATTGCTGCTGAATGGCATCCTAACCGCCTACAGCGAATCCGCGTGGACGTTGACCTATATGCGTTTGACGCAAAAACCAGATAGCGAACAGCCAAAACTGGATGACGCTCCACCCGCCGAACCTGAAGACTCCAATCGGACGATCATTGCCACCAAGCCGAATGCGTAGACTCTTTGCGTTCTTTCTAAGCCTTGGCTTGCTCATCGTTCCCGGAGCCTTTGCCTACGCCCAAACTGCGGCGTATGCCGAGGTCTCTGCCATCAACGCGCAGAACTTCCCGCAGATCTCCGCGCTCGTGGACGTATACGATGCGAACGGTGTCTTCGTCTCTGGCTTGCAACCCGCCGACCTGACCGTGTACGAGGACGGTCAACAGCTCGAAGCCGCTGCGATCACTGAATCCGCGCCGCCTGCGCAGATCGTGGTTGCCATCAACCCGGGTCCGCCGCTCGCAGTCAGAGATCAGAACGGCAAGCCGCGTTCTGAAGGTGTGGTCTCCGCGCTTGATGCCTGGGCAAATTCCCTGCCCGCCGATTCAACTGACGATCTCAGCCTGGTTTCTTTATCGGGATCATTGATCAATCACGCCACTGCCAAAGATTGGCTGGTGAGTCTCAATTCGTTCAAGCCCGATTTTCGCAATACAACTCCCAATTTACAATCGCTGTCCATTGCACTGGATACGGTTAATACGCCCACGCCACAACCCGGCATGAAGCGCGCCGTACTCTTCATCACCCCGCACATGGACGATCCCAACATCGATAACACCATTGCCCCGCTCATCCAAAAAGCCGTGGAATCCAAGATCCGTGTCTTCGTCTGGTTCGTGGATACGGAGGAGTATGGTGTGACTGCCAGCGCCAATGCATTCAAGTCGCTGGCACAGCAGACCAACGGTTCCTTCTTTTTATTTTCAGGCAAGGAAATCTTCCCCGACCTAAACCTGTATTTCGCGCCGCTGCGTCACATTTACACGATCACCTATTCTTCAGCGCTGAACACCGCGGGCGACCATACCCTGGGACTCTATATCGAAACGCCGCAGGGCACCATCCCCGCGCTCGATAAACCCTTCAGTGTCGATGTCCAGCCGCCCAATCCATTCTTCGTGGCGCCGCCGTTGCAGATCACGCGCCAGCCTCCAGCCGAAGATCCGTATAACCCGGATATTTTGAATCCAACGCGGCAGGAACTCGATATCATCGTTGAATTCCCCGATGGACACAAGCGTGAACTCAAGCGCTCCACCTTGTATGTCGATGGACAGGTCGCTGCCGAGAACACCTCCGCGCCGTTCGATAAATTTGTCTGGGACTTGAGCGCCTATAATCAAAGCAGTCAGCACGAGATCATTGTGGAAGTGGAGGATGTACTCGGTTTGAAGAAATCGAGTTTGGGTACCTCTGTCACGCTGACGGTGATTCAGGCTCCCAAAGGCATTCAGGCTATTTTGGTACGCTATCGTTCGTATGTGATCTTGGGCGCGATCGGTCTGGCTGGCGTTGCCTTGCTGGTGATCCTGCTGCGTGGACGAAGTTCCAGAGGTTCTTCCACCATTGAGCGAGTTGAGAAGCGTAAACGCCTCGAAGACCCGCTGACCCAGCCCGTGGCGGCATTGACAGGCTCGCCTACTATAAAAAGATCGAAGACCCAGCCACGCAAGTCGCCCTCACCGAGCTGGATGCAGACCAAACCGGCGCGTCTGCCGGAAGCCTCGGCGTATCTCATCCGCCTGACGAATGGCGGTGAACCCGCCAGCGTGGCGCCCATTGCGGTGCTCGAAAAGGATATGACTTTTGGCACAGACCCGGTACAATCGGTGCACGTGCTCGATGACCCGTCCATTTCACCTTTGCATGCCCGCATCAAACAGACCGCTGATGGCGCCTTTATGCTGTATGACCATGGGTCGGTGGCAGGCACCTGGGTGAATTTTGAACCAGTCACGCGCGAAGGTCGGCGTCTGATGCATGGCGACCGAATCCACTTCGGGCAAATGGTCTATCGCTTTGATCTGAATCAGCCTCCAGCTGAGTCTGAACCGCAGGTGATTAAGAAGTAGAATCCGAAATCTATGATCCGCACTCAACGCGCTCATCTGAACGTCGAAGCTCATACGCATGCCGGTATGACGGGTAAAAATAACGAAGACCGTTATGCCGTGGCTTCTTTTGTGACCAACGCACAGGATAAAACGCCTGTGTTGTTTGCGGTGCTGGCAGATGGCATCGGCGGGCATCGCGGGGGCGAGGTTGCCGCTGAGTTGGCGGTGAATCATATTTTACAGAGCATTGCGAAGGGGGATGGAAAATATTCGCGGCATCTCGTCGAGAATGCGGTCAGCGAAGCCAGCGAGGCGATCGCGGCGAAATCTTCAACCAATGACGAACTCAAAGGCATGGGCTCCACGTGTGTGATGGCGTGGATCATCGCCGATAAACTCTATACCGGCTACGTGGGCGACTCGCGCATGTATCTGATGCGCGGCGGGCGTATTCAGCAAATGACCACCGACCACAGTTGGGTACAGGAGGCGATCGAGAAGGGCATTATCACGCCCGAGATGGCGCACGACCATCCGAATGTGCACGTCATTCGCCGTTATCTGGGTTCGCCCGTGCCGCCCGACCCTGATTTCCGTTTGACGCTCTTCGATGGCGAAGGCGCGCATCATCCTGAGAATAATCAGGGCGTGAAACTTCAGCCGAACGATGTGGTGTTGTTATGCAGTGACGGTCTGACCGACCTGGTCTGGAATGACGAGATCCTTGAAGTGGTGCGCTCGAAGCCGAGCCTTAAGGATGCTGCGCGGGCTTTAGTTGATCTTGCCAACGAACGCGGCGGACACGATAACATCACAGTCGTTTTGATCTCGGTACCCGCTGATTTTAAATTTGAATCAAAAAAAAAGAAAACGGACTGGCTCCCCTGGCTGTTGGGTGGACTGGCTGGCATCGTAGTCCTAGGAGCCCTCGCTTCTCTCTTCGCTTTTGGCTTGCTGAGGCGAGGCGCGCCTCCGACTCCCACCCATGTCATTTCTGCCCCCATTGTTCTGACAGCGACTCCGCTCCCCTCACCGACCTTTACTCTCATCCCCACTCAAACCGTCGCGCCCGATGTGATTATCCCGGTATTGCCGACCCTCACACCCTGGCCCACGAATACAGTAAGTCCATAAAGACTCAGAAACTCTGGAGTCTAGAAACTCGCTTCTGATAGAGGAGAATTGCAATGGGTGAAGCATGGGATAAATATATTCAGCCAGTCCTTGACTCATGGCATCTCGAAATCTATTCCTAGGATCACGACCAAGATATGGGCAGTGGCCGAAAA
>JBDTWO010000259.1:0-4882 GCA_040006635.1 Chloroflexota bacterium
TAGATCAATTGTGCCGGTGCCCGCCCGGGTCAACAAGATGACTGAAATACTGGCGATGATCATTCGAAGCACCGTCAGCTTTGTTGGTGTTTGCTTATCCAAACCCAGCCAGATGGCAACAAAGAAAGGATAAAGTGCATAGAGCATTTGCGCCACGCTGGCGTTAAGTCTGCTTAACCCCACATAATAAAAGATCGAGCCCAGTCCGTTAATTCCGCCTGCCAGAGCACAACCCAACAAGCCAGCGGGATAGATGTAAATAAAATTACGCTTGAAAATGAACATGATCAGGAATAATAATAAAGCCGCCATGCCAGTGCGCAACGCCACTACCGCCAGGGGCGAGAATTTGTCAGCCCCCATGGCGGCTTTTCCAAAAACAGGTGCCAGCCCCAAGAAGAACGCTGATATAAGTGCCGCGTTGATCCCTGCTTTTCGACCTTTTTGCATGCGGATGATTGCCCTTAAAAGTATTTGGACACGGCGCCTCATGCGCACGATGCGGCTGGTTCCGTTATCTCAAACGGACTCCTCGCCCTCTCGTGTTTATCCGTGTCCAATTGAACTTTGATTTGCGCGATTATTGAGCGCAATATTTTATGACTGTGCCTTCCAAGTATACTATCGAATCAGCGAGCGCACTTCGTCCAGGAATTCATCATTGAGGAAGTCACCTTTTGTCATGAGTGACTGGATCTGACCCTGTAAACGGGCTTTCTCATCGACAGTCAATTCCTTGGCAGTTGCCACGATTACGGGAATATTGGCAGTGTCTGGGTTGCTGCGTAAAGCATCCAGCACAGCGAAACCATCGACTTCGGGCATCATCAGATCAAGGATCACAAGATCGGGATGTTCCTTGTTCACCAGTTCGATTGCTTCGCGGCCATTGGTGGCTTCAAAGATCTCGAAATCACCTTGTGATTGAAGAATGCGTCGGATGAGGCGTCGCGCTTCGGGGGTATCGTCTACGATTGCGACACGTGAGAAGCGGTTCGGCGTCACGTTATTCAGGGCGGAGAGCAAGCCTTCTTGAGGTGTTTCTGTGGGTTCTTCTTTTGGTCGCAGATCCACATCGCGCGTCCAGCCTTCACCGAAGAGGAAAGATTCAGCGGGTAATGTATGACCGGTGCAGTTCACGACTACGGTATCGGTGGGCTTGATGATGCCAGCACGTACCAGCTTGAATAACCCAGCGAAAGCTACACCCGAGGCGGGCTCAGCTGAGATACCCTCCATCTTTGCTAGCACATGCATCGCGCGGAAAGCGTCCTCATCACTGACGCTCTCGAACACGCCGCCAGTTTCGTTAACCTGACTGCGCAGCATCACATAAGTTCTGCCAGGGTCGCCGGTGGCGAGGGTTTCAATGCGGGTCTTGGGGTTAAGAACTGGTTCGGCTTTTTCCAATCCTTTTTTCCAACTCAATACCATGGGCGCACAGCCTTCGGCTTGAATTGGTCCAATGGCGGGGATACGGTCAATCAACCCGAGTTCTTTTAGTTCGTGAAAACCTTTATAGACTCCGAGTGGTCCCATGCCGCCACTGATCGCTTGAATGTACCAATCGGGCGTACGCCATTTCGGATGTTCTTTTGTGGAGCCTGGAGGTGGTCCCTGATGCAGGGTGAGCTGCTCGGCAATTTCATAAGCGATGGTCTTCATCGCTTCCACAGCTGTGACTGTGCGCGCGCCCATATCTTGATATAAACCGCGTTGCCGCGCAAACTCCGCCGCGACTTGCTTTGCCTGATCGTAGGAACCGGTGATCTTCACCACCTGACTCCCATATAACGCGATCTCACGCATCTTTACGCCGGGAACGAGGCTGGTGACGAAAGCCCAGAGCTTGATCCCAGCCCGAGCCGCGTACGCCGAGAGCGCAATCGCCACATTTCCCGTCGATGCGGCGACCATTTCCGTCACGCCGCCTTCTTTGAGCGCGGCAATGGTAACAGCGGCTTGCCGGTCCTTGAAGGAGGAAGTCGGTCCCTGGCGTTCGTCTTTGATGAATAAATTTGGTAGTCCCAGCATCATGCCGAGGTTGGCGGCTTGAATAAGAGGCGTACCTCCTTCACCGAGCCGCAATATTGGGTTGGGAACACGGATCGGCAACAACTCGCGATAGCGCCAGAGATCGAATGGGCGGTCTTTGATCTCGGATGGGAACGTTTTTGCCACTTCAGCCATATCGTATTGGGCTTCACGCCACTGGCTGTTGCATTGTGGGCAATGCATCGAACTGGGTATGAACGGTGCCGAATGACCGCAATCCAAACATTTGATTAGAAAAGACATAGGAGGGTTCTCTCTTATAAGTTGACTCACGGAATCGGTGTAATTATCCGATGCGCTTCAAGGCGTTCTCGATGCTCGCGATCAATTCACTTTCTTTGAGCGAACCCTTGGTGATCAAACGCTGCCCATACTCGGCGAGTTGTTGGTGTTGTTCATTCGTCAAACCACCACCGCTGACTACCAGAACAGGGATTTCCCGCAGCATTGGATTTTCGCGCAACTTCTCCAGTATTGTAAACCCATCCATATCCGGCATGAAGATATCAAGGATGATGGCGTGCGGTGGATTTGCGTTAATCGCCTCCCAGCCTTTGCGACCGCCTTCAACCAGGATGGGTTTATAGTGCCCTTGATTGGTCAGGATCTTTTCTATCAGGCGCAGGTCGTTGGGGTCATCGTCAATGACCATCACATCGTGGATCTTGCCGTCTTTGTTTAACTTGCCGATCGCGTTGACGATGTCCTCTTCAAGGATCGGTTTCACCAAATAGTCTGATGCGCCGAGGTTGAAGCCCTTGTCAGTCTGTTCCATGATGGAGCAGATGACGACAGGATAATGCCTGGTTTCAGGATCAGTTTTGAGCGAGGTGAGGACCGTCCAGCCGTCTATGTTGGGCATCATGATATCGAGGGTGATCGCGTAAGGCTTGAGTTCCAATATCCTTGCCTTGGCTTGGGCAGGATCGTTGAGCGGGACCACGTGATAGCCTTGTGGATTGAGGTAACGTTCGTAGAGGCTGGTTACCTGGGGATCATCATCGATGGCGAGGATGATCTTTTTGCCTTCGGGAATTTCCTCCACAGGCTGGTGGAAGAGCGGGAGCGTAAACCAGAAGGTTGAACCCTTGCCTTCCGCGCTGTATACACTGATGCGCCCGCCGTGAAGCTGAACGAGATTAGCGCAAATGGATAAGCCCAAACCTGAGCCGCCGCTTTTACGGGTGGCGGAACCATCGACTTGCGAGAAGGCTTTGAAGAGTTTTTCCTGACCTTCCTGGGTAATGCCGGGACCTGTGTCAATCACATTGATCAATGCCTCGAGTTTGCCGTTAGGTCCCTTTTGCACCATAGTTTCAACTGTAATGGTGCCCTCATCGGTAAACTTGGATGCGTTCGAAAGCAGGTTGATCAAAACCTGGCGGACACGCATCGTGTCGCCGCGTACGGTGGGCATATCGGTTGGGATGTTTGCAACCAGTTTGATCGATTTTTCCTTGACGAGACCCTTGGCGGTTGAAAGAACGCTGTTGACCATTTCGGAAAGTTTTACTTCTTCGAAGTTGAGCTCCATTTTGCCAGCTTCGATGCGGGCAAGGTCAAGGATATCGTTGATCAAGCCGAGCAGGTGTTGACCGGAGTTATAGATGGCGGTCAGATCCTGGTGTTGCATCTCGGTCACAGGTCCGTCGATGCCTTTGAGGATAACGCGCGAGAAACCAATAATGGAGTTCAGAGGCGTACGTAATTCATGACTCATATTCGCAAGGAACTGGCTCTTGATTTGGTCCACTTCCTGCAGCTGCTTGATTAGCTGTTGCGAGCGTTCGTATGAGGCGGCATTGTCGATGGCGATGGCAACCTGGTCAGCCAGTGATTGCAGCACTGAAAGGTCGTCTTGTGAAAACGCATCCAGGTCTTTGGATTGAATGTCAATGACGCCGACTGTACGTTCGCCCACCCGAAGCGGGATCGCAACTTCCGATTCTGTATCCAGCAGAAGCGGATTCGGCTGGTAAAGTGGTTCGATTGCAACATTGTTTGCAAGCCTGGATTCGCCGGTATCTGCAACCTTGCCAACCAGGGTTTGTGATCCCACAGAAATTGTATATCTCTGTGATTTCATCTTTTCACCGGCTTCGCCTTTTGCTTCACGCAAGATGGCATGGAAGCCAGTTTCATCCAGGATGTAGATCGAGGCAAAGTAAAAGCCGAAACGGTCACTGATCAGGCTGACGGTGCGGGTGAAGATCGTGTTCAAATCCAGGGTGGAGGTTACAAGACGACCAATCTCTGAAGAAGCGGCAAGATAAGTGTTGCGGCGTTGGAGCGCTTGTTCTGATAACTTGCGCTCGGTAATATCCTGATGCACGCCGAGAAAGCCGATGGTCTTGCCGGTTTCGTCCAGGATGGGGCTGTTTGTTCCAAAAATGGGGATGAGCGTGCCGTCCTTTTTTCGGTTGGTAAGCTCTCCTGATACTGTGCCGCCAGAGAGCAATGCATCCCAGAAGTTTTTATATTGCTTATCAGGCAATAAGCCTGATTTGATGATGCGAGGGGTTTTCCCGATCGCCTCGGCAGGTGTAAATCCATATACTTTCTCGAATGCCGGGTTGGCGTACTGAATTGTTCCATCAGTGTCTGTGATGAAGGTCGCGTTTTCAGAACGATCAATCCCCAGTTTGAACTTTTGGATCTCGCGCTCGGCAAGGAAGCGCTCGATGGCGGATGCAACCTGAGGGGCGATCAGGGAAAGGATTTCCTTGTGCCTTTCAGTGATTCTGATCGAAGGCTCGTACGTCTGAACGACGATTACGCCATTGACGACCTGCTTTGAGCGCAGGGGGACACCCAGCCAATCCACGCT
>JBDTWO010000260.1:0-4854 GCA_040006635.1 Chloroflexota bacterium
TCTTCGCGGCCGATAAAGCCGTAGCCCTTGGTGGCATTGAACCACTTGACAGTTCCAACAAAACGTTCGCTCATCTTACATCTCTCCTGCTGGTAAAGAATTTTATGCCCATTCACCTTTACGCTTTCGAAGGCGAGACGGGCACGATGCCCGCAAGGTTATCATGGCTGAAAAGTGATGTCAAGTCTGGGATTAAAAGCCCGCTTCGCACCACACCGGTGCTGGTTTTGCCTCGATCAGCCTGCTCTGCACTGCAACCAGCCCAACCCTTACGGCGCTGGCTGCAGAGTGGGGCACAATAATTTGTATTCCTCGGTTTCAAACAAAGCTTTCCATTGCGCCTCGCTGAAATTTTCAGTCAGACGTCCGCAGGCTGTGACAACCAGGTTTTCTTCTTTGAGTTCCGGTATTTTTGCGAGGTCCCAGAATTGCAGAACCTTGAGCGAGGTGGTCATCAATGTTGCGCCATCCGGCGAAAAGGACACGCTGCTGACGGTGCCAGTATGTGGGATGCGGGCATACTCTTTCAGCGTGACCGGATCGATCAGATAGACGATATCCACTGCACCAATGGCGAGCAGGTTGCTTTTCGGGTGAAATGCGATGGACGAGACATTGGCTATGGTGAAACTGCGCGGCTCTGAGAACTTCCCGTTTTCCTGTTTCCAGATTTGGATCTGACCGGTTGAATTGCTCGAAGCCAACCAGGTACCATCCGGACTAAAGACCAACTGTTCTTGATCGCCATAGGATGTAAGCAGGGCAAGTTCCTCGAGGGTATTGATATTCAGGATGTGTATGTCATTACCTGCGCCAATTGCCAAAAGCTCAGCCGTAGTTGCCATGGTGGTGATACGTTGTTTATATGTGACAGGTGTGTTGACATATTGCCCTGTGACCGCATTCCAAATCTGCACACCGCCAGCCGCGTCTCCAATGAGCACCTGGCGTCCATCAGGTGAAAAGACAAACGCCCGCGCGCCATTTTCGGGCCGGATGGTTTTACCGGATGTTGATTGCGTATTGTAGATCACCACATCGTTCGTGACGGTCAGCGCGCCGAGGCGGGCGCCATTGGCGCTGAGCACAACTTCGTTGATGTTGGCAAGCAGTTCACCGATCGGGCTGCCGGGCGGAGTCGTTGTCAGCGTGGGTAAGGCGGCGGGGCTCAGCAGCCAGATCCTTCGGTCGTCTGAAGCGGCGATCCGGTTCCCAGCGAGGCTGTAAATGGCACTCGTTGTCACGCCGTTGAATTGCAGTGAGTTGGCGGGGGCGGGGATCGCAGTGATGTCCCAGATGTAGATGTTGCCGTTTTGATCACCGGCGATCAAATATTTTCCATCCTTTGTGAGCCCGAGGGTTGTGCCTTTGCCTTTCAGCGGAATTTGGAAAAGTTCTGCGCCGTTGACAGTGCTCCAAATACGCACGGTCTTATCGTCGCCCGTGGTGGCGATCCATTGACCGTTGGCGCTGACGGTGACTGCTTGCACAAAATTACTTTGTGACATGATCAGGAGTTGTTCGCAGTTGTGGATATCCCAAACCCGGACGGTGCGATCATTAGACACGGTGACAAACCAATTACTTTTCGGGTCAAAGGCAATGCCTTTTATTTTATCGTTGTGCCGGCAGCGAGAAAGTTCAGCGCCGGTTTTTGGGTCCATCACCACAGCTGCGCCATCTGCGCCGCCGCTGATTAGATATTGGTTGTTCGGGCTAAACCCAAGCGCCAGGATCTCGCCTTTATGTTTGCGCGTGGTGATAATGCTGTTGGTCTGGTTCAAATTCCAGATCGAAACCACGCCGTCTTTGGAGCCTGTAGCGATCTGCAAACTGGTTGAGTTGAATTTAGCGAAGCGGATATCCGCTGCGTTGAGATTGGTGCCGGCCTTTTGGGGCGTTCTCAAATCAAAGATCTTGATGCGTCCATCGTCGCTGGTTATCGCAACCGACTTGCCTTTTTTATCGATCTCCACATCCCTGATCGGTGAACCGATATTGATGGGTGAGCTGACTGTTTTAGCGTTGACATCCATGATCTGGACTACGCCGGTGCTATCGCCGGTAACGACGAGATCTTCAACAGGACTAAATACCGCGTCATTCACGGACCCGGGGCTGTCAGCGCAGTAGACCTTTTTCCCATTTGTCACCTGCCACACACAAACCGTACCATCCGCCCCAGCGGTGACGAATAGATCACCCTTGGCGTTGAATTCAATGGAGTTGATCCGCCCGGCGTGGGTCATTTGTTTCACCGGTAATGGGAGCAGGCTGATGTTGGCGCGCAGGATTTCCTCTGCCTCAGGCGACTGATTCGTTTGCCAGGATGCGATGGCAAGCAGGGTGCTGGTGTATAACTCGCCAGGTCTGAATTGATAGATCTGTGCCCGCGCGACGCTCCGTTGTGCAGATGCAGTATTTTTGCTTAGCAGGGCTTCCTCGCGCGCCTGCACCGCCTGGTCCTTTGCTTTTTCAGCATCCTTTTGCGCCCGCCTGGCATCTCGTTCACTTTCAATTGCCTGGGCGGCGCTTTTTTCTGCTACTGCCCGTTGTTGACTCGCTTCGATCGCTTTTTTGTTGGCGAGCTTTGATTGCGTGACCGCGGCGTACGATAAGAATGCCATAACCAGTACGGCGATGATCGTTGCTGTCCACAGAATTGTTCTGTTTCTTTCATCTATAGTGCTGGTGTGAATATAGGTCTGCTGCAGCGTAGTGGGTACAGGATCCTTCTTGGATGCGGTCATGACCAGGTTTCGGGCATTCCGTAGATCTCGGCCGCGTAGCAGCAGGCTGGGATCTTTTTTGCGGTGCCATTCAAGCGCGCGGGCTTGCAACCGGTTGTGTTCTTCCACCCATTCGAAATCAAGCTCGATGGCAGTTTTGATCTTTGCGATTCCCTCTTCAAAGATATCTTCTTCGCGCAAAAACGTCCAATTTAATTTTCTGATAATGTCGACCGTATCTTCGGGTTTGACATAGCGAATTACAACAGGAATGATGCGTTTTTTGTTATTCTCGGCATGATTAATCTCATCGGTGCAATACCCCGATTTGGCTGAATCTGGGCTGATCAAAAAGATGAAGGCTTCGACGTTTTCAATTCCACTCTTGATCTGATCCATCCAGTCTGAGGCTGGTGGAATATCCTCCCAGTCCACCCAGACATCCTGCCCTATATCTTTTAGAGCCAGGATGATCTTTTTGGCGGCTGCGGAGTCTTTTCTGGAATAAGAGACGAAAATCTTTGCCATGGTTCACCTTTTAGGTATTAATACCCCCATTCTACTTGATAAAAGAAGACGTCTCGATGCTAAAGTAACTAACCTGTGATTTTGAGGTAAATAGAAAGTCTCCGAGTTCTTGCTAGGATATATTTTGCAAGGGACCCGGAGATTTTTCATCTGTGAGTTATGTTCGTATTGCTAACGTCGCTGCGCCACATGGAGTTTGTAGCGGTCAGCTTTGAAATACTCCGCTGCAAACTTTGCTGCATCTTCAGAGTTATAAGGCGCGCAGCTAAACACATCCAAATAGATGGCGCGGCTGGCATCCGCAAAATGGGCAGAGATGAGCGATGTTTCAATGAGTTGGGTCATGCTGAAACCCTGCACGCGCGGCTCATCGCCGAAAAATACAACCTGGGTTTCACCGTAACGACGCATTTTGATGCGGTCACATAGGATTTTTACAAACTCGCGGATCGCGTCCGCGTTTTGCATGAGCGCCAGATCGCAGTCGTATAGGTCAATGCTCGATGAGACTCCCCAAGCTTCTGTTTCATTTTCCATTTCTATTTTTGTCATTTCTAAAGGTGTGGTCATCCGTATAGTTCCTTTCTGAAAAATTCAGGCAAGGCAAATGCGCCTTTGTGAATTTCAGGGTTGAGATATTTATTTTCGCCGGACGGATAGACTGTCGTGAGTCCGTTTGTCCACGGCGTGTCAGAGACGTACATAAAGCCGATGCCGCCGCCGGGGTAGGTGGGGATGTTGGCGTAGTAGTACGCAGGATTCTTCGTCAACGCTTTTGCGGATTGGTAAATCGTCTTGATCAACGCGGTATCAAAAAACGGCTGCTCGCATTGAGTCGCTGCTGCGCCGCCGGGAGCGAGCGCACGCACGACCAACTTTTGAAACTCATCCGAGAAGAGTCGCTCGGCCATGCCGATGGGGTCGGTGGTATCGGAGATGATCACATCGAACTGACCGGGGTTTTCTTCGAGAAAGCCAAAGGCGTCCCTGACGAGCAGCTTGGAACGCGGATCAGCCCACGGGTCGCCAAAAGAGGCGGCGAAGTGTTCGCGGGAGAGGTCCACTACGCGTTGATCCAATTCGCAGACGACGGCTTCTTCCACTGAGTCGTATCTCAAAACTTGTTGTAGCGATCCGCCGTCACCGCCGCCAACGATCAGCACGCGCTTGGGTTGTCCAACCGCCAACATCGGCACATGCACGATCATCTCGTGATAGCCCATGTTGTCGCGTTCGGTGAGTTGGATGATGCCATCGAGGATCATCGCGTTGCCGAAGAATTCTGTTTCGACGAATTGCAGATGTTGATATTGAGTTTGTTCATCGGCAAGGATGCGCTTCACGCGGATGCCTTTGCGATAGTAGGGGTGTAGCTCTTCAGTAAACCAGATACTCATAATTAGATTGCCACCGGTAATCTTGTTTCAATTTCGGCATCGCGGTCGATCTTGCGTAATGTAAATTTATCGGCGCCGAAAGATTCTTTGATGCGTTGGATCAACGGCATCATATCCTTGCCGATCGCGCAGGTGAAAAGGTCGATGGCGCAATAGCCATATTCGGGCCAGGCATGCAAACTTGCATGCGACTCTGCGAG
>JBDTWO010000261.1:0-4709 GCA_040006635.1 Chloroflexota bacterium
TTTTCTCAGTGTTTCCGTGTCTCAGTGGTTCAAAGATTTTGAAGCTACGCAACCTCACTACCTATGCAAGAGGTCTAATAACAAAATGGATACATTCAGAAAAATTGTTGCAGGCATTTGCGCCCTGCTGTTCGTCATCAGCGGCATAATTGCATTGCTGGCATTCAATATCGAAAGCAAAGCATTTACATCCGAAACATACAAACAGGCTTTTGAGAATCAGAGGCTATATGAACACATGCCAGAAATTCTGGCGAATGCTGTGCACACCTCCATTGCGGAGAATGGGAACGCTGCCCCCTATCTGAAACCATTGACCGTTGCCGATTGGCAGGCAACTATCACATTCCTATTGCCGCCGGAGGAACTCAAAGCCATTACTGATGGTGCGCTGGAGTCGGTGTTTGATTATTTGAACGGCAAGGCGGATTCGGCTGTCATTTCCCTGGTGCCTTTCAAGACCCATCTCGCCGGTCCCTCAGGCGTGGAAGTTATAAAACAGATCCTGCGGGTTCAACCGGCTTGCACGGCTGAACAACTCCTGCAACTCGGGCTGGGATTATTAGGCGGCGATATCAAGCTCTGTAACCCGCCCGAAGAATTGATGGGCTTGGCGACCCCATTGATCGAATCGCAACTTCAAGTGTTGACAGTCGCCTTCCCGGATAAGCTCACTTTGATTTCTGGCGCAGGCAACGGCACACCCAACGATCCGCGCGTCAAGCTCGGTAGAGTCCGCGCCGTGATGAAGGTGACGCCGTTCTTTCCGCTTTTCTTTTTATTCGCGCTCTCGGTCTTTGCCGTCCGCAGCCTCACAGGTTGGCTCAAGTGGTGGGGATATCCGTTCCTGATAACCGGTGCGATCAGTGCTTTGTTTGCATGGCTTGGTGCGCCTATATTCGGTCTGGTTGTTCAGCGCGTGCTTCAAAATCAAGGCGCAAGGTTTTTGCCACCAATCTTTTTCTCGACTTTGCAGGAAACAGTGAGCGTGGTGACGAGTCAGATCCTCAAGCCGGTTGCAATTGAGGGGTTGGTGTTGGCAGTCTTAGGTTTGATGATGGTTCTTGTTGCGGCATATGTAACTAAAAAATAATTTTCACTCACACCAAGCAAACGCGCCAAGGGACACATTGTCCCTTGGCGCGTTTGCTTATATCGGTTTGCGTAATTCAGATGGCTCACCCAAGCCCGGGTTGGAGGTGTGGGATGTGTTTCGCAAATAAATGCTAACGCCAAGGTTGCCACGGATCAGGATGCAATGGTCTAAATAGACCTGACAGATAATAAGAATCTGAAGATCCAAGCTCGAACAATTCGCCTTCATGAAAATCGATCAATGCCAAGTTGGTATTTTCAGGATAATCACACAAGGGAATGGGGCATCCATCACTACTGTATTCAAGCAGAACGTAGTGTCCAAATGAAGATAAAGAGTAATTGATTACAAATTGGTTGTTGAAGATTGAAAAACGATCAGTAGCACACCCTAGCCCTCCAGTATAGATATCGTAAAAACAATATCCTCCTTGGTTTTGCGAAAAATACAAGAAGCCAAACGTTCTACTGCCTTCGCTGTTCTTAGTCAGGATTATAGTGGAATCGGGAAAACGGTTTGGGACATTATGAATACATTTTTTCACCTGGGATAAAATCATTATCAAGCAGGGAGTGTTTCCTCTCATATACACTAGATTACTATAATCAATAAAAGACACCTCAGACAATATCCCTTGTTCTTCAGTGTACTTCAAAATTAGTCGTTGAGTTCCTAAATCAAATACGGATATTTGATTCCCGAAAATAGGTGACTGAGATTTCGGAAACTCGAAATCACCTTTAAACTGAACAACTGCAAGAAAATCATCATAAGGCGATAATTTTATAGAAATATCAGTAACTCCATCGCTGGGATTGGTAAGCTGGAATACCTCTCTGCTTGAAGGATCAACAAACTCAACTACACGTTCACTAAACTCATAATTAAGGCGGGCTATTTCATTATTAGGGTTGGGATAACAATCCAGGATATATTCGGGGTGAGTTTTAGCTTCATATCTTTGAAGAGAACCATTAAACACTATTAATTCTGAAATAAATTTTGGCGATCCACTACAATCTCCTTCATGAAAAAACACAATATGATCTCTATCTCTCCAATAATAATGGTAAAACTCTTTCTGTAAATCAACTACAAAGGTCACACCGTTATCTGGATTCACAAAAATAACTTTGGAGGGTCTGTCGTTATTGATATCTCCATATGGCAACGCTAAGATTCCGTTAGGGAACGATGAGTATTTAATCCATTTGGGTAGGTCAACAACTCGAGTATCTCGATCAAAAGGTGCGGACGTAATAGCAGGAATCGCTGTAAGTGCTTGTGTTGCAATTGGGATTTCAGTTGTCGGCGAGGGCAACGGGGAAGATATCGGCGAAGCTGGAATAATAGGGTTGGTTGACTGGCAAGCAACAAGAAATAATGTAAACAAAATAAATTTTCTGAAAACTCTATTCATACTTAATCCTTTACAGGCACTTCCCTAAGAAATTCTCTTGCCTTGAAAATATCCTTCCCGATCACAAAGACCCGAAAGCGCGGATCAACCCAGCCGCCGTAAGGGATTTTGTCCTGGTGAGCTTGAACTCCACTTCGTTCCAGGGTTTCGCTCAAATCAATCGCTTTTTCTTCTGAGCGAAAGAAACCAACCAGATGTTGATGCCGAATATGCTCGGTTTGATATTTGAAGAAGAACTCGCAGGCATCTGCTTCACTCGCACTTTCAAAAATGGGAGCATCATCTTTTCCGCGCTCGGTGTAGAAGACACGCCACATGCCGTTCTCATTCATGAGGCAAAATACATCTGAATCTCGAAACCCAATGGAGTAATTGGATGTACTGCACCCTTCTTCAACGAGTCGCTGTTTCAATTCTTCGATATTCATTCGTCACCTCACGGACACCCATTCGCAAGTTGTTCTTCGAATGTCGTCGCAAAGAAGTGATATCCCGAACCGTCGCATTTCGCGCGGAAGAAGTAATAGGTCGTCTCAGCAGGGAACGCCACTGCCTGCAGCGACTCTAGGCTGGGATTTGAGATCGGTGCGGGCGGCAAGCCAGCATACATATACGTGTTATACGGCGAGTCGTATTTCAGGTTATCCAGACTGAGCGGATTCGTCCACCAGGTGCCTTGACCGAAGCTATAGCCCAGCGCGTATTGGACCGTGGGGTCCGCTTCGAGTTTCATGCCGATACGGATACGGTTGAGGTAGACAGAAGCAATGATCGGCTTCTCTTCATCGTGGACAGCTTCACGCTCCACGATGGAGGCAAGCGTTACAGCCTGATATGTTGTGAGTCCCTGTTTCTCGAAACCAGTCCGCATATCGATGGAAAGATGCAACGAGAAGTTGCGGACAAATTCATTGACCAATTCGCTGGCTGAAGCATTGCGAGAGAATATATATGAGTCGGGGAAGAGAAAGCCTTCTGTAGAATTTGCTCCAGCGAGGAAATCGAAATTGGAGGGCGGGGATTTTGTCAACGCGAGAAATTCTTCAGTTGTAATTGATAAGCCAGAGGTCGGGAGTGAGGCGGCGATCTCTTCCATGCGCCAGCCGGGGAGAATGACAAATTTGACTTCAGTGGATGTCGCATCTTGTAACTCACGCGCGATATCGATGGCAGACATTGCCGCACTGATTTTGTACTCCCCCGCCTGAATGGACGTATCCAACCCGGAGTAGACCAGATACGCACGGAATGATTCCGCATCCCGGATCAGTCCCACTTCTTGCAAATGCGCCGCGACCGAATTCACCGACTCGCCTGTGTCGATCACGAAAACCTGGTCTGTCCCAGCTTCATTCAAGGGACGTGTGAGCAAGCCGTCATACCAAAGCAATTGCGCCGAATACTGCACACGTTGTGAGATCGTGAGCCATGTAGCAGGAGGTCCATAGGTCCGCGTGGCTTGGGATGGGATGATGAATAGGATGAGGAAGAGGCAGATACAAACAAAGATAGTGATAATGATAATAACGGGAAGAAGTTTGCGCATGGGTAAATTATACAAGTAGATGAGGAAACAGGTAAACAAGGCACGTGTCTACTTGTTTCCTTATTTACCTGTTTCCGCCTTTTGAGTCTCAATATACGACCTCAGAATCATCACCGCCGCAAGCTCGTCCATGTGACCGGCGCGCTTCTTGCGCGAGACACCCATTTCGATGCGTGTGGCGCGGGCATCTTGCGTACTGAATGATTCGTCGAACAGTTCGACGGGGATATTTGTCTGCTCTTTCAGAGCTTCGGCAAATTTCGCGGCGCGGCGACCGGCGAGATTCAGGTTACCTTCTTCATCGAACGATTGACCGATCACGATCAAACCGACTCCATTTTCATTGGCAAGGTTCGCCACCTGCGCCGTATCCATCAAACGCGAGACATGTTTGATGACACTCAATGGGCTGGCAAATGTGGCGGTTGGGTCGCTGAGTGCGAGACCGATCCGCTTTTCACCGTGGTCAACGGCAAGGATTCTCATGCGCTCCCCGTTTTTAACCACGGAGACACTGAGACACGGAGATTTATAAATTCATCATTCATCATTCCGCCTTCATCATTTTATTGAGTAATCACTTCGATTCGAAACGGCAATAACGGCACCCATTGCCACCACGAGGGAGACAATCGAATTTCAGGCAA
>JBDTWO010000262.1:0-4672 GCA_040006635.1 Chloroflexota bacterium
ATGATCGCCGTTGCTGTAGCAACGTCCTTGCCCATGCCATCGGCAGCATTGCCTGCGCCTTTTTCGCCCTGTTGCATTTCGTTCAGGGCTTGCGTATTCTGCCCCAATTCGCGCTCCATTTTGTTGAGCGTTTCAGTCTCTTTATTCAACTTGATTTCGGCGTCTTGGGCGGCGCGGGAATTCTCACCATTGGCGGTGACCAGCCGTTGGTGCTCCTCTTTCAAGGCGGCGACTTTCAATTTTTGAACATCGATCTGTTTGGTCAGCGAGCCGATGCGCGACTCCAGACCGGTTGCGCTTTGGGTATAGTCACCCAATGCCGCTGCACCCGCCTTGAAGCCCGATTCTAAAACACGCAATTCACGGTTTGCGCCCGCGATGGCAGTCTTAAAATCGGTGGTATCAATTCCCAGTTTGCCTGAGAGCTTTTCTACAGCATCAGCCATTGATTACATCCAGGTTATTTCATCCGCGTATTTGATTTGCGGTTTGGTTGGGTTGCCATCTTTGCGCGCTTGCTTGAAGCGCGGAAAATGGAATACAAACGGGATCAGGCTTTCGATGTCGGTCCGGTCGATGTCATGCAGGGACCATTGAAAACCATCCACCAGGACGCACTTCAAATCTAGGAACCATTTGCCCTCGCCGTCGATCTCTTCCTCGGTGAGGGGGGCATCGTAGGGTTTATATTTGCCTGCCCTGCAAATTCAAGCGCCAGACCACTCGCCCGCGCCAATACAGACCGTACGATACTCAAACACTCCATCAAATCGGTTTGGTGTTTCAATTCATCACGGGTGATGGTCAAGCCATCCTTGCGTTTGCCGCCGTAAAATTCAATGATGAAATCGAATAGCAGATCAGCGTTTTTTGAATCTTCGTTGACTTGCTTTTGCAGTTCAATCGCAGTGTCCAATAGATAGGATGGGATGCGGGAACGGCTGAGGGTATCTACCACCTCATCCTGTTCGTTGTATAAATTAAGTTCAATCGGAGCGAGATTCATAATACCTTTCGCCCCTCCCGTTATCGGGGAGGGGCTTCAACATGTTATGCAATGGTGAAATCGTAGACGGTTGTTGCAAAGGCTTGACCGTAGATGTCGGTTACGCCTGCCACCACGATCAGGTATTGCGCGCCTGAGGTTAGATCGTCGGTTGGGTTGATGGTCACGATCTTGCGTGTGCCATCCAACGTGATCGCGCCTGCAATGGCTGCGCCGGTGGAAACCCGTACCAATGAAATGCCACTGGTCGGAGTACCCGCGAGGGCGTTGCTGAATGTGAGCGTCGGCGAGACACCAGCCGCAACCCCATCAGAGGGCGTACACGTGAGCGAAGCAGGCGAGCCAACGGTCGGCACTTGCACAGCGCTGAACCAGGTTGTGCCGCTGAAACCGGTGATATCTTCATCGCCTTCCACGCCTTTGGCGCCATCTAGCAATGAGCCATCACCGAGCAAATCCCATTGATAGATCGTCTTGATCGCCGTATAGGTGATCTTGGTCGCTTTCGGCTCGGGTGTATCGGTGGTGCTTGCCAGTTCCTTGGTCGGCGGGGTGAACTTGCCTTTGAGATACTGGACATAATGATAAGCCCCGTTCGATTTCTTGGAGCGGAACGAAAGTGCGATATCGGGCGGCGTGCCGCCATTGTCGAAGATGCGCCCACTGGCGGCATCAAAGATCTTGCCCAAAATAATCGCGCGGATCTCCATCGGGATCTGGGTCAACTCGAATTCGATTTTTGTTTCGCCTTCGCTGCTCATGGTATCGAACGGACCATCGTCAGCGTATTGGGTCTTGGTATTCGAGGCGGGCGTGATCGTGCCAGTCATGACCGGCGCGAGATAGTCGGGGTCTGCGGCGGCATAGGCGCTTTGATCGTCCTGTGTCACCAGGGAATAGTACACATCCCGCAAGCCCACATTTGATTTGTATTCACCTGAGGCTGTCATAATTTACTCCTTACAAATAGATATAGTCTTGCGCCAACCCATAATGACCGGTCTGCTGGTCTTGCGGGAGTTGGCGTTCATTTGATTTTTGAAACCCAGCGGCAAGCATGGCACCATCCACATTGGGTAAACTGATCAACCCGCTGCGCGAAAACGTGGAGACCTGTATTAAATAAGAGCGCTGGGTCTCGCTATCGTCCGCGCTTTGTTCCTGCGCACCGGTGATCAATTGATAGGCAAGATATTTGTCAGGCAGTTCGCCGATGGATTTATACGGCGCCATTGCAAATGGCACAGCGGGGGAGAGCGTATTCAATGCCGTGGTGACACGTTCGTAAATGGTGGTCATGTTGGCAGACCCATGTTTTCCATAACTTTTTTCATCAGTCTGCGAAGTTCTTTGGTCCGCAAGAATATAAAAGTCGGACGCAGGAACGGCTCCGCGGCTTGTTTGGGTCTGCCAAATTCTTTATACCAACCGGCGGGATCTTTGGTAGTATCTGCACCGGCTTCGATAAAGATATAGTTACCTTCTTTTTGCACCGGTGAAACAAAGATCGTCTTGGCTGTCGCGCCAGTCCACGATTCAGATGTTTTGCGTAAATAGTTGTAAAGCAAACCACCAACGTAAGGACGGTTTTCTTTCAACAGATCAGTAACAACCTGATCAACATCTTCCTCCGCTTTGACAAATTGCTCCAAGTAGTCATCGAGATTCCAGGTTAATCGACCGTGAGTTGCCATTAGAGGCTGCCTTTCGCGCGTTCGACGATCAGCTCCAGGTATTCGTGGCGCTCCTGGATATCATCGATGGAGATCACCTGCCAGCGTTCGCCGTCTTTGACGATGGAAACCGTTTCGTTGATGCTGCTCAAATAGCGGCAGGTGACGGTGGCGCGTTTGGTTGACTTCAGCGCATCGGATGAAACCGCTTCGGGTCCGTGGGCATTGATCCATTTGACGTAGAGCGTCTTGAGATCGGTGTACGCCAGACTCTGCGCATTGCCCGCATCCACTGCCAGGGCTGTAGTTTGGAACAGCACGGGTGTGCGCATTTCGCCGGGGTTGGTGGTGCGGCTGCCGAGCTTCATCCCGCACTCCTCATTGGAAAGATAAAAGCAGAGTGCGGGATCACGGCGTCACGTCATCCTATGGCGACTTCAAGATCACCACATAGAGGTTGCCGGACAGATCGGCGTTCGAGGTTTGTTTCAACAAATTGAACCACGACGAGATCGTGCTTTCAAATTTATCCGCCTGACTGCCGCTGACGCCATAGACACCCACCAGGCTGACCACGAGATCACCCTGACGGGCATCGTGGATATAAATGCCGCCCGCGTTGTGCAAGCCACGAAACTGGATCTTGCGATATTTCAGGGCTTCGGCTTCGAGCTGGCTGAGCGCCGCGGTCAACCCAAACGGAAAGACCGACTCATTGCCGATCATGCCCGGGTTCTCGAACCACATCACGGTCAACATCGTTGCCGCAGAAACAGCCACGGCATTCGAGACCGTATCCTGCGCCCAATCGCGCCCGGTGGCACGCGCTATGAACCCGTCCACCTGCGGGAGCAGGTCGAGCAGACGGGGATCGTCATCGGCAGTGCGCAAGGCGTTTGCGGCTTGGGCGGGGGTCAGGATGTTGGACATGGTTGCTTTCTATATTTCCACAGGGCGAAGCGGTCACCCTGTGGAAATACAAAGGTTAGTTCTTTTTGGACTTCTTGCCGGTCGTGCGGACGACTGCTTCCACCGGGAGCGGCTCTGACTTCACCGGTATCGACACGGTTTCAGAAAGCGGGACCACGTGCCAGCCAGCGCCGATATGCGCCTGCACCGCTGTGGGATGCACGTCGAGCTGCTCGCCGTTCTTTGCCATCGTAATCAATTCATCAGGCATGTTGGATCTCCTAGCCGAGCAGGATGGCGATCAATTCGCTCTTGACGGCTTTGACGCCCCACGCCAAGCCCACTTCGTAGGCAATGCGGCGGCGCTGGCGGTACATGGCAACCTGGAAGGTGATGTTGCTGGCGGGGTCGGTGATTTCCAAGACCTCATCCGCTGAATCGCCGCCTTCCGGCATGGTTGGCACACGCACCAGTAAATGGATCGCGTTGCGGTCAAAAGCAAAGCTGCCGAGGTAGCTATTGCCCACGGTCAAGGCGTTGGCTGTGGCAATCGTGACACGCGCGCCGGGTTTACCGAGACTGATGGTGCCCGGAGCCGCAACCCCAGTGCCGATTACATACTTATTATTCTCATCGTCTTCGAAGGTAACGACATCGCCCTTCAAGACGGTGCCAGTGCCAGTGTCCAGGGCAATGTCTGAGACACCCGCAGCGGTCGAGCCGTTGGTGACATAGTCCTCGCCGGTGCCTTTTCTGTGGGTCACGATCGTACCGGACTCGTGCAGCATCAACCCTTCAACGGTGCCCAAGCCGCCGGTGCGCAATAAGCCAGCATCACCGGCTTCGTTGACCTTGAACAAAATACTCTGCTTACCGCGCAGCTGCGCGCCAGCCGTGGTATTTAGCACCAGGTGCAGATCAGACAAGGGCGCACCGTTGTCCATCAATATCTTGCGGATCTGGGCAAAATCCGAGAAATCAGCGGTGGTGGCAAAGGGGGGGTTGCCCGCAATACCATATGCACGGGAAGCACCTTCTTTGGCGGCGACGAAGAGATCGGTCTCCACTTCGTTGACCAGGGCGC
>JBDTWO010000263.1:0-4662 GCA_040006635.1 Chloroflexota bacterium
CAGAAAGATGTGACCATTCCAATGAACCAGATCGATCACTTTGCAGATAATACTGTCTATCTAAAAATGAATAAAGAGGCTATTGAAAAATTACCCAGCATCCCAGTTCGGCACAGTTGGGCAAAGGATGATTAGGATGACCGGAGTTTAAATCCGGATAATTTGATATGGAGGTACAAGATGGAAATTAATTTAGATGTTCAGGTTGAGTGCACAGACGGTATCTGCGGGCGCTCAACCTATGTGCTGATAAACCCGGTCAGCGACCAGGTCACCCATTTGGTAGTGAAAGAGGATGAGCCCCCCAAAACAGAGTACATTGTACCGGTTGATCTAGTTGCGGAAACCATCGCCGATACGATTCGACTTCGTTGCAGCAAGACAGAGTTGGAGAAGCTGGACCCGTTTGTTCAAACAGAGTTCGTCCAAGAGAAGGTACTTGATTACGGGGGGTATCATGGCGGCAGATATGGAATGGGAGCATACTATATGCCATATGTAACTTCTGAAATTAGAGTGCAAGTATCCGAGGAACAGCAGCAGATCCCACCGGGGGAACTGGCTATACATCGCGGTACACGTATCGAGGCGAAGGATGGCTATGTTGGCCACGTCGACGAATTTGTGATCAACCAAGAGAACAGCCATATTACCCATTTGGTGATGCGGGAAGGGCATCTTTGGGGGCAGAAAGACGTGATCATTCCCATTTCGGCAATGGTTGACAACGACGATGACACCTTGTTCTTGAACATCGATAAGCACCAAATCGAGTCTTTGCCAACCATTCCTGTACACAGACACTGGTCCTGAACTTAATGATTTTTAATAGTCGCCATGCCCACTCTATCAATTGCCTATCCCAAGTTCGTTACATGAAGACAAAGGAGTTAGAAAATGGACAAATTACATTTCCCCATTGAGTTTAATAATGAAATCGATGATGTAAAGAAAAGCGAGAACGAGTTCTACACATTGGCTGTTGATCGGATCAGTAAACTGACGGAAGGTCACAACGATATTGAAGGCGCAGCGGTTAACTTCAAGCAGCCTGCCCAGGGACGCGAGACAGCGCACATATATGAAGTGACAATTGTCGTCTATATGGGTAAAGATCATATCGCAGCTACCGAAAAAGGCGAACAATTTCTGATCACATTGGAAGGCGCTCTGGATGCTGTTGAACGGCAGGTTCATAAACACCGAGAACAGCTGCGAAATTATTAAGCTGCCTGAATATTTGCGTCAATGAACCTAAACATGTTAGGAGAAGCCAGACCAGCCTATGCTGATTACCAGAAGGAGTACCACCATGAACGAACACCAACCATGGGAGTTTACCTGTAAAGAATGCGGCGGTCATCAATTGACCGTCTATCGGGTTTGGAAGATCCTCGCCGGACCGGATAGTGAATCCTGGCAGGAATGGGGACCGCTTGAAGCTGATCATCTCTGGCACTTTAAATTCAAGGAAAAAGTGGATAAAGATAATGACGATGAACCTCAGCGAGGGGACTTTGGTGAATTCGCAAAAGACGACTCGACATCCAAACCAGAAGAGTATGAAATATTCGAACCAGAGGACAATCCGGGAAACGACAAGTTCTATGTGAACTGCGCAAGCTGCGATCGCGAAATTGAATTCGGCTGGTCACAATCCAACCGTGGCGGAGGCATATTTCCTGTGGAATGTTCTGACTTCATTCCCGGGAAATTTTGGCCAGAACCCAGATATTTGGATTCCTGGCAAAAGAAAGGCTGGTTCCAAAAAGGAGATTAACCATCATGAATACTGTTGAAAATAAAATTGTAGACGAGATACATGGCTGCATTGTCTGTGCCAATTTATACAATATTCTGGTTGTATATACCCCAGAAGGCAAATTGCTGAATTGTACGGTGACCAGCCCAGGTGGACATCGTGTACCGGATAATCAACGTCCGTTGGTGGCTTGTGATACCCACACAACTGGGGAGATTGATTCTGCTTATAAAAGATGGAAAACGGAAATTGTTAAATAAACTGATTTAGAAAAATCGAAGTACCAATAAATTCAAGGAATGATCCAATGACACTATTCGATGACATCCTCGCGCAATTTCCTCCCGATGTTCAAGCAACAGTGCATAATATCTGGGAGGCGTTGGGTCCCAATGAAAAGTCCAGTTTCCTATCACTACTGATCGGTTTCCCAACGGATACGAATTTGGTAAAGCTGCTGGTCAAGTTATCCACTGCCCAGCTTCGACAGGCTCTCGGTCAAAAGCATCGGGTGGTCATCGTCGGTCCGACGAATGTTGGCAAATCCACCCTCTACAATCAATTCGTGCAAAACAAAAACGACCATGCCGCGGTGAGTCCCCTGCCGGGAACTACAACGGAAAATCAACAGGCCGATGCTGCCTTGTTTACCGTGGTCGATACACCGGGAGCGGATGCAGTAGGAAGCATTGGCAAACAAGAAAAGGATTTAGCCTTGTCAGCAGCAGCGGACGCCGATTTCCTCGTGCTAGTTTTCGATGCCATTCAAGGGATTAAAAAGACCGAACAGGAATTGTTCAACGAGTTATCTGCTCTGAATAAGCCTTTCGTGGTGGTATTGAATAAGACCGATCTGATCCCACGCAAAGACTTGCAAAGTGTTATTTCAAGCGCCGCGCTGAACCTTGGTCTGGAGCGCGATCAAATCGTTCCAATCGTCGCTAAAGACGGTCAGAACATTGGCAAAGTCTTATTGGCAATCGCAGCCACCGAACCTGAGATGGTTGCGGCACTTGGGCAGGCGTTACCGGAATACCGCTGGCAACTCGCCTGGCAAACTATCGTCAGATCGGCTTCGATCTCGGCTGCCATTGCATTGGCGCCGCTGCCGGTCATTGATTTTGTCCCGTTGGTGGTCACGCAGTCGATCATGGTGGTCAGTATCGCTCGCATTTATAACTACAAAATCACCCCTCAACGTGCTGCCGAGCTGGTCGCAACCTTTGGTCTGGGGTTCCTGGGACGGACTCTCTTCCAGGAACTAAGCAAGTTGGGTGGGCTGCCAGGCTGGCTGTTGAGCGCGGCGATTGCTTCATCGACAACCGTAGTCATGGGCTACGCAGCTGTACGTTGGTTCGAAAAAGGCGAGAAGCTCTCAACCGAGGCGCTCAAAAAACTCACTCAAGAGATGACCACCTACTTGTTGGATACCCTCAAAAGTCTCGGAAAACGCAAGCCCGGACAAAAAGGATTACGCGAACGCGTCACCCAGGCACTCGAAAGTTCGCCGCTGGCTGAAGATCGCTCAAGCCTGGACCGTGAAGTGGATGAATAAATATTCACTGCTTCCAGCATAAACAACGACATGTGTCTCATGAAAAAGAATTTGAAAGAAATGGTGTCCAATGGATTTTAAGGACTATTATGAAATATTAGGCGTACCCTCGAACGCGGATAAGAAAGTTATCCAGCAAGCCTTTCGCAAGCTGGCGCGCAAGCATCATCCTGATGTCAACCCGGGCAATAAAGATGCGGAAGAAAAGTTCAAGACGATCAACGAGGCGAATCAGGTTTTATCGGATGCGAAACAGCGCAAGAAGTATGATGAGCTGCGGGCGCAATATCAGCAATGGCAGAAGACAGGCGGTCAACAGCAACAGGATTTCGACTGGCAAAACTGGTCAGCACAGCCAGGCAAAGGCGCGAACGTTCAATACGCCAATGCCGAAGATTTGGAAGACCTCTTCGGAAGCGCATCGCCCTATTCCGATTTCTTCTCCAATATCTTTGGACAGGGGCGCAAGAACGGCAACAGCGGACGAACTGCTCCGCTCACCCCGCGCCGTGGACGTGACGTGGAGTATGAAGTTGACCTGACGCTGGAAGAGGCGTTTCACGGCGCAGAACGCTCGTTGGAATTGGACGGGCATCCCATCCAAGCCAGCATTCCCTTGGGCGTTCGCACAGGAACGCGAGTCCGTTTGGCGGGTCGAGGCGAACCAGGCAGGAACGGCGGCGCGGCTGGCGATTTGTATTTGATCATCAAGGTTCTACCCAACGATATCTTCGAGCGTGACGGCGATGACCTGCACATGGACGCATCCGTGGACATCTTTACAGCAATAGCGGGGGGCGAAATCCGCATCCCTGCTTTGGAACGTCCGCTCACTTTGACCATTCCACCCCGCACCAATGCTAACCAAACTTTCCGCCTGCGCGGTAAGGGGATGCCCTTTCTGCGTGAAGTCAACAAACGCGGTGACATGTTTGCCCGCGTCAGGCTGGTGTTGCCTGACTCATTGACCGAGCAGGAAGTGGACAGCATCCGCGCCCTGGCATCTGCGCGGCAAAAACGAGCGAAACCCAACGAGGTCAAGTTATGATTCCCAAAAACCCCTCCTCAAAAAAATATTGGTACGCTCCATACGAAGACTATGAAGCGCGTTGCCAGCGCCGCCTACAAAAAGATTTGGGCGTGGACGAAGCCGCCGCCGAAGCGATCCTGCATCTGCGCAAGCAAGTCATTGAATTGCAAACCCATATCCGTCAGCTGGAAACCGAACTAAATTCTCAAAATGACAGCCAACAGTTTCGTCTGACGCGTTATCGCGAAATCTATTTCGAAGCCGTCTGGATCGAATTGGAAATTGAGGAGTAAAAATGAAACTCGATAAATTTAC
>JBDTWO010000264.1:0-4660 GCA_040006635.1 Chloroflexota bacterium
CAAGAGTATCTACTCAAAGTCCTTGCTGCTGCCAATTAAGATGCAATCGCCCTGGGTATGCAGCGCTTTTTCAATGGTTTTAGTATGGGCTTCGCCAGGTGAAGGTTAGTGAAAATTCACAGCATACCCGCGCATGATATCCCCGTCATATTCAAACTTTGCTGAGAAAAACTTTCCCGCTGTAATCCATGGGAAAAAGATATGGTCACTTTCCCAAAGATTCAAGTCGGTCAACTTATCGTCATCGATCCATTCGAGTCTGCCTTCGGGCGATGACTCAAGCAATTCGCCAATAAATTCCCTTGCCGTAAAAACAAAAACATACCAGTCGTTGCCCTTGAAGTTCGTGAAGACGAGCAACCCATGTAAGTGCGGATTCTGGATCAAAAGCCCCGTCTCTTCTTCGACCTCGCGCCTGATACACATCTCAGGCGTTTCCCCCGCTTCGAACTTCCCGCCCAACCCATTCCACTTGCCCGCGTGGATATCGTTGGGCTTTTTGTTTCTGTGAACCATAAGGGTCTTGCCGTTGTGTTTGATGTAGCAGAGCGTGGCGAGGATCATAGCGGAAACAGCACTTCCAGCCCGCGCCAGAGGTCATCGCGCCAGGCGGTGAAGTTGTGTCCGCCGACGTATTCGCGGTAGGTGACTTGATATTCTTTTTCATTCAATAATTTCTTCATCTGACGATTATCTTCTAATAGAGCATCCAGTTGACCCGCATCCATCCAGATGTTGAGATCATGGGCGTGTTGATGCTTTACCAGATCAACCACGGCGAAGTCGCGGCTTTCGATCATGAACGCGCCAGATTGACTCAATACTTTGCCAAACACATCTGGCATGCGCAGACCTGTGTACAAAGACATCGTCCCGCCCAGTGATGCACCCAGCACACCATAGGTACCGGGATTTTTTTTGATATCTAACAAATTTAATTTTTCATTTGCCAGCGGCAGGATGATCTGATCGAGCCATAAGATGGTGCCATCGGAGCAGGCGTATTCCAAATTGCGCCAGCGACTGGTGCTGGGCAGGAATGCCATCGCGATGGGTTGAATGCGTTTCTCGGCGATCAGGTTATCCACAATGACGGCAAGTTTGCCGCGTTGCAGGTAATCCTGCCCATCGTAGACGACCAGCAGCGGAGTGGGCTCTTTTACAGGCGGACGATACAAATAAATCTCGCGTTCATAATCATCACGCAGCCATTTTGTTTCCACAACATGACTCGTCAACGCGCCGCCGGAGATATCGGCGCGGCGCATGGCGAAGGGCGATGGCATGGTCTCGTGCATGTAGAAGAAGTTATTGCGCGAGCCTACGCCATTGTTCACGCTTTTGCGATTGAATGGATCAGTGAAATTCTTTTGTGAGACCGGGTCATGGAAGGCGTATTCAACATACGCATCGCGCGGCAGGGATAGGGTGCAGTACCAGACTGATTTGGCTGAAGCAGGTTGAAGTCGAGGGGAGATGCGTTTGAGGGGCGTGGCAGTTGGGTCCCAGTGGTTGAAGTCCCCTACGAGAGTCGGCGCAGTCCGACCTTCCCAAAAGAAAGTCACCTCATTGCCATCGATGAGCGGACTGCCAGATTCTTTGGCGCGCAGAATCTTTGAATTGGAAGATGTCATTTGCTGAAGGTGCCCATCAATTCGGCTTGCGCGAGGATGTGACCGTCCATGGCTTTGAGTAGTTGATCTTTGGTGGCACCGGGGAGTTGACTGATGAACATATCGAGCGCGTAGAGTTTGAAGAAGTAACGATGTGTGCCGCTCGGTGGGCAGGGACCTTGATAACTGGGTGTGCCCGATGAGTTGTTGCCAACAGCGATTGAACTATTTGCCGAGAAACCTTCTTGCAGATTGCGCGTGTTCACCGGGATGTTGAACAGCACCCAATGCACCCAGGTTCTGCCGGGCGCGTCGGGATCGTCCACGATCAGCGCAAAGGATTGGGTGCCCGCGGGCGGTTCGGTCCATGCGAGGGCGGGGGAAATGTTTTTGCCGATGCAGGAATATTTCACAGGAATGGATTGTCCGTTGACGAATGCGTCGCTGGTGAGTTGGAGAGACATGTTAGCCTCCGCTGAAGTGGATACAGCTGTTACAGGTAGGGTGGTTGCTGGTGCGATGGGCGCCGCTTTTGTGTTGACCAATACGGGCGCGCTTGTTGAGGATGGTGCACAAGCTGAAAGCAGCATGGCTGTGAGTGCCAATACGTAAAGAATCTTTTTCATTCGACATCCTCACGTGTAACTCCTTCAAATTGCATCACGAAATCTGGACCGTATGCAAGGGATGGAGTTGCGAACCCGATCTTGTAATCGTTATTCAAAATGCGCTTCATGATCTCGACCGTGACCTGCGCGGTGAACGTATAACCTTCGCGCGTCCGCAGCTTGGATACGGCACGTCTGCCCTGTTCATTGGTGACTTCGCCGATCATGGTGGCGAAGGCTTTCATTCTTCTGGCTTCGGTCGGACCGGGCGGGTAGAGGTTCATCAAGGCTTTGAGAATTGTCTTCGCGACCCGGTTATAGAACAAGGGTCCGATGGTACGCATATCGTACATGCGATCGATCATGGCTTGTGGAAAAGACATATACGCTTCGATATTTGGGATGCCGGTGCTGTGATATGCGGTGCTGACATCGCCCCAGCCCACCGAAATGACTCGCACTGGTCCGCGACCGAAATCCTGCATCAGCGCTTTCCACACCGGCGGCACTTGCACCAGTTTGCCATCTTTACGGATCATGCCCTGACGATGCATATTCTCAATCGCTGATTTGGCTGTGCCGCGCGAAACGCCTGCGCCGACCCCGCGCAGAAAGAGACGTAGATGGGTTGCGTCAGGTAATCTTTGTTTGAGATGCGCGGCGAGACAATCCGTCGGCACGACATCGAAGCCGCCGCCGGGTAATAACATAAGGCCTGCTTGTTTTGCTTGATCATCCATCAAAGCTAACGCTTCAAAGCCAGGAATTTCTCCACTGATATCCACATAGTGTTTCTTCGTGCGGAGGCACGCCTCCGCCATTTGACGGAACGTCAACACGAACGGACCTGCGCAATGCAGCACAGCATCCACTTCGTTCAGTGCCGAATCTAATTTGGATGTTTCACTCAAAGCAAAGGCGCGATATTCGAGTTTATATTTCCCCGCTTGTGCGCGCAGTTTCTTTTCATCGCGCCCCGCGAGAATGGGATGTAATCCCTCTTTGACCGCGAGTTCAACGATGAGTTGACCGGTATACCCGTACGAGCCGTAGATGAGAAAATTTTTCATGGTTTTTCCGTAGGGGCGGGGTCTCCCCGCCCTATATCAACCTTATAAAATGGGGCGAGAAAACCTCGCCCCTACACAATCACAACTTCTTCACAAAATGAACCAGCCGTTCCACTTCCCAATAGCCGAGTTTGTAATGTGCCTGAATGCTGGTTTCATTCTCAAGCCATGTATCAGACCCCATCTCGGTGCAGCCTTTTTCACGCGCCCATTGTTCGGCGGTATGCACCAGGTCTCGACCGAGTTTTTGTCCGCGCATGTGCGGGTCCACATACCAGGCTTCGATGTAGCCCACGGGTGAAGTATCACAGCCTTCGCCGTAATCGCGGAGTCCCGCTTCGATGAAACCGATCAGCTGTCCCTGCGAGTCTGAGGCGACATAAATTCCAGCGTTTGGACTCGCCAGCAGTTTATCTAGATCGAGACTCAAATAATCCAAAGGCGCCTCGGACCACAGCCCCTGCCGCATGCGGAGCCATTCTGGTTTGTCTTCAGGTGTTGCGTGGCGGATCGTGTAACTCATATGTCTCCGATATAAAACAATAAGTCCCTAAGGGTTTTCGAAACCCTTAGGGACTTATTGTAAACGAACTACTCGCCGCTACGCTTGCCGAGTTGCTTATCGAGCATCAACACGGCCGTGCCGCGCTCCTCGATCAACTCGAGGTTCGCGACAATTTCAGCCGCGTTCTTTTCCTCTTCCACCTGCTCGTTGATGAACCACTGTAGCGTTACCTGCGCAGGGTAATCTTTTTCCTGCAAGGCAGTTTCATACAACGCATGGATCGAAGCCGTCACCGCTGCCTCGTGCGCCGCCACCTCTTTGAAAGCTTCCAGGTTCGAAGCCCATTCAGTTTTGGGTGCAGCAATGGCTTTGAGTAGCACACGTCCGCCGCGGTCTTCCAAATGTGCATAGAGTTTCATGGCGTGTTCGCGTTCCTCGTCCGCCTGCGTATGCAGCCACTTTGAAAACCCCGCCAGATTCTTGTTCGCGAAATATGCTGCCATCGAGAGATACAGATACGACGAATACAGTTCCTTGTTAATTTGTTCGTTGATTGCGTCTTGCATAGGTTTGCTGATCATGTGAGCCTCCGTACTTTATTATTATTCATCGATATAAGAATAGCATAAGACGGACAGCACCAATCAGGATGACAATCCACACGAAGATGATGATGCCCGCCCCGACGTACCCCACGCTTCTCTCCACGCTGGAAGCTGCCGCTTTGACCCGCGCCTCCGTCAACACCTCAGCCGGGATGAGTCTGATCGCCAGCGCGATGCCCGCAGGGACAATAATCAGATCGTCGAGATAACCAAGAATGGGGATGAAGTCTGGAATCAGGTCAATGGGGCTGAGCGCGTA
>JBDTWO010000265.1:0-4589 GCA_040006635.1 Chloroflexota bacterium
GCACGCGGCGAACGTGACGATGCCTCTGGACCGGCGCTCGCGCGTCTCATCGAAGCCGAAAATTGGTCAGTCGCCAAACAAGCTTTGCTCCCTGATAACGAATCTGCCATCCGTGCGCTTCTCAGCGAGTGGGCTGATAGCGGCGAAGTGGATGTGATCCTCACCACCGGTGGCACAGGTTTCGCCCCGCGCGATGTGACTCCCGAAGCCACGCGCGCCGTCATCGAACGTGAAGCCCCTGGTCTGGCTGAAGCGATGCGTGCCGCCAGCCTCAAGATCACGCCGCATGCCATGTTATCGAGAATCGTTACCGGCATCCGCAAGCGGACGTTGATCGTCAACTTGCCAGGTAGCCCTAAAGGTGCCGTTGAAAATTTACAGGTTATCCTGTCGGTTTTACCGCATGCTGTCCAGCTTTTACGAGAAGACCCGGCATCTGAGGCATCTCACTAGCTGATACTCTCTGGTATAATCCCGCCCGCTTGAAATAATCTCACAAAAGGAAAGTGCAAGTATGATAGATGTAAATGAACTTCGCAAAGGCGTTACCTTCGAAATGGATGGCGGTCTTTTTAAAGTAGTGGATTATAGCCACAATAAGACCGGCCGTGGCAACGCCAATATTCGCATCAAAGCCCGTAACCTGCAAACTGGCGCGAATATTGAACGGACCTTTAACTCGGGCTTATCGGTTCAAGACGTCCGCCTTGATTTCCACAATGTCTCTTATTTGTATAACGATGGCGACTTCTACCATTTCATGGACAATGTCACCTTTGAACAACCTGCCATCAAAGCTGATGTGCTTGGCGATTCGGCTTTATATCTGAAGGAAGGCATGGAAGTAAAGATCACTTTTTACAATAATGCACCGCTTGATGTGGAATTTCCATCTTCGGTGGATTTGAAAGTGGTTGAAGCCGAAACTGCCATTCGCGGCGATACTGCGACCGGCGTGACCAAGAAGGTCAAGACCGAAACCGGACTCGAAGTATTCTGCCCGCAATTTGTGAAGGTCGGCGATACCATCCGTGTCAACACAGAGACGGGTGATTACGTTACCCGCGTGTAGGTGATCTAAAATTTCTGGTGATTATCCCTTCCAAGGTGACAGTCACTTTCCAAATGAGCGAGCGGCTGTGGTAATTAAATCGGTTGCTCGCTCGTCGTTTATACAGCCCGCCTTTGGGTGCAACCATTGGCAAAACGAAAAACCACTATAATTCAGATATGAAAACCCCAGCTGGCACTGAGTGCCCTCATTTTTATGGCGATTATTTCCGCGGCAAGAATGTGGAAGAATGCCGTTTGCTTAAAGCCGCCGGTCAAAATTGGTCTCCTGACCTTTGCAAGTCCTGTCCGGTTCCGGACATTGCGCGTGCAAATGCCTGCGAGCATCTACGCTTGAATGCTTCGATTGGCAGACCGATCACCGCTATATTTCAGCGCCGTGTACAACTTGCGCCGTTTTGCGAGAAATCAAAGAAGAGTGTGGCCGAGCCGCATATCGGCTGTGGGGAATGTCATGCTCTGCCCTTTAAGTTCGAAATTAAATCCTAACCTGTTTCGAGGGGAAATTAAAAATTCAGAAAGCTGATCCTATCATGCCGCTTACATTGCTGTTTGATCTTGACGATACTCTGCTCGATACGAATATGGATGCGTTTATCCCCGCCTATTTTCAGGCTTTGACACAAGTCTTTGAACCTCGCATCCTGCCAACAGTCGTTTTGCATGCCCTGATTCAGGGTACAAGCCAGATGAACGAGAACTTAGATCCGACCTGCACGTTGCAGAAAGTTTTTGAAACGACTTTTTACAATGAGTTAGGGTCTCCAAAATCTGAGTGGATTGAGGTTCTGGAAAAGTTTTATGACGAAGTGTTTCCGTCACTGCGTGTCCATACGCGGCAACGTATAGAGGCTGTTCCCTTAATGGAGTGGGCATTTTCACAAGGCCATCGGATTGCCATTGCAACTGACCCGTTGTTTCCGCGTAAGGCTACCTATGAGCGTTTGCGTTGGGCTGGGTTCGACCCTGCGCAGTTTGAGCTGATCTCTACGTTTGATAATTTCCATTTTACTAAGACGCATTCTGCATATTACGCAGAGGTGTTGGGACAACTCGGCTGGCCCGATGGACCGGTGCTCATGGTGGGAAATGACGTACAACGAGATCTGGTTTCTGCGAATAAGCTTGGGCTGAAGACATACTTTATCGATAACGAATCAGGTTCAGGTCCGGGGTTTGAGGCGGGGCATGGTCGATTGAGTGATCTGCGTCCATGGCTTGAATCTATTGATCTGACAACCTTGATGCCGTCGTATACATCTCGCGAAGCGGACTTGGGAATCATGTTGTCCACTCCAGCAGTTTTACAGAGTCTTTCTTTATCTTTATCGGAGAAAGATTGGCGGCACGAACCCACGCGGAATGACTGGGCGATGAATGAGATCGTTTGTCATTTGCGTGATACGGAACGTGAGATCCATGCCGTGCAACTTAATTTAATGCTCGAGCGCCCCGATGCTTTTATTCCGCGGCCCGATACAAGTGTGTGGGCGAGTGAGCGCGAGTATTTGAATATTGATGGAGTGGCGGCGCTGGCTGAGTTCGCTTCAGCGCGGCTCGCGATTGTAGATATATTGAAAAAATTGGATGATGCGACCTGGGCTCGCAAGGCGCGGCATGCGATCTTTGGACCGACGGATTTTCTTGAGGTGCTGGGATTTATGGCAAATCATGACCAGATGCACATCCAGCAAGCCTGGAAAACTTTGCGAAATTTGTGAGTTTCAGGCTACGGTTATGGCGTGTCTAAATTGGGGGAGACGTGTTATACACTTAGAATTACAGGGCTTTGCCCCTTTATAAGGAGATTTATTTATGAGAAGGCGTGTAGTAGTGACTGGGATGGGATGTATCAGCCCGGTCGGGAATAATGTGCAAGAGACGTGGAATGCGCTGCTGGCGGGCAAATCTGGTGCAGGTATGATCACGTTGTTCGATGCCAGCAAACATAAAACGCGTTTTGCGGCAGAAGTCAAAGGCTTTGATGCGGTGGCTGTGTTCGGTGTACGTGAAGCCCGCAAGATGGACCGCTTTACACAATTTGCCACGGTTGCCACACTGGAAGCGCTTGAGCAATCGGGTTTGAAGATCGATGATACGAATCGTGACCGTGTGGGGATCGTGATCGGTACAGGCATTGGCGGGATCGGGACGATCATGGAACAAGCGGAAGTGATGCGTGAACGCGGCGTTGATCGCGTGAGTCCGTTTTTGGTTCCGATGATGATCTCGGATAGCGCCGCGGGCATGCTTGCCATTCGCGTGGGTGCGCGTGGACCCAATATGGCAATTGCCACGGCGTGCGCTTCAGGGAACAACGCAATTGGCGACGCGGTGGAAACGATACGGCGCGGTTCTGCCGATGTGATGATCGCGGGTGGCTCGGAAGGCGCGCTCGTATCGCTTGCCATGGCGGGTATGAATGTGATGGGCGCACTTTCTACACGGAACGACGATCCACTGAGCGCATCACGTCCGTTCGATAAGAATCGCGATGGCTTTTTGATGGGTGAAGGCGCGGGGATCTTAATCCTTGAAGAGTTGGAATATGCAAAAGCACGCGGTGCAAATATTTTGGCTGAGTTGGCTGGCTATGGCACCACGGATGATGCGCATCACATTTCTGCGCCGGCTGAAAATGGCGCAGGCGCGGCAATGTCGATGAAGCTGGCATTGGAGAATGCCAATCTGACAATCAATGATGTCGAATATATCAATGCACATGGTACCTCCACGCCGTTGAATGATAAGAGCGAAACCGCCGCCATTAAATCTGTGTTTGGTGAACAGGCGTATAAGATTCCGGTTTCATCCACCAAGTCCATGACCGGGCATTTGCTCGGAGCATCTGGCGCGGTGGAAGCCGTGTTCAGTATTCTGGCGATCCGTGAAGGAGTTATTCCGCCGACCATTAATTACGAAACCCCGGATCCGGTCTGCGATCTGGATTATGTCCCGAACCAACCGCGTAAAGCAGCGATCAAGCATGTGATGTCGAACTCCTTCGGGTTTGGCGGACATAACGCGACCCTGGTCATCAGCCGTTTTGAATAAATAAGATCTACACAGCGCGTTGTTTAATTTCAACTCGCTGTTGGAGTTTAGGAGTCAGTTATGCCATATGCACATATCACGGGCTGGGGGATGGCAGTGCCTGAGTCGATCATGACCAACGATGACATTTCCAAGTTGGTGGATACCAACGATGCGTGGATCCGTGAACGCACAGGCATCGGCGAACGCCGCATTGCGAAGCCCGATGAATTTCCATCCACCCTGGGTGTGGATGCCTCGATCAAGGCGCTGACGGTGGCAAATGTCCGCCCGACCGATATCGACTTGATCATTTGTACATCTTCCTCACCGGAATACATTTTCCCCGCAACTGCCTGTCTCATTCAGGATCAACTCGGCGCCACCAAAGCCGGCGCATTTGACCTGCTGGCGGCTTGCACCGGGTTTATCTTTGCCTTGAACATGGCGGCACAGGCGATCAGAAGCGGCTCGATCAAAACCGC
>JBDTWO010000266.1:0-4515 GCA_040006635.1 Chloroflexota bacterium
TAATTTGACGGCGGTGGTCAAACTAGATTTCTAAAAAGGAGAGAAGCATGAAAAACCGTTTGTTTGTTCTGATTGTCATTGTTAGTTTGTTGCTGACGGCTTGTGGCGGCGGAGCGAAACCTGTTGCAAGCAATGCGCCAGTAACCATCACCATGATGATGTGGGGCGACCCCGCAGAGTTGACGGTCTGGAATCAGATCGTGGCTGACTTTCATCAGGCGAATCCGAACATCACCGTGAAGGTGGAAGTTTCAGATTGGGATTCGTACTGGACGAAGTTGAAGACGTTGCTCGCGGCTGGCAAGCCGCCGGATGTGTTTGCCATGGATGCGCCTTTGTATCTGGATTATCAGAGTCGCGGTGTATTGTTGAACCTTCAGCCGTATCTCGATAAGAATCCCGGCATGCTCGATGGTGTGTATCCGCAAACTTTGGAAGCCTATAAGACGCCCGATGGCATGTATGGTTTGCCGCGCGATTTCCAAACGATTGTGTTGTTCTATAACAAGGACATGTTCGATGCGGCAAAGGTTGCCTACCCAAACGCTAATTGGACTTACGATGACCTGCGCAGTGCGGCTAAATCGTTAACCAAAACTGGAGCAGATGGAAAGGTGACGCAATTTGGTTATGCACTGGATCTCTGGGATTTTGAACCAGGGATGAGCGAAATTATTTGGGGTTATGGTGGCGACCTCATCAACGCTGATCACACTAAGACTCTGGTCGGTGAGCCGAAAGCCCGCGAGGCTTTTCAGTTCTTGCATGACATGATGTTTGTTGACAAGTCGATACCGAATACCAACACCGCGGCAGAATATGGTGGTGACCCGTTTCTAGCAGGCGTTGCGGCGATGACTGCAATTGGTCATTGGGCTGTGCCGAGTTATTCTGAGGCGAAATTTAAATGGGATGTGGCTCCGATGCCGAAGGGTCCCGCCGGTCAGGCGACCAGCGTCAATAGCGCGGGCTTTGTCGTCGGCAAGGCTTCTAAGAATCCGGATGCCGCGTTTGAATTTCTCAAATATGTGTTGAGTGAACCTGCGCAAAAACGCCTGGCTGAACTTGGCTTTGCATTGCCTGTACTTAAGTCTGTTGCTGAAAGTGACTCGTTTTTGAAACAGAAGACTCAGATTAATCAAAAGATTTTCATTGATGCGCTGGTCTTTGCGCATCTGAAACCGGTCTTCAAAGGTTATGATGAATGGTCAAGTGCGGTCGGTGATGGCATGGCAACCATTTGGACCGGCGAAGCAGAACTGGGTCCAACATTGGACGCGGCTGTCAAAGCTGCGGATGATGTGTTGGCGAAGAATAAGTAATAAAGCCCTCACCCTAACCCTCTCCCGAAGGGACATCGTGCCCAAAGGGTAGAGGGAACGCCCTTCCCCCATTGGGGGAAGGGTTGGGGATGAGGGATAGGAGCCTGCATGGAATACGGACTCAAACCGCTTGGTCGCGAAAAATTTTGGCTTTGGGCATTACTTACGCCGACTTTGATCGGTTTGGTTTTCGGCGCGTTAGGTTCTGTTGCTGCGACCGTGTTATTAAGTTTTACAAATTGGGATTTGTTGACACCTCCCACCTGGGCAGGTATGGTCAACTATGTCAACCTGTTCAAAGATCCAAAGATATTAGTGTCGTTGACGAATACCATCAAGTTCACAGCGATCTACGTTCCAGGAGTGGTGATCGTCTCTTTGTTTGTTGCGGTATTAATGAACCGCAAAATTCGCGGCGTGGGATTGTTCCGCACTGCATACTTCCTGCCGGCAGTTACCTCCGCGGTTGCCACTGCGCTGGTCTGGCAGATGATTTATGGCAATGACACGGGTATTCTCAACTATATCCTTGAACGGTTGAGATTGCCGACTGTAAACTGGCTTTTGGGGGATAATGCCATGTACTCTGTGATCATCGTCAACATCTGGGGTGCTGTGGGTGAAGGCATGATCATCTTTCTCGCAGGGTTGACTGCTATTCCACGTGAATACTATGAAGCCGCTGAACTTGATGGCGCCAATGGGTTCAATCAATTCTTCCGTATCACGGTCCCGTTGATCTCGCCGAGTATCTTCTTCCAGACGCTGATGTCCACTATCAATGCCTTTCAAGCCTACGACTATATCTACATGCTCACGCGTCGCGGACAAGGTGATAGTTCCGTGCCGGTGGTGGTCTTCTCGATCTATCGCAACGCTTGGAATTTCTTCAACTATGGCGGCGCGAGCGCGCAAGCTATTGAGCTGACGATCATCGTGGCTGCATTGATGGCATTTTATTTCTGGCTCGAACGACGCTATGTCGTCTACGAATGAGAGCGACCATGACAAAACAAAATCAAAAGCTGATCCTTGATATTATTTCCTACACCCTGCTTTTGCTTGGCGCAGTGTTGATGGTCGGTCCGTTCTTGTGGATGGTCTCCACTTCATTCAAATTGCCCGGCGACCAATTCACCAAGACCCTCATCCCGCCCACCTTTACGCTCGATAACTTCCGCGAACTATTCTCGGTGGATATCAACTTCCCATTGCTCTTTTGGAACAGCACGTACATTTCTATCCTGACCACTGTGGGTCAGATGCTCACTTGTTCGATGGCGGCGTTTTGTTTTGCCGTTGTCAAATTCAAAGGGCGTGACGCGCTCTTCACCGGTTTACTTTTGACGCTGTTGATTCCTCCGCAAGTGACTCTCATTCCGAACTTCATCATCTTCAAATATATGGGCTTATTGGGGACAAGCGTTCCGCTCTGGCTACCCGCGTTTTGGGGCGGCGCCTTTGGAACTTTTCTACTCCGACAATATTTCCTCACCATCCCGCGCGACCTCGTGGATGCCGCCCGTGTGGATGGTGCCTCACTCATCCAAATCTTTTGGAAGATATATTTGCCACTTGCCAAACCAGCCCTGGCTGCACTTTCCATTTTCACATTTCAAGGCGCATGGAATGATCTGTTGCATCCGCTTGTCTACATGCCGTCGGTGCCGAATACCATGCTGACTGTTGGACTGGCTTTCTTCCAAACCCAAATGACGCACGGCGGCAAATTCACAGTCTTGATGTCAGGCGCGTTGATCAGCATCCTGCCGTTGCTGATTGTATTCTTCTTCGCTCAAAAACAATTCATCGAAGGAATTTCTTTGAGTGGGGTGAAAAGATAATAAAATCAAAATGTCATTGCGAGCCGTTCTTTGGCGAAGCAATCTCCTGGTTGTGTTGGAGATTGCTTCGGGCAAAGTACAAGAACGCCCTCGCAATGACGATATAAACTTAGGAGAACAACATGACCAAAATCACTTTCATCGGCGCGGGGAGCACGGTCTTCGCGAAAAATCTGCTCGGCGACATTTTGAGTTTTCCAGAACTCGCCGACTCCACCATCAGCCTGATGGACATTGACCCGATACGTTTGAAAACCACAGAGACTGTCGCGCACAAAATGGCGGATTTCTTTGGCGCGAAACCGAAGATCGAAGCCACGCTTGATCGCCGCGCTGCCCTCGATGGCGCGGATTATGCCATCAGCATGTTTCAGGTCGGCGGTTATAAACCCAGCACGGTCATCGATTTTGAGATTCCCAAGAAGTATGGCATCAAACAGACCATCGCCGATACGCTTGGCATCGGCGGCATCATGCGCGGACTGCGTACCATTCCCGTCTTCCTCGATATCTGCAAAGATATGGAAGAACTCTGTCCTGATGTGATGTTCCTGCAATACGTCAACCCGATGGCGATGAATACCTGGGCGATCAACAAAGCCAGCAAGATCAAAACCGTTGGTTTATGTCACAGCGTGCAGGGGACCGCCGAAGTGCTGGCAGAAGATATCGGTGTGCCATATAACGAGATCAACTATATCTGCGCGGGCATCAACCACATGGCGTTTTATTTGAAGTTTGAACGCAACGGCGAAGACCTGTACCCGAAAATTCGGCAGGTGGCAGAGGCGAAATCCTATGCGCGTGGATATCGCGAGCTGGCGAATCATGTCCGCTATGAAGTCTTCAAGCGCACCGGTTATTTTGTCACCGAGTCGAGCGAACACTTCAGCGAATACGTGCCGTGGTTTATCAAGAAGAGTCAACCCGATCTTCTCGAGCAATACGAAATCCCCATCGACGAGTACATCGTTCGATGCGAGAACCAGATCGCAGAATGGGAAGCAGATAAGGCGGCGTTGGAACGTGGTGAACTCGATGAGCAGCGCTATGAACGCAGTCAGGAATATGGTTCGCTGATTATCCATTCGATGGAAACCGGCACACCGCGCGTGGTCTATGGCAACGTTGCCAATCGTGGACTCATCGACAACCTGCCGCAAGACTGTTGCGTTGAAGTTCCCTGTCTCGTCGATAAGAGCGGACTCCAACCCACCAAGATCGGTATGATGCCACCGCAACTCGCTGCGCTACAGCAGACGAACATCAATGTGCAGTCGCTCGTCGTTGAAGCCGCCCTCACGCGCAAACGCGAACACATCTATCACGCCGCAATGCTCGATCCGCAC
>JBDTWO010000267.1:0-4411 GCA_040006635.1 Chloroflexota bacterium
ATGCGCAAGGTGATATCGCTACCGCTCTCATACCTCTGCAACATGCCCTTGCACTTGCTGAACCCGAGGGCTATGTTGGAATGTTTTTGGATGAGGGGCCCTCCATGGCGCAACTTCTTCGCGAAGCTGCCACACATGGAATTATGCCAGGCTATACTGGCAGGTTGCTCTCTGCATTTGAAGAACGGCAGCAGGGGACTGCCGGCGAAGCACCTCTCCCCACTCCCAACACTTCACAGCTACTGATCGAGCCCTTAAGCCAGCGTGAGCTTGAACTTCTTCGCTTGCTCAAAACTGATCTTTCGGGACCGGAGATCGCCAATCAACTCGTGATTGCCTTGAGCACTGTCCGCACACATACAAAACGTATTTACAGTAAGTTGAACGTCACAGATCGCCGGGCGGCTGTCAAACGGGCAGTCGAGTTACATTTGATATAACCTCGCCAAAGCGCGGTCCGAATCGGGCTTCCACTTCGCCCTGCCAGAGAAATAGCATTTTTTGCTTTCCTGGCAGGGTTTTGTTTTCCTTGGTGTTCTGGACACATCCCCACATAAATCCCCACACATGGGGATGACATCTCCCCACATTCCTTTGTATATTGTATCTAGTTGAAACCAAGATAGAAGGAATGAGCGGGAGTAGCTTATAGCTTTGTGACCCGAACTGGCTGATTAAGTCAGGTGTGCTTCTACCTGGCATTTGACGCCAATTCATACCTTATACAGCAGGAGTAAATATGTGCCCAATCTTACAAGTCCAAAACCTGGTCAAAAATTATGGTGACTTTAAAGCCGTTAAAGGCGTGTCATTTTCCATCGAAGAAGGTGAGATTTTCAGCCTGCTCGGTCCCAATGGCGCGGGGAAAACAACAACCATCTCCATGCTATCCACTTTATATACGCCCACTTCAGGCGACGCAATCATCGGTGGGCATTCGATCACAAAAGACCCGATGGGCGTGCGCGGCATTATCGGCGTCGTTCCGCAGGATCTGGCACTCTATGAAGACCTGACCGCCCGCGAGAATTTGATCTTCTGGGGACAGATGTATAACATGAGCGGAAAACCGCTCACCACGCGAGTGGACGAAGTACTTGAGCAGATTGGCTTGACTGATAAAGCCAAAGACAGAGTCAAAACTTATTCAGGCGGAATGAAGCGGCGCGTCAACATCGGCGTTGGACTGCTCCACAAGCCGCGTTTACTGTTCCTGGACGAACCCACCGTCGGCATTGACCCGCAGTCTCGCCGCGCAATTTTGGACACAGTGAAAGACCTCAACAATCAGGGTATGACATTGCTATACATCACGCATTACATGGAAGAAGCAGAAGAACTTTCCCACCGCGTCGGTATCATCGATCACGGTGAGATGATCGCGATCGGTACACAAAAGGAACTTACCCAACAAGTTGGGGAGGCTGAAACATTGATCCTTCATGTTGGTGAGAATGACGACTCAGAAGCTCTCGCCAAAACATTAAAGGATATTCCAGGTGTTCAACAAGCGACTGCTGTTGACCATGAAGTCTCGGTGGTCTGCGCCGAAGCCGAGGATGTGCTGGCGGCAGTGGTCACCAAGGCAAATGACCGTGGCATCAAGATCCGCTCGATCGATATCCGCGAGCCGAATCTTGAAGCAGTGTTTTTGCATCTAACGGGACGCGCCTTGCGCGACTGACAATGGAGTATTCATGTTAAAAACTTTCCTCATCGGGTTCAAAGATGTACGCATTGCATTTCGTGACCGCGCCGCGCTGATCCTCATGCTGGTTGCGCCATTCGTGCTGACAGTTGGTCTCGGTCTTGTTACGGGACGATTTAGCAGCAACACGAGCAACGGGATTTCGGATATTCCCGTCATCCTCGTCAATTTGGATCATGATCAACTGGGCAACGCATTTGCAGATATCTTTAACTCGGCAGACCTTGCTGATTTGCTGGAACCAACTATCGGGTCCGATCCCGAAGCGGCTCGTAAATCCATTGATGAAGATAAAGCTGCGGCAGTCGTCATCATCCCCGAAGGTTTCACAAAATCCATCATCCCGCAGCAAAGCGATTTCGCAAATGGAAATGTCGTGGCAGCAGACCCGGTAAAAATTGAAGTCTATGCCAATCCGTCCCGCTCGACGGGCGCGGGCATTGTCAAAGCCATCGTGGACGAATTTCTCAGCCGCGTGGAAGAAGATCGTATCAGCGAAACGACATCGATTGAGCAACTCATGTTTAGCGGTAGGATCACACCGCAGCAAGCCCTCGCCGCAGGCTCAGCAGCGAGTCTGGACAACCAAACCAGCTCCCCTGCAAGTACGCTCGCTGTCAAAATAAATTCATCCACCGCGAACGGTGATGCAGTCAAGTTCGACGCGCTTGCTTATATCGCGCCTGCCATGGCGTTGATGTTCCTGATGTACACCGTCAGCTACGGCGGGCGTTCGATCCTTGCCGAACGCGCACAAGGCACTTTGCCGCGCCTGCTCGTCTCACCGACCAACACTGCACAAATTTTGGGCGGTAAAGTGTTCGGCATCTTCCTGACTGGCGCAGCGCAAATGTTAATTCTGATCGGCGCATCTTCGCTATTCTTTCAACTCAAATGGGGCGACCCGCTCGGTGTAATCGTTTTGGTGCTCGCGGCGGTCTTCGGTGCCACAGGCTGGGGCATGCTCATCACCGCCCTCGCGCGCACGCCAGGTCAAGTGGCAAGCGTCGGTACCTCCGTCATGCTGATTTTCGGCATCATGGGCGGAAGTTTCATCAACCTTGAGCAAATGCCGTCCTTCGTGCAGACGTTTAGCAAGATCACGCCCAACGCCTGGGCATTGGATGGATTTACTACATTGGGACTCGGCGGAACATTGACCGATCTTTCCGCGCCGATCATTGCTCTGGTTTCAATGGGCAGTATCTTATTTTTGGTGTCTGTCGTGTTGTTCGGCAAAAAGAATTTGGTGCAGAAATGAAAAAAATAGTTGCCATCATCTGGAAGGATGTCATCGTCCGATTTGCAAGTCCATCGGAGTTAATCTTCTTCATCATTCTGCCGCTCATCTTCACGTTCCTACTCGCAGGCGGAACACCGAAAGCAGACGGCGGCGATACCCGCATACGGCTTGTTGTCGTGGATCAAGCCAAGACAACCATCTCAAAAAACATCCTCACCGAGTTGGATAAATCCACAGCGGTAAGACCTGAAGCTCTGACTCTTGAGGAAGCCGAAAGTCAATTTGATTCGCGCCGCGCATCCGTTGTATTAATTCTCTCCGCAGGCTTGGACTTGCAAGCAATTCAAGATGGAACGGCTCAAGTTGATTTCCGTCAACAACCTAATAACTTAAACGCCACAGTCGCTGAACGCGCCGTGCAGACCGCTATTCGACAGGTCAGCAGCGCAGTCAATGCGGCAAACACTGCCGTTAAAGACGCGGAGAAGAAAGCGCCTTTTGCAACTGAAGCAGAACGCCTGTCATATTTCGACTCCTCACTGAAACTCGCCCAATCCATTCAAGCAGACGCGCCCGAACGCGTAACCGTGATCGAAGGCTCGACCCCTGATAAGGTGAATTACGATCCGCGTGCGAATGCATCTGCAGGGCAGCTTGTCACGTGGGTATTCATTCCGCTGTTTGGCATCTCCGCCATGTTTGCTTATGAAAGACAACAAGGAACTCTGCGTCGTGTTTTAACAACCCCAACCAGCAAAGGCATCTTCTTGCTGGGAACCATTACAGGTCAGGTTGTGATGGCGTTGATTCAAATGTCTTTGCTAATAATGTTTGGCATCTTCGCCATGAAATTAAGTTGGGGACGTGACCCATTGGCGCTGTTCGTCCTTCTGACCGCAGCGGCATTGGCAGCAGGCGCAATTGGAACCACAATGGGAACCTTCGTCAAAACCGAAGGTCAAGCCAGCGGTCTAAGTATCATGATGGGCATGGTCATGGCTCTCATGGGTGGCTGTTGGTATCCGCTGGAATTATTCCCGTCTGTTGTACAAAACATCGTCAAGTTATTGCCAACGACCTGGGCTATGCAAGGATTGCTTACACTTGTTCTGCGTGGCGGCGGATTGCTCGACATCCTTCCCGCAGCAGGAGTCTTGCTTGGGTTTGCGGTGATTTTCTTTTCAATTGGCGTAATGAGATTTAGGTACGAGTAGTTCTTAACAACACAAGATGGCTGCAGTTGATTGCCCTCCTCTAGCCACCCAATAACACCGCACTTTGGCCTTGCCCCAAAACAGCATTTCATCGCTTGACGGGCAGGGTTTTTGTTTCCCTGGCACGCTTGCCAGCGTGTCTACATATCCCCACATCAATCCCCACATATGGGGATGACATCTCCCCACAATCCTTTGTATATTGTATCTAGTTGAAGCCAATCAGGCAGTTATGTCTGGTGCAAA
>JBDTWO010000268.1:0-4410 GCA_040006635.1 Chloroflexota bacterium
TCGTTGAAAAAATAGATCATTCCAATTCATCACAATAAGGAGAAAACAACAATGAATGATGTCTTGTTTCAGACTGGAGGCGCGGCAGGTATTGGAGTTGTTACTTGCATCGTAGGCGCCATATTGGTAATTGGCTTTCTCTTCCTTGCCAATGCCGTCAAGATCGTGCCTGAATATCAGCGTTTGGTGGTCTTTCGATTGGGTCGCAGTATCGGTCCCAAGGGACCTGGCATCACAATTCTGATCCCCGTCATTGACCGGGCTGTACGCGTGGACTTGCGCGAGCAGTTGCGTGAAGTGCCGCATCAAGTATCCATCACAAAAGACAATGCCCCGATCTCGATTGACTTCCTGTGGTATTTCAAAGTGCTTGACCCGGCTGAATCGGTATTGCAGGTAGGCAACTTTGAAGCGGCTGCGGCTGGTATAGCGGCTACGACGTTGCGCGCGGTCATCGGTGGTATTCCGTTGGATGATGTGCTTTCAGAACGTGAGCATATTAATAACCTGTTGCGTACGCGTCTTGATGAAGTCACCGAGCGTTGGGGTGTGAAAGTGACCAACGTGGAAATCCGCGAGATCATCCCGCCGCGCGAAGTGCAGGATGCCATGAACCGCCAGATGTCGGCTGAACGTATCCGCCGCGCGCTGGTGACTGAATCCATGGGTGATCAGGAAGCTGCGAAGAACCGCGCAGAAGGTACCAAGCAAGCTGCCATCCTGACGGCAGATGGCGAGAGACAATCTAACATCCTGCGCGCAGAAGGCGATAAACAATCGCAGGCTTTACGCGCGGAAGGTTTCGCTGTGGCGCTAGAGAAAATCTTTGAGGCTGCCGGGAAAGTGGATCAAAAGACCATGACGCTTCAATATTTTGAAACGCTTAAGTCCATTGGTTCGAGTCCGTCCACGAAGTTTATCTTCCCGATGGAATTTACCAGTATGTTAGATAACTTCCTCAATAAAGATTCCAAGAAATAGACCAGTAAAAAGTAAAAGGTAGACAGGTAGAAAGTGGAAAGAACTCTCTCCACTTTCTACTTTTTTATTTGATAGAATCCTGCCATGGAAATTCAGACCGCGACTATCATTGACCTGGGCGCATTGCGCCGACTTGAACATGTATGTTTTGAAAAAGATGCCTGGCCCATTCTCGATTTGATCGCCGTCTTGACCTGGCCCGAGGTGATTCGCCTCAAAGCAGTCGACTCAGGTGAGATGATCGGATTCATCGCCGGCGATCCGCGTTCATCCAACGGGGAGGCTTGGATCTCAACCATTGCGGTTGATCCACGCTATCAGCGACGCGGCGTGGGGCGGACGCTTCTCCGTGCCTGTGAAGCGCAGGTCGTTACCTCGCATATGAAATTGACTGTCAGAATTTCCAACCAGGGCGCGATCGCGCTCTATGAGAAAGAAGGCTATCGGATGGTGGATCTCTGGCGGGGTTATTACAGCGATGGCGAGGATGGGTTGGTGATGGGGAAGAACCTGTAAAGCGGGATAATCTTGCACTACGTGCGATATAATCACATTCAATGACTCATCAAACCCTCCCTCCACCAGTTTGGGTGGATAAACAAGATAAATTTGAACAAATGGTGACGGAGTTATCCGCCCAGCCCAGAGTTGCCGTAGATACCGAATCGAACAGTTTGCATGCCTATCGTGAACGGGTCTGCCTCGTTCAATTTTCAACTCCCAAAAAAGACTATGTTGTTGACCCGCTGGTTCTGCAAGACCTAAGTGCGCTCGAACCCTTGTTCGCCAGCCCTGAAATCGAAAAGATATTCCATGCGGCTGAATATGACCTGTTGTGTTTGAGGCGGGATTATGGCTTCGAGTTTGCCAACCTCTTCGATACCATGCAAGCCGCGCGGATATTGGGGTATGCGTTCGTCGGTTTGGATAATCTCCTGGCTGAGAAATTTGGCGTCAAGATTGATAAGCGTCATCAAAAAGCGGATTGGGGCGCACGTCCCTTAACTTCTGCCCAGGTCGATTACGCACGTTTCGACACACATTACCTTTTCCAATTACGCGACCAAATGGAAGCCGAGTTGCGTGAAAAAGAGCGCTGGGAATTAGCGCTCGAAGATTTTTCCTTGGCATGCCGTGTGAATGAACCAAAAGAGAAGAATGGCGATTCGGCGTGGAAGCGTTTTGCCGCGCGCAAGGATCTTTCAACGCGCGAGTTGACGATCATGAGCGAATTGTGTCTTTGCCGCGACCGCATAGCCGAGAAATTAGACCGTCCGGTATTCAAGGTGATCTCCGATGATATCCTGTTGGATATCGCGCGGAAATTACCTGAGAAAGATGTTGACCTGGCAGGGATCGGTCTGAGCACCAAACAAATTCAACTTTGGGGGCGTGATATCTTGGCTGCAACCAGGCGCGGGGTTGAGGCTCAGCTCGTGAAACGGGAGCAGGCTAAACGTCCGAGTGATGCGTTGCTCAAGCGTTTGGAAAAGCTGAAGGTCTGGAGAAAAAAGATCGCGAAGGAAATGTCAGTTGAGTCGGATATCATCCTGCCGAAAACATTGGTGAATAGTCTGGCAGAGAACCCGCCCAAGAATCTTCAAGAAATGGAAACTGCGCTGCGCGGAACGCCGACACGGTTTGGAAAATATGGGGCGGAGCTTTATCGTTTGATCGGAGGCTAACATGCGGATCAATTTTCACGGTGCGGCGCATACGGTAACGGGGAGTCAGCATTTGTTGGAGATCAACGGTCACCGCCTCTTACTCGACTGTGGGCTGTATCAGGGGCGAAGAGATGAATCCTACGCTCGTAATTTGAAATTCTCGCATGACCCGCACAAAGTGGATGCCGTGTTGCTCTCGCATGCGCACATCGATCATTGTGGCAATCTGCCGAACCTGGTTGATGATGGCTTTAATGGTCCAATCTATGCGACGCGGGCGACTGCTGATCTTGCCACGATCATGATGGCTGACTCGGGGCGTATTCAAGAAGCCGATGCTGAATTTGTAAATAAGAAACGTTATGCGCGCGGCGAAGACCCGATCGAACCGCTGTATACCGAAGCGGATGCTGAAGCCACCGCTAAACTTTTGCGAGGTGTGGATTATGGCGCGCCGTTTGAACCGATCCCTGGTGTGGTGGTACGATTTGCAGAAGCAGGTCATATTTTGGGTTCTGCCGCGATCTCATTGGAGATCGAAGAAAAGGGACGAAGAATCCGTTTTTGGTTTTCGGGTGATATTGGTCGTTATAAATTGCCTTTGTTGCGCGACCCAGTTCTGCCCGAGGCAGTCGATTATTTGCTGATGGAATCAACCTATGGCGATAAATCGCATGAAGACCCGACGGCGGCGTTTGATGAGTTTCGCGAAGTTGTAAAACGGACTTTAAATCGCGGGGGAAAATTGATCGTCCCGGCTTTTGCAGTGGGGCGCACGCAGGAGATCGTGTATCACTTGAACGAATTGATGAGCGCGGGCGAGGTGCCCATGGCGCCGGTCTTTGTGGATAGCCCGCTGGCAGTGAGAGCTTCACAGGTGTTCAGGAATCATCCCGAATGTTTTGATGAAGAAACCCGGCAATTTGTATTGGAAGCCAAACACCCTGTGCTCGATTTCAAGATGTTGACTTATATTCAGTCGGTGGAAGAGTCGAAAGCCTTGAATGACAGAAAAGAACCGATGGTTATCATCTCAGCTTCGGGTATGGCAGAAACCGGGCGGATTCTGCATCACTTGAAAAACAATATCGAGAATCCGAAGAATACGATTTGTATTGTTTCCTGGCAGGCGCCGTATACGTTAGGGCGTAGGTTGGCAGACCGCGAGAAACAAGTCAAGATATTCGGGGAAGTCTATGATCGCAAGGCCGAAGTCGCCACGATCGGCGGGCTCTCTGGTCATGCCGGGCAGGATCTGTTGGTCAAGTATGCGGTCAATGTCAAAGATTCGGTCAAGAAAATCTTTCTGGTGCATGGCGAAGAAAAACAGGCCGGCATCCTAACCGAGAAATTGCAGGAGAAAAACCTGCGCGAGATCTATTACCCCGAATTACATTCAAGCGTGGAAATCTAATTCGCGCTCCCGAAGAACGTAGGACGATGAGAGCGGAGGCGCTGGTTTTACGCCGCAGTCGAAGCGTAGGAATTAAGATATAATACCGCCCGCAGGAAAAAGTTTGGGAAGGTGCCAGAGTGGTTGAATGGGACAGTCTCGAAAACTGTTGTGGGCTCCGGTCCACCGAGGGTTCGAATCCCTCCCTTCCCGCCAATAAAACCTCCGAGTTCTTTAAGAACTCGGAGGTTTGCGTTATGGTAAGATTCCAACAATGAAACTAAACCTTTCTCTTGCGCAGATCGCAACCAAACTGGGGGATGTGGATGCCAATCTTGAAAAGCACCTAACCTATATCAAACAAGCCAA
>JBDTWO010000269.1:0-4388 GCA_040006635.1 Chloroflexota bacterium
TCGCATTCGGGACTTCACGCGCGAACTTCTTCGCCACTTCATAATATGAGCGTGGATCATCTGGTCCGACAGCGGTTGGTGTGATGACCACCTTCGCACCATATGCACGTAACAATAAGATCTTTTCATTGCTCATCTTATCAGGCATGACGAAGATGGTTTTATAGCCTTTGAGTGCCGCGGCAATGGCGAGACCGACGCCTGTGTTACCACTGGTCGCTTCGACGACCGTTCCGCCCGGCACAAGTTCACCCCGCTTTTCAGCCTGCTCAATAATAAATGCACCGACGCGGTCCTTGACCGAGCCGCCCGGATTCATGAATTCTAATTTTGCATATAATGGAACAGGCAGGTCGCGCCCAATGCGCGACAGTTTTACAAGCGGTGTATGCCCCATGGCTCCAAGTACATTATCGTAGACACGTTTTTCGTTCGATACTGGTAAGGTCATTCGCTCTCCTTTGGTATGAGGTATTTTACCGTACCCATAAAAAGAACTCCGAGTTTTTGAAAAACTCGGAGTTCTGCATTTCTACTAATACAACGGCAAACTCGGATCCACTTCTTCAGCCCAGGCGTTGATACCGCCTTTGAGGTTTTTCATCTTCTTGAAACCGGCGCTGGATAAGATCTCAATGGCGCGGGCGGAGCGTGACCCTCGTTTGCAGAAGACGATCATCTCTTCGGCAGAGTCGAGTTCGGACATGCGTTGGGCAACTTCACCGAGCGGGATGTTCTTGGCGCCTTTGATAGCGGCGATCTCCAACTCGTGAGGTTCACGCACATCGAGCAGAAGCAGGTTCGGGTCCAGTGCGAGGCGTTCCTGCATCTCCTGCGGGGTGATGTCCCAGCCTGCACCGGCGGAGGTATCATCCGCATGATGACCGGGGACGCCGCAGAATTCTTCGTAGTCGATCAACTCTTTGATGTCAGCATTCGGTCCGCAGACGCGGCAATTCGGATTCTTCTTGAGTTTGACAAAATCAAAACTCATATCGAGGGCGTTGTATAACAGCAGCTTGCCAATGAGCGGCTCGCCGATACCCAACAAAACTTTGATGGCTTCAGTGGCTTGCAGCGTACCGATCGTGCCGGGCAACACGCCAAGCACGCCGCCCTCCGCGCACGAAGGGACCAGTCCGGGTGGCGGCGGCTCGGGGAAAAGACAGCGATAGCACGGACCTTCCTTCGCATAAAAGACACTCACCTGCCCATCAAAGCGGAAGATGGAGCCGTAGATGTTCGGCTTGCCTAGAAAGACCGCGACATCGTTGGTGAGATAACGAGTCGGGAAGTTATCGGTGCCGTCGATGATGATGTCGTAATCCTGCGCGATGCGCATCGCATTCTCGGAGGTGTAGGGTTCGTTGTAAATGTCGATTTGAATGTCGGGATTCAGATCGATGAGGCGATCACGCGCGCTTTCCACTTTGAGCTTGTTTACCGTGGATGTGCCGTGAATGACCTGACGTTGCAGGTTGGATGAATCAACGATATCGTAATCCACAAGTCCGATGCGTCCGATGCCCGCCGCGGCGAGATACAGCGCAACCGGCGAACCGAGTCCGCCGGTACCGATGACGAGCACAGACGAATTCTTGAGCTTGATCTGTCCCTGCAAGCCGACTTCGGGCATAAGCAGGTGACGTGAGTAGCGGAGGATCTGGTTATGAGTAAGTTCTTCGATCATCTTTTGCTCCGTTCTGGAGTGCGGAAGCTTGCTTCCGCATTTTTGGACAGCAAGCTGTCCAACTCCAGAGTCGTACATCCTCCAGCAATCGACGGGATCAACATGATCTTATCGCCGTCCTTGATGGGCGTATCGACACCCTGCAGGTCTTTGATGTTGTTCTCGCCGATGAACAGATTCACGAACGGACGGAGTTCACCAGCCTCGTTGAAGATGTGTGGTTTGATGGCGGGGTATTGACCTGTGAGGTCGGTCAACGCTTCCGATATTTTTGCGCCGCTTACGGTCACTTCGCTTTTGCCGCTGGTATACGTGCGCAAGGGTGTTGGGATTCTCAAAGTTGTCATTGATTCTATTTTCTCTCGTTTCGTTATTTTTTTATTTTAGATCTCTTACATTTCGCCACGGATTTCACGAATTTACACAGATTTTTTATTTACATCCGTGACAATCAGTGACATCGTACCCGAAGGGTAAATCCGTGGCTGGAAATTTCTCTGTCCTTGAAATCTATTCTATATAAACAATTGTACATCAGCATCGGCGGCGTATTCAAGGAAGGTCGCCGCGCCGCCGATCTCTGCTTGCGGAATGAAATCTTCCTTCTTGAAGCCGAAGACATCCATCGTCATCTGGCAGCCGATCAAGCGCACATCCAGGTCAAGACAGGCATCGCGCAATTCTTCGATGGTGGCAACGCCTTTATTGTGGAAGGTTTGTTTCATTAGATTCGTTGCAAGGCTTTCAAACCCAGGCACATTTGCCATGAGTAAATTCGGCATCGCCCAATTGATATTTTGAAATCCTTCTGGACCAAAGGGCATCTTCATCGGCATGGCGGGGTTGCCAAGCGGCGACACTAAAGCATTGAGCTCAGGTTTGAGAAGGGTTAACCCATAAAAGGTAAAGAAGATCCCTACTTCCCAGCCCATTGCAGCAGCGGCACTGCCAAGGATAAACGGCGGATATGCCCAGTCTAACGTGCCTTTGCTGGAAATTAGAGCGAGTCTCTTCGGGGCATTCGGATTCGATTTAGACATGGTAAGCTCCCGTAGATCGGTACACAGGTAAACAAGTAGACACGTGTGTACTTGTTTACCTGTGTCCTTGTCTACTATGATTTTTTCAAAAAGAAAATAAATTTTTCGCCTGCGGTCGTTGAAAGCAGTAACTCGTTGCCGGTCTGGCGGCTCCAGGCTGCGATGTCTGGCGGCGAACCGGCATCGGTGGCGATCATCTTCAATATCTGACCAGACTGTAATTCCTTGATCGCCTTGGACGTTTTCACGATCGGCATCGGACAGAGCATGCCGGTGCAGTCCAATAAAACATCTTCTTTGATCACTTCAATATCGTTCATGGTTTCTCTCCTACATGTAGTTTGTAAAGTATTTTGACCGCATACTGCCGACCGCAGACCGTAGAAACATGTCTGTCAGCCGTCTGTCGTCAGCGGTCAAAGGATTTCTATTTCTTCTTCTTCATATTTCGTGCGGTCTTCCACCAACTTCCACGAGCGGTGGTTATTCACTTTGCCATTGTCCACACGCGTGATGATGTACGAGAAAAACGGCTGCGCCCATTCACGGTCATATTCAGAGGGGACGTTCGGGCAATCGGGATGCGAATGGAAGACGCCGATCAAATCCACGCCCAACTCCATCGCTTTCATTTCCGCTTTTAAATAATTTTCGGGCGTCAGCAAAAAACGATTATGGCGCGCTTCATCTTCGCGCGCGTTTTCCAATGGTAAAACTTCTTTCACATCGCCATCCACGCCCAGCAGAAAGCCTGCGCCTTCGCCTGGATATGCTTTTTCCAAATGCGCGTTGATGCGCGCGGTCAACTCACTTGAGATCTTCAACATACCCTCATCCTAACCCTCTCCCGTGGGGCGAGGGGACTCCCATAGATTTTTATCGCTCAAATATTTATAACCAGCATCCGGGAAAACCGTGACAACAACGCCTTCGTCCAATTGACTTGCGACTTGGAGCGCTGCGACTGCCGCCGCGCCGGATGAGATCCCTACAAAGAGACCTTCTTCCCGCGCCAGCCGTTTGACCATCTCATGCGCCGCTTCGGTCTTGACCTCAAGCTGCTCATCCGCAAAGGACTCTTCATAGATCCCGGGCTTGATCGCACTAGGCATATGCTTAAGCCCTTCGAGTCCATGGAATGGTGCATCCGGTTGGAAGGCGATGATCTTCACGTTAGGCAATTGCTCACGCAGATATTTGCCTGTGCCCATCAACGTGCCGGAAGTACCAAGACCGGCTACAAAATGTGTGACTTGTTCTTTGGTCTGACAGAAGATCTCCGGCCCCGTGGATTTGTAATGTGCCTGCCAATTGGCGTCGTTGTTATATTGATTCGCGTACCAATAGAGATCGGGGTGTTCAGCGGCGAGTTCGCGCGCTTTGAGGATCGCGCCATCCGAACCTTCAAGCGGATCGGTCAGAATCAATTCAGCACCAAGCGCCTTAAGAATGGACATCCGCTCTGGGCTGGCGTTGGCAGGGATGGCGATCGTCACCGGGATGCCCAAGGCTGCGCCAAAAGTTGCGTAGGAGATACCCATGTTGCCGGAGGTTGAGTCGAGCAGACGTTTGCCGTTACCGAGATCACCATTCATAAGTGCGGTCTGAATGATATTGAGCGCGGGTCTATCCTTGACGGAGCCGCCCGGGTTGAACCA
>JBDTWO010000270.1:0-4342 GCA_040006635.1 Chloroflexota bacterium
TGGAAAAACATTCCGCGTTTGGAGTTGATTGCCAAGCCGGCTGTGATGATCGCCCTGTTCTTCTGGTTGTGGACTTCTGTCGGAATGAGCGGGGCTGTACTTTGGTTCGGGCTGGGGATTCTCTTCTCGCTGACAGGTGATGTGTTGTTGATGCTCTCGCTCGACAAGTTTTTTCTGCCGGGTCTGGTCGCATTTTTGTTGGCACATGTGATGTATGTGATCGGCTTCAATTTACCATTACCCGCCTTATCTGCCTGGGGATTTCTGCTGGCAATCATGATCGGGATCGGCGGCGTACGCATTATGCGCAGGATCGTCGCTCCCCTCGCGACTCAGGGACAAGCTGGTCTGCGAACTCCGATCCTGATCTACGGCGTGGTCATTTCGCTCATGCTGCTGTCCGCGTTATTGAAACTGACTGATCTCACTTGGAATGCAGGTGCGGCACTGCTGGTAGGCGTAGGCGCGTTCCTGTTCTATCTGTCTGATATCATCCTCGCGTGGCTGAAGTTCATCGCCCCGATCCAACACGGACGCATCTACAACATCCTTGCTTATCATCTTGGTCAGATCGCATTGATCGCGGGTGTGGTAATGCATTTCAAACAATAAGCCCGTATACGGTGCTTTACCCAAGCGCTTCAATATTCACGCGATGCCAGGCGTTGTTCATATAGCCTTTGAAATTCCAAACCTGCTTCACATCTGGTGGTTGAGTATTCGCGGAACTATCCACGGCGCGCACCACAAATTGATATTTTCCCGGCTTGAGGTTGATATCCACTTTCCATAAGCGCCATACAAAAGCTTGTGCTGCATTTGTCAATTCGGCTTGCAGCCAGGTCTCGCCGCCATCCCATGAAACATCCACGCGCACAATCTGGCTTTCGCCGCCGGTCATGGCATAACCTTGTATCGTTATCGCACCGGCCTTGATTTGTGTGTGGTCTGTGTGTGAACAGATCACCGAAGTGATGTTCATTTCGCCGAGCATTAACCCCTCGTCCCATTTCACAGAGTCCGCGCGTACCTCAGGTGCAAATAGCCGATAGGCTTTGCGCTGAAAATAATTGGGCGATGGCTCAGCCATGATCGTAATGCGCTCCAGCCACTTCACACTCCGCGCCCCGATATAACCCGGCACGACCACTCGCAAGGGTGCGCCATGCGCCGGGCTCAACGGCTCACCGTTCATCTCATACGCCAGAATGACTTCATCTGCCAGCGCCTTGGTCAACGGGATTGAGCCTCCGAACTTGAAGCGCGTTCCCAGGCGTTCGGTTTCATCGAGTCCGCTGAACTCCACATGCAGATGTGAACCGGCTTCTCTTTCCACGCCGCAAGTTGATAGCACGTCCCCGAGCCTCGTCCCCGTCCACAGCGCATGGCTGATCGCATCCACACCCCATTCCAATTCGTGGAGGATCGGTTCCAGCGTGGTCAATTCAGCGCGGCGGTTGCCCGCGCATTGTAAAGTAGCAGGCACCGATACGCGTGCGAAGCGGTTTTGAATTTCATCCAATGTGAAGGATAGGGAGTTCGAAACCTTACCAGTGACATCCAAGCGATACGCATCCACAGCTACTTCTGGAATATCGCCATGATTGCGCGCGAAGAATAGGTCGGTTGGTGTGATATGGGATCGATGGATGTACTGGATGGGTGGTCCGCCATTAAAGGGGTTTGAGCATCGTACTGTGAATTCAGGGTGTTTACCAAATGAAGTCTTTTGCACAGTTACCGCCAGGTTGAATTGTTATGTGTTGGGTTTTGCAAACAATAATATGATACACGATTTTAGCCGCTGTGCGGAAATACAGTATCATAATGAAAAACAACCAAAGGAAAAACAAAATGGATGCAATCATACTCATCATTCTGATCGGCTTGGCAGGCGGCATCGCAGTGGGACTGCAAAGTCCCATGGCAAGCATGCTCACGCAGCGGCTGGGGATATTCGAGAGTGTTTTTATCGTACACCTCGGCGGCGCGCTTGTAGCATTGATCCCGCTGATCGTTTTTGGAAGCAGGCTCCGGGAATGGCGAAGCGTACCCTGGTACACCTTGGGTGCTGGCGTCTTCGGCTTGGTTGTCATCGCCGCGATCAGCTACATGATCCCGCGTGTGGGTGTAGCGGCATCCATTACCACCGTGGTGGCGGGACAGCTCTTGGTGGGGACGATCCTTGACCAATATGGCTGGTTGGGAGCCGCCGTCAAGCCATTAGATGCGACCCGTATCCTTGGGCTGGGCGTGGTGCTCGTGGGCGTCTGGCTGACGGTGAAATAAGCGGCGCGGTTTGCATTTCCGCCTTGCCCGTTGTACAATGACGGGAAATTGTCTGGTCACAAGGAGGCGTACGTGAAAGAACTGGAAGATCGAATTTTACGGGATGGGAAGATTCTGGGCGGGGGCATCTTGAAAGTGGATAGTTTCGTCAATCATCAAGTGGATCCGCTATTAATGGATACCTGCGGACGGGAATTTGCCCGGCTTTTCGCCTCGGTCGGTGCGACCAAGGTGCTGACCGCTGAGATCTCGGGCATTGCGCCTGCGCTGACAACTGCCATTCATCTCGGCTTGCCGGTGGTGTACGCGCGCAAGACCAAGCCCATCACCATGCCCGATCAGGTGTATTTGACTCTCGCGCCTTCGCACACAAAAGGACGCATGGTCGAGTTGATCGTTTCGCCGGAATATTTGGCGAACAACGAAAAGGTCTTGATCATTGACGACTTCCTCGCCAGCGGACAGACCATCCTCGGTTTGGCGCGACTTGCTGAAGCTTCGGGTTCGAAGATCGTTGGCATCGGCGCGTTGATCGAGAAACTCTTCGAAGGCGGACGTGAAGCCTTGAAGTCACTGAATGTGCCGATCCATTCGCTGGCGTGCATCACCGCCATGATGGATGATAAGGTTGTGTTTGGGGAACCGGCGTAAATGTTCTTTACGGATTACGTAGTACGCATTACGTAATCCGTACTGCGTAATGCGTGATGTTTCGTAAAACACTTTGGCTCATCGCTCCCATCATCGGCTGGATCTTTACCCACATGAGCTTCGCCATTCCAATAAAACGCCTGCGTGAGACCGATACCTTGCTGGCGTTTTATCATCCAAAACCAGCTTATAAGTTTCATGTGTTACTCGTGCCGAAGAAATCAATTCCATCATTGAAAGAACTTGATCCAAAAGATTCTGTTTTTCTAATTGATTTATACTCAACCGTACAAAGTCTTGTGGATGAATTCCAGCTCACCGCTTACCGCTTGATCGTCAACGGCGGCGAGTATCAGGATTTTCCGCAATTACATTTTCATTTGATTTCTGATGTAGGGGCGGGGTCTCCCCGCCCATGAATTGCATATGACAAACGGGGCGAGAGAACCTCGCCCCTACAGGATAAATAATTTATGGACTCCATTGCTATTCTCGATTTTGGTTCGCAGTACGCTCAAATCATCGCGCGGCGCGTGCGTGAAGCGCAGGTCTATTGTGAGTTGTTTCCGTGGGATGCGCCCATGGAAAAGATTCTCGCCATCAGCCCCAAGGGTTTCATCCTTTCAGGCGGACCGCGTTCTGCCTATGAGCCGGATGCGCCCTACGTGCAGGAATTCATTTTCAAAACAGGGTTACCAATTCTTGGCATTTGTTATGGCATGCAAGCCATGACCCATGCGCTGGGCGGGGAAGTGTATCCATCCACCAGCCGCGAGTATGGTCCGGCTGAAATTGAGACATTGATTCCCGGTACGATGCTGGATGTGATCTCCAAAGTGTGGATGTCGCATGGCGATAAGATCACGCGCATGCCGCCAGGCTTCATCGCGTTGGCGCGCAGCGGTAATAGTCCCTTTGCGGCGATGGGCGATATGAAACGTAAATATTTCGGTGTGCAGTTCCACCCTGAGGTGCATCACACCCCGAACGGACATAAACTGCTCAAGCATTTCGTGGTCGATATTTGCGGTGTCAAACCGAATTGGACGCCCGCCTCCATCATTGAAGATTCAGTGGCGCGGATCCAGAAGCAGGTTGGCAGGCAACGTGTGCTGGCGGCGGTCTCCGGCGGAGTCGATTCGTCGGTGGCGGCGGCGCTGGTCCATAAGGCGATCGGCGATCAACTTGTCGCCGTATTCGTGGACACAGGACTCTTGCGAAAGGGCGAGGGCGAACAAGTCGCTTCTGCCTTTCGGGATAACCTGCACGCCGAACTGATCGCGGTTGAGGCATCTGACGATTTTCTCGGTGCGCTTAAGGGCGTGACCGACCCTGAACAGAAACGAAGGATCGTCGGCGAAAAATTTATCCGCACATTCGAACAGCAGGCAAAGCAATTGGG
>JBDTWO010000271.1:0-4274 GCA_040006635.1 Chloroflexota bacterium
ACCAAGTCCAATTGTGGCGGAAGCGCGTCAATGCGCCGGTGAGATGCGTGCCGAGTGCGCGGTCAACGGGTGTTACTTTATCGTCTTCAAATAAAACCGCATCTTGTTGATACGTGGTCAAACTTTCCATGACGAGGTTCGAGATCACGGTGGTGAGGTGATTACGCGGACGGTGTAACGGTCCGCGATCGATGACGAGCGCGCCGTTCACGGGTAGTGAGATCGCGATGGGCTGCTTGGCAAGGATGTATTCATCCGCAGGGACGAGCATTTCGTTCAAATCAATTTTCTCGCAATGCGAAGCCTGCACGAGCAGATCAGATCGACCGACAATATCCTGCACGTTATCAAAACCAAGCTTGGCAACGATCTCGCGTACACCTTCGCCCAAGCCAGTGAAGACATTGACCAATGCCTGTGTCGCCTGTTCAAAATCACGCGGGACAAAATGTTTGACGCCGTACGCCGTCGCGTCATCCTTTGTTTCGAGTTGAGTCGTGATACCTGTATGACACGTGCCACTCTGACAATCACGACAGATCGTACAGCCGATCGCAACCATCGGCAGTGTACCAAAGCCGATGCGGTTCGCACCGAGGCACATCAGCTTCACTGTGTCCGCTGCGGAGCGGACTCCGCCGTCAGCCCAGATTTCCACTTTTGAACGCAGACCAGCTTCACTCAAAGCACGATGCGCTTCCACGATTCCAATTTCAGCAGGCAAGCCAACATAGCGCAGTGAATGTGAACGTGCCGCACCAGTTCCGCCATCATAGCCGGTGAGATAAATAATATCGGCATCGGCTTTGGCAATGCCAACGGCGATGATGCCGATGCCTGGCACAACGGGAACCTTCACAGCCACGCGCGCCTTGGGGTTGATGGTCTTGAGTTCTTCGATGAATTGCGCGAGATCTTCAATGGAATAAATATCGTGATTGTTCGAAGGCGAAATAAGATCGACGCCTTTTTGCGCGTGACGTGCCGCGGCAATTTTTGCGGTGACTTTACGCGCGGGCAAATGTCCGCCTTCGCCGGGCTTGGCGCCCTGCCCAACTTTAATTTCGAGCAGGTTGGTGGCGTTGATGGTTTCGGCCGTGATGCCGAAACGTCCCGACGCAATTTGAACGCCGCGATTGAACGGATACCTGCCAAGTAAATCAGGGATCTCGCCGCCTTCGCCGTTCACCGAGAGCATGTTCAAACGGAACGCCGCCTCGGCATACGCGCGATACGCCACTTCGCCTTGCGAGCCGAACGACATCGATGCAATGAGAAACGGCAATTGATGCGATGTGATGCTCGTGTCCACATTGCTTGGTTCAATAGTTGAATCGTTTTGATATTTGAAATCCAAGATATGACGGATCGTGACTGGATTCGATTTTGCCGTGGACTGTGTGTGCGCTTCATACTCACCCCAGCCTGCTTCGTCCTTCCCGAGCTTTGCCGCCGCCTTCCAGATCTTCGGATAAAAATGATTCACGCGTGAGAGTTCGCCGCGTCCCGCACTGTGATAGGACAAGGCGCGCGCTTCGATATCCGCATCGATGTCCTGCCACTGCAAGCCGCCCTGCGCCGAACCACCGTAGTTGACTGAACCCAACGCGAACGCGACTTCCGTGCCCAAACCGATGCTTGAGAATAAACGTCCATAGCCGCGCGCTTCATGGATGCCCATCGTGCTGGTACATTTTTCAATACCGGCACGCAGTGCTTTCAACACATTTTTCAAACGGACGATGACCTCTTCATCCGTTAATTCAACTTTATCTTTTGTTGCGGCTTCGAAAAGTAAATATGGTGAGACCGCATCCGCACCCATGCCGATGCACATCATCAAGTCATGTAGATTCCGAACCGCGCCGCTGCGCAGCACGATGGATGCCTGTCTGCGTAGATTGACTGACTTGGTGGAAGCCATCATGCCGAGGTCAATTTTTCCATCGACGTTCAATGAAAGCGGGGTGGGGGATTCAGATGTGTTGACTTCGATAAAAGTTCTGCGTAACGCGAGGTCAACGATGCTGATGACGAGGACCGGGTCGAGCCAGCCGTTGCCATCTTGGAATGCGAGGGTATCATCGAGCAAAACGATCTTTGCGCCATTCTTGACCGAGTCAACGGCGACTTGGGTCAGACGTTCGATGGCTTGCGGAGTGGTTTCTCCGGTGAGCGTGAGAGTTTGCAAGTGGGCGATCTGCGCTTGCGAGAAACGTGCGAGCAGTTGATGGAGTGTTCCACAACTTGCTTCGGAGGCGATCTTCTCTAACATGTCACTTTGAAGGAGCGTTTGTTGCGACTGAAGAGTCTCGGTCTTGGAAGGTAGAGACCCTTCTCCTTCGCTGTCGCTCAGGGTCAGGGTGACATTATCTGATGCATATTCCAAAAGGATCGGCGCATCCATTGTGACGGTGACATCGTTCCCGAGTTCATTCGGCATCAACGGCGGACGTGTGCCAAGCACCGTTTGCGTGGAGAAATGTTCCACTTCGCGCTCGCGGTCAACGGCGGGGTTGGTCACCACGGCGACAGCTTCCTTGAAGTAATCGGCAAGGTTCTGGCGTTCGGTCGAAAGCGGCGCGAGCGGACCGTCGAAGCCGAGCGAGCTGATGGGGTCACTGCCGTTCTTGGCGAGTTCGGTCAGCCATTCGCGGTCTTCACGTCCCCAGCCAAAAGCGGAGAGGCGGTTATCGAGATTTGGCGAATCAGTTGTCGGGTCCAGAGAGAAGCGTGAGTCACTTGAGTCCCGAACATTCAAGCGGCGACCCATCGTCTCGAGCGAACCGAAGCGTCGCATCGAAAGATTCAACATCCGTTGTTGGATGGCGGGATAGTCGAACACTTCCACGTTGCGTCCGCGGTGGATGCGCACGCGCATCTTCTCGCCGGGCGAGAGGGGGATGGGGTCAACGACCATCGTATCGAGATGGTAGACGCCTTTTTCAGAGGAGAAGAAATATTCTTTTTCGGTATCGCCGAACCACAGCGGACGCAGACCGAGCGCATCTACGCTGAAGACACACTCATCGCCAAAGCGCGAGATGATGCCCGCAGGTCCCTGTGAGAACGGACCGAACGCCTGCCGATAATATTTATAAATGGTCTGCAGATCGGGCGAAAGTTTTTCAACTTCGCTGAGGATCGGTGGGAAGGCGAGTTCCATCGCTTCGGTGAGCGAGAAATGATATTGATGAATAAGCGTGGCAAGCAGACGATCGAGGTCTTGCGAGTCACTGCCACCGCGCGGGAGGTCAACGCCGAGCATTTCTGCCTGTTCGCGCAAACGGGCAATGGTGTTGATCTCACCGTTGTGACCGAGCAGGCTGAACGGCTGGACGCGCTCAAAGCTGGTAGCGGTGTTCGTTGAGTAACGCGCATGTGCAATCGTGATCGCTGTGGTGAAATCGGGATTGCGAAGTTCAGGATAGTATTGATACAACGTTTCGCTGGAACCGCGAACTTTATAGATAACTACATTACTTGAAAGCGACGCCACCGACACACTGGTAGTCTTTTCGATCTGAAGCGCAATGTTGAATAACGTCCGCTCCACATCTTCCAGTGGACCGTTTCTCACCAACCCTGCAATTTGCCATTGAAACGGAGCCTGCAAGCGTCCCATCTTTCCAAGCGCATGCGGGCGGGTTTGAATGGGACGTTCGAGCAACAGGTCAACGCCATATTCCTTCATGATGTTGATGACCTTTTCTTCAGTGCCCATATCGGTTTCAGTATTGGGAATCATTAGGTGACCCACAAAGAAGCGGCGGTCTTCAGCCAGCCAACCGGGTTTGCCCGCTTGCTCCAACGCCTGCGACCATAACAAGCGCGGGATGTCTGTCATCACACCACAACCATCACCTTCGCCGTTCACTTCACCGCTGCGATGCCCCATGATGCTCAATGCGGCGAGGGCACGCTTTAAATTTCCATGTGAGGCTTCACCATTCTTACGCACCGAGGCAACCAAGGCACAGGCATCGCGTTCATCAAGCCAGGTCTGGGTGTGGGGCGTGGTTAACCAATTGAATGAACCAGCATTTGCTCGCTGGTCATCCTCCGAATTTAATGTTGGGTGTTGATCTTTTTGCATGGCGCGCCTCTTCTGCTTTCGAGAATATGTAAATTCTTAACATCATAGCGATTCAAAAATAAATTACTACTACCTGAATGGGTACTCTTGCTTTTAAAATCTTATCCATATGGGTTACGCCAATCAGGGCGATTGCATCTAAAGTGGGGTAAAAATGGAACTTATACGGAGGCGACAT
>JBDTWO010000272.1:0-4142 GCA_040006635.1 Chloroflexota bacterium
CTCGGCACGCATCTCACCGGCGCATTGACGCGCTTCCGCCACAATTGGACTTGGTCACCAGGTCACGGCGGCATGGGCGGTAACCGCGAGACCTGGCGACTGCCGTTGAAGCAACAAGAGATCGATACCGATGCCATGCCGCGCACGTCGCTGCATTTCACGAGCAGTTCTGTGCCCGGTAACGGACTCGGCGCATACAACGCCGACCCGGTCCACATTCTCGTTGAAGGCGGCGCGCAGGATGGCGTTGCCAAGGGTATCTCTGGCGGACACGTCGTCATCATGAAAGGCTACAACCACGACGGCAAATTGATCGACGGCTCGGTCGGCAAGAGTCTCGCGTACGGCGGCATCGGCGGGACAGTGATCGTGCAGGGCAACGCCGATTCGCGTGCCTGTATCCGTCTCTCCGGCGCGGATGTCATCATCGGCGGTGAGATCACCAAACCCTTGAATGACAGCCTTGGCTTCATCGGCGCGCGCGCGAACATCAAAGGCTTTTTGTGCGAATACATGACTTCGGGTCGGGTGTTAGTGTTGGGTGATCCCGGTCCATGGATCTGTGCGGGCATGACCGGCGGCGTTTTGTATCTCCGCTTACAGCCGCATCTTAACTTCGATGAAACAGCGATCAAGCGTCGGCTGGCAAAGGGCGCGAAGGTCGTCATCCAAGAAGTGGGCGAAGCTGATCTCAAGAACCTGCGCGAACTTCTCACAATCTACGCCGATGAACTCAAGCACAATCATCAAAACGAAGAGTCCCAAAAGGCGCTCAACCTGCTGGTGGATTGGAAGAATACGTTCGTCCGGGTTGTTCCGTTAGGAAAGCAGGAAGAACAAAGGTTTGCCACGGAGTAGGAATTAAAGTAACGCGACACTAATGTCGCGTTACAAAATATATTCTCCACATAAAGGCGGCTTGCGAGTCATACTTGCAAGCCGCCTTTATGTTTATGACCCCATATTATCCATATGGGTGAGAAAGTCATCATCACAAACCAGTAACATCAACAAGATTTATGCATAAATACTCCATTGGGGTAATAGGAATATTGTCTCGATTCCATACAATCAACTCATAACAATATCCACATGGATATTGGGAATCGAGACAACCATGTTTTTCACACTCTTCGTCTTCGTACTGGCATACATCATGATCGCAAGTGAGAAATTTCCGCGCCATTGGGTGTCACTAATTGGCGGCGGGCTGCTCATTGTCTTTGGCATCCTCAGCCCGTATGAAGCATTCTCTTATATCAACTGGGAAACTTTGGGCTTGCTGGCTGGCATGTTCTTCCTCGTCTCCGTTTTGCAGGAAGCGGGCTTCTTCTCCTGGCTGGCGATGAAAGCCTTGAAGAAATTCAATTATCACCCGGTCTCGTTATCTGTCATCCTGATCATTTTCGCCGCGGTCATGGCGATGTTCATGGACAGCATCACCGTCATGTTGTTCCTCTCCGCGCTCACCCTGCAACTCTGCCGCCTGTTGAAACTTGACCCGGTCCCATTGGTCATCGCCGAAGTTTGTGCAGCGAACACCGGCGGCGCCGCAACATTAGTCGGCGACCCGCCCAATGTGATTCTCGGAACCACACTTGGATTTAACTTCGCAGACTTCGTCACCCACACCGGACCTGTCTCTGCCATTGCAGCGCTGCTTTTGCTGGGCATGTTTTACCTCACCAACCGCAAAGCGCTGATGAATGCTCACAGCCTGATCACCGACAATACCATCAACGAAATCGAAGCACTGCGTAAGGAACCTTTACACGCGCATCTGACTCAGGTGGGGCTGATCGGTTTTCTATTGGCAGTGATCTTGCTGGTAATTCATCACCCCCTGGGCGAGTTGACCGGCATCCACATCAACGCAGCCATGGCAGCGCTCATCCCGGCTGGGATCGCACTACTCGCCCTAGGCAACGCCGACCGCCGCACGACCCTCCTCAAAGTGGACGGAGAAAGCATTTTATTCTTTGCCGGTCTATTTGTCTTGATTGGCGGGCTGGAAAAAATTGACGTGTTCAAATCCCTTGCTACGGGCTTGGCAGGTATGGCGGCTTCGAATCAAAATGGCTTGGTCATGGCGCTGCACTGGATCCCCGGTCTCGCCAGCGGCATTGTAGATAACGTTCCGTTGGCGCTCGCCATGAGTTACGTGCTCAAAGACCTGGCACAGATCCCCGGCATGCCGGCTTTGGGTTTGATGGTCTGGTCGTTGGCATTGGGTATCGATATCGGCGGCAACCTCACCCCGATCGGTGCATCAGCCAATGTCGTCGCCTACGCATTCATGGAACGTAATCACGGTGCGATCGGCTGGAAGCGCTGGCTGCTTCTGGCAGTCCCACCCACCATACTCGTTATGATCTTTGCCTCGCTCTTCGTGATGGCAAAGGGATATGTTGGCTGGCATTAGAAATAACTTTTTGAAAACGGGTATTCGCCGTACCCAATAAATTCTAAAGGAGAAAAAGAGATGAAATACATAAAAAATAAATGGGGTCTGGCTTTATTTTTAGTGCTCGTGCTTACATTTGCGATCGCTTCCCCTGCCTTAGCGGATGACGGCGGACCCACCAGTGAACAGGTCAGCGATCTGACATTGGGATTGAATATTCTGTGGTTATTATTGGGCGGCTTCCTCGTGTTCTTCATGCAAGCAGGTTTCGCTTTAGTAGAAACCGGCTTCACCCGCAACAAGAATGTTGCCCACACCATGATGATGAACATGATGGTGTTTTGTATCGGCGCAGTCGGCTACTGGCTGACAGGCTTTGCCTTCCAATTCGGCGCAGTCAATGCAGCCTACCCAGAAGTGGTCCGCGCTGGAGTCGTTGCCGGTGCCTGGGCGCACTCCCCCATCACATTAGGTGATTGGACTGGGTTACTCGCCACACCGTTGATTCGTTTTGGTCAGTTTGGTTTCCTTGGGGGCAGCGGATTTGTTCTCGCAGGCTTGGGCGCCAATGCCGGTGTGTTGGGCTTCTTCATGTTCCAAATGGTATTCATGGACACCGCTGCCACCATTCCCACTGGCTCGATGGCGGAACGTTTGAAATTCATCGGCTTCGTGTTCATGGGTCTATGGGTTAGCATGTTCATCTACCCGGTTGTTGGTGGATGGATCTGGGGCGGCGGCTGGTTACAGAATTTAGGTCGCAGTGTTGGGCTGGGCAATGGCGCAGTTGACTTCGCTGGTTCGGGTGTAGTCCACATGATCGGCGGTGCCATAGCATTGGCAGGTGCCATTGTGATTGGTCCGCGTATCGGCAAATTCAACAAGGATGGTTCTGCCAATACGATTCCCGGTCACAGCATTTCGTTGGGTGTGCTTGGAACGATCATCCTGTTCTTCGGCTGGTTCGGATTCAACCCCGGCTCTTCGCTTGGATTTGTGGGCGCGTTCCGCAATCTAGCAGTGATCGCCGCCATCAATACATTGATGGCAGGCGCAGCCGGTGGTACTTCAGCAATGCTCTATGCCTGGCTGATCGGACCCACTAAAAAGCCAGATCCAGGTATGTCTGTCAATGGAATTCTGGCTGGCTTGGTTGCGATTACGGCACCCTGTGCTTTTGTAGACTCATGGGCAGCAGTTGTCATCGGTTTGATCGCTGGAGTGCTCGTTTGCTTGGCAACTGTTTGGCTCGAAAAATGGCATATCGATGATCCAGTCGGTGCTGTTCCGGTGCATTTCTTCAATGGTTTGTGGGGCGTGCTGGCAGTGGGCATCTTTGCCAACGGCAACCCCGATACCGCCGCATGGAATGGTGTTGAAGCGCCTGTGACCGGTGTGTTATATGGCGGCACTACGCAAATTCTTGCGCAACTGGCTGAAGTTGCCAGCATTTTCGTGTTCGTCTTTGGTCTTTCGTACGTGTTCTTCAAGGTACTTGCTGCATTTAAGCTCTTGCGTGTTTCGCGTGAGGTTGAACTGCAAGGCTTGGACATGCCTGAAATGGGTGCACTCGGTTATCCCGTTGATTGGGAACCATCCGATCTTGAGGATGAAAGTCCGGTGTCTGTTCCTGGTAGTTCTGTCAAGAAAGCTTTTGGAACGGCAGACTAAAACTTATACATTACCCACTTCCTTTTCTGAACGGTTGAGAATGCCATCAACCGTTCAGAAGTTTTAA
>JBDTWO010000273.1:0-4107 GCA_040006635.1 Chloroflexota bacterium
TCTTCGACCGTGTCTGGGGTTATGATTTTGGCGGCGAGAGCAATGTGCTGGAAGTGTATATTCGTTACCTCAGGCAAAAACTTGAGGGCGAAGGTGAAGCGCGCCTGCTGCATACGGTGCGCGGTGTGGGTTATGTAATGCGTGAGAATCCATAACTGAGACCTCGGTGCTCGACCATCAATCGTAAATCGTTATGTCACTCCGCCTGCGCCTGACCCTCTTATACTCCCTGTTGATGGGAGGCGTGTTGTTGATCTTCGGCGGGGCGGCGTATTTATTGGTGAATAATGTTTTGCTCAGCCGGGTGGATGATATGCTGGCAAAGGTTTATGGTGAGTTTGTCAATCTGGCGGCGGTGAACGCATTGGATGAAGTTGAATTCATCTCAGCGCCAGAAAAAATGGATGTGGATGTTAGTGTGCAGGTCTGGGGGTTGGACGATAAGTTGCAAGCCAGTTTTGGAACACTTGGTAAAAATCAAACAGCTTTTGATCCGTTGAACAAACGTACCAAGCAAAGTATTTTTCGTGAAACCGACTTGAATAATGTACATCTGCGGGTATTGAATATTCCCCTTTTACATAAAAATAATCGTGTGGCTGTGATGCAGATCGCAACAAGTTTGGATACGGTTGCGTCGGCGCGCACATACCTGCTGTCTGTTTTGGTGGTGGTGTGGATCTTCGGCGTTATCATCGCGGGCATGGCTTCATGGTTCACATTGGGGCTGGCGCTCGAACCTTTGAAGTCCATTGTGGAGACGGCTGAAAATATTAACCGTGCCGATGATCTTTCGCGACGTATTCCACAACTCGGTTCAGAAGAGGATGAGATCGGAAGTTTGATCGGCACGTTCAATAAGACGCTGGAAAGACTTGAAGTGCTTTTCACTTCACAGCAGCGTTTTCTGGCAGATGTGAGTCATGAATTACGCACACCGTTGACAGTGGTCAAAGGGAATGTTGATCTGATGCGGCGCATGAAACGTTTCGACGAAGAGTCGCTGACGAGTATTGACCAGGAGGCGGGTCGCCTCACGCGTTTGGTGGGGGGCTTGTTGCTGCTGGCGCAGGCTGAGTCTGGTAAGTTGCCGCTCAACTTCCAACCCGTTGAACTGGACCTGTTGATCACCGAAGTATTTCAAGAGATGCGGATCATTGCCGGTGACAAGGTGCGTGTGCATCTGAACGAGATCGATCAAATGCTGGTGAACGGGGACCGCGACCGTTTGAAGCAAGTGTTGATAAATCTGGTGGCGAATGCGATTCAGTACACACCCCAGGATGGAGATGTTTTCCTCAGTCTGGCAAAAGTGGGTGGACAAGCACGCATCATTTGTCGGGACACTGGTCCCGGCATCCCCGCCGAGGACTTGCCGCACATCTTCGAGCGTTTTTATCGGGCCGAGAAATCCCGCACGCGCGGCAAGAGTACCGGTTTCGGGCTGGGACTCTCCATCACGAAATGGATCGTTGAACATCACGGCGGGCGCATCGAAGTGACCTCAAAAGAGGGACAAGGCACAACGTTTGCGATCTGGTTGCCGTTGGTTTAATTCTGGAATTGGACAGCTTGCTGTTCAATTTTTTTTCATCAGCAAGTTGATAGATTCCAAATTAGTTGCCTAATCCCAACCGTTTACTTGCGTCTCTACATAGACCAGCGCCATATTTTCGATACCATTCATCCAGCATAACGCTTGAAGCCGCGCCGTTGCGAGCATCTTCATAAATTGGTGCGCCGTAATAGACGTAGCGCTTTGTTTCGGCTTGCCACGTCCATTCACTGCGGGCGATGACTCCGATGCCGCCGTTGTAGCCAGCGAGTGCGAGGCGGGCGTCACCATTGGCGGCTTGGAGGGAACGGGCAAGATAGTTGAGTCCGCGCAGGGCGTTGGTCTCGGGGTCATAGGGATTTTCCCCAAAGCGGAAATGAAATGGCATTACTTGGAAAAGTCCCATGGCACCGGCGCCTGAGCGGGCAGAAGGATTCCCACAGGATTCAATTTGCAGAATAACCGCCACCAGATTCGGGTCGAGGGCGGAAGCGTTCGCCCATCTGATGATGTCCGCTGACCAGTGTTGCACTTCGCGCGTAAAGATGGGGGAGAGGGACGTTGAATCCGTTTGAGGGTTTAGGGAAGCGGCAGATATTTTTATGGGGCTGTTGAATGCCAATGCCGTGATCAGCCCAGTGATCAAAAATACTGCGAGTATGGATAGGGAGTAAAGAGACAAACAGCCGCTTCCATTTTCTTGGGGCGCGGCTGTCTGCCAATCGGCTTGTTTGTTGGAGCGAGCGCGGGGCATAAGTGTGGGTTCCTTTATCAAGTATAGGGACCCGAGCTCGAAATGAGTTCGGAGTTATGGATTGCTGGAACTTGCTCCAGCAAATTTAGGCGTCGAGTGAACGGTCGTTACTGGCTTGTCCGTTATAGGGATGGTAGGTGGGTTCAGGGCGTGCAAAAGAAGTCTGTTGCATCACCGGCTTGGGCGCAGGATTTGGCATGGTGCGGAAAGAGTTCGCGCTTTGCGCCTGCATATTGGTTGGCGTCGGACGATTCAAACTGGATGCCGGGCGCAAAACGGGCTGCTGTTGAGACTGTGCCGGGCGATAGGTTTGTTGCTGTTGCGCGGGACGATAGGTCTGCTGTTGTTGTTGTTGGACAGGGCGCGGATTGTTATTGTAGGTCTGCTGTCCCTGGGCATGGAACATGCGATCGCCCGCAATGGAGAATGTGCCAATGATCAAGATGCGGATGAATAGGATCATTGCCGCCACGAAGATGGGTACGATCTTGGTTAGGGTCTCGTTGCTGATCACGATGCCGCCAGATTGGCTTGTGTGATTGACGATTGCCACGGCGACTCCCCACCAGGTGAGCAGGGCGTTGAAGGCTGCTGCCAGCAACCAGGCGCCAAAGAGGTAATAGACTTCCTTGGGTTCATCAGCGCCTTGTTCAGGAGTGAAGATGCGGGCGATACCGGCAAAGTCCATGCCACAGAAAGCAATGGCGAGAATGGTAGCCCAGCGCATACCTCCGAACTTCAAATCGCCAAGGACATCAGCCAGGGCAAATTGGGTGGTGCTGAAATTGAAAACCTCAAAAGCGAGCAGTGCGCCCAGGATCATCATGCCCCAGGCGGCGGTGCGGTTGAAGCGGCGTCCGCGGGTAAGGTCACGGAACAGGGCACGCAAGCCATCGCCAGAATTTTTACGGTATGTGGTCATTTTGGACTCCTTTGTCGAATAGATGAGACAATGGGAGTATTTTAGAACATGTGTTCTAAAAAGTCAATAGTACAAAAAAAAGACCTCCGAGTTCTTTAAGAACTCGAAGGTCTGTGTCTAGCTATTTTTCGAAATAAGCTTTCATTGGCTTGAAGTAAAAATCCTCCCAGCCCTGCCGATATGAATCTTCCTGCCCTGTGGGGATTTGGGTGTGGGTGAGTGTGAGCTTTGTCCCGTCCTTGGTTGCTTTGAGAGAAAGCTCGACGAGAGAATCAGGATCAGCGTCAGCGAATTCAGACGTCCGCCAGGCTTGAACGATTTGTGAGTCCGGTTCCAGTGCGAGGGTCGAGCCGAAGATATATCCATCCCAGGCTGTGAATTTCCCGCCGATCTTGCCGTCCACTTTTGCCGGGCTGCCGGTCATCGCCGTGTGACCTTTCGTGCTCAGCCAGGCTTTGTAGATCTCAGCCGGTGTGGTGGGGATGACTGCCGCGAGTTTGAATCCGTTTTTCATTATGCCAACTTTCTATTCTCGTTGTTATATAACACGCGCGCAATTTGCGCCGCGAGACGGGCATTATTCAACAACAGCGCCAGATTCGCCCGCATGGATTTTCCGCCGGTCAGTTCGCTAATGCGGGGGAGGAGGAACGGAGTGAGCGCCTTGCCGTGGACGCCTTGCTCGCGCGCCTCACGATTCGCCTGTTCGATATACGGCTCCATCTCGGACTTTGAAATTGCCTCGGTTTCAGGGACCGGATTCGTGATCAAGACCGCGCTATGCAAACCGGCATCCCAGTGGGCGCGGGCGAAATCCACGATCTGTTGCGGCGTATCCAAACGGACGCTGACATCCAATCCGCTTTCGCGTGAATA
>JBDTWO010000274.1:0-4077 GCA_040006635.1 Chloroflexota bacterium
GACGGGCTCTCCCCCGCCGTTTCGATTGACCAGAAATCCACGAGTCACAATCCGCGCTCGACGGTTGGAACCGTCACTGAAATCTACGATTACATGCGTTTGTTGTTTGCCCGCGCGGGTATCCCACACTGCCCCGTATGCGGACGCGAAGTGGTCAAGCAATCGGCTGAAGAGATCGTAGATAAGATCGCAAAACTTCCCGAAAGCTCGCGCATTTTGATCCTTGCGCCGCTAGTCCGTGCCCGCAAGGGAACCTATCAAGCGGTTTTCGAAGAAATCCGCAAAGCCGGTTTCACTCGCGCCCGCGTAGATGGGAATGTCTCTTCATTAGATGATGAGATCGAGTTGGACCGTTACAAACAGCACACCATCGAAGCAGTCGTTGACCGTCTCGTCATTTCGCATGAGGGCGATAAGGAAGAAAAAAAAGCCGCGCTCACCCGCCTCACCGACTCCGTTGAGACCGCGCTCAAATTTGGCGAGGGTTATGTCACGATCAATCTCGTTGACAAAAAGGAAGACATCCAATTCTCTGAACATCTCGCTTGTCCCGAACACGGCGTGAGCATCAATGAAGTGGAGCCGCGGACTTTCTCGTTCAATACGCCGCAGGGTGCCTGCCCAGACTGTCAGGGACTGGGCTCCAAACTGGAGATTGACCCGAACCGCATCATCCCGGACTGGCACTTGTCTCTGAACGATGGAGCGATCGCCAGCATGGAGTGGAGTGGACCGAAAGTAGAAGGCGGCTACTACTGGCAGAGTCTGATCAACGCCTCGAAAGCATTCAAGATCGATCTCGATATGCCGGTCAAAGATTTGCCCAAAGATCATTTAAAAATTGTTCTGTATGGCACCGGCGATAAACAGATCCAGATGACCTATCAAAATGCCAATGGCAATGAATTCAAATTTACACGCGCCTTCGAAGGTGTGATCACGAACCTGGAACGGCGCTATAAAGAGACCAACTCGGAATATATCCGCGAGAAGATCTCGGAATTTATGTCTGACCGTCCCTGCCCGAGTTGCGGAGGCAAAAGACTCAATCCCGCCGCCCTCGCTGTTACCGTAGACAACATCAACATCGTCGAAGCAAACTCCTGGCCCGTGTTACAGACGCTGGAATGGGTCAAGAAAATTTCAGGCAAAAATACTCCGCTCACTTCAAAACAAAAAGCGATCGCTGAACGAGTCATCAAGGAAATTCATGAACGCCTAAACTTCCTTGTCAATGTTGGTCTTGATTATTTGACGTTGAATCGTTCGGCTGTCACACTCTCAGGTGGCGAAGCGCAACGGATTCGTCTGGCAACGCAAGTCGGCTCACGTTTGGTTGGCGTGTTGTATGTGTTGGATGAACCATCCATTGGATTGCATCCACGCGACAACATGCGCTTGCTTGAAACACTCAAAGGACTACGCGATCTTGGGAATACAGTGCTGGTCGTTGAACACGACGATGAAACCATCCGCGAAGCAGATTGGGTGATTGACTTGGGTCCAGCCGCGGGCGAACACGGTGGCGAAGTCATTGCTGAAGGTACACCCAAGCAGATCTTGGTGCACCCAAAGTCGTTGACAGGTCAATATCTTTCGGGGCGGAAGAAAGTTGAAATTCCGAAAAAGAGGCGCGAAGGAAATGGCAAATTCCTCAAGATCATCAATGCTACAGCGAACAACTTGAAGGGCGTGAATGTCTCGATCCCGCTTGGAAAGTTAGTGTGCATCACCGGCGTTTCAGGGTCGGGCAAGTCCACGTTGATGAGCGACATTTTATATAACGAGCTTGCCGCAAAATTGATGGGCGCACGGACGCAATCGGGCGAGCACGAAAAGATCGAGGGCATCGATCACCTCGATAAGATCATCAACATTGACCAGTCGCCGATCGGGCGCACGCCGCGTTCCAACCCAGGGACGTACACTGGTTTGTTCGATGAAATTCGCAAACTCTATGCAGAACTACCCGAGAGCAAAGTGCGCGGCTATAAGCCGGGGCGTTTCTCTTTCAACGTCCATGGCGGGCGCTGTGAAGCGTGCCAGGGACAGGGCGAGTTGCGCATCGAAATGCACTTCTTGCCCGATGTGTATGTGCCTTGCGATATCTGTCATGGACGGCGTTTCAACCGTGAGACCTTGCAGGTGATGTTCCACGAACAATATAGCATCGCCGATGTGTTGGACATGACCGTTGACCATGCGCTCGGAGAATTTAAAAATTATCCGCAGATGTTTAACAAGTTGAGTTTATTGCAGGAAGTTGGTTTGGGATATGTGCGTGTGGGTCAACCTGCTACAACACTATCGGGCGGAGAAGCACAACGCGTGAAGCTCTCAAAGGAACTCTCGCGACGCGCAACCGGACGCACGCTATATGTTTTGGATGAACCATCCGTTGGCTTGCATGCCGCAGATGTACACAAGCTGATCGAGGTCTTACAACGTTTGGTGGACGCTGGTAATTCTGTCTTGATCATTGAACACAATCTCGACATCATCAAAGTTGCAGATTGGGTCATTGACCTGGGTCCTGAAGGCGGCGACCGCGGCGGAGAAATTCTCGCCGAGGGCACACCTGAACAAGTAATGAAAGTCAAAGGCTCATATACGGGGAAATATTTGAAAGAGCACATGAAGTAAGAGTGTCAAACGTCGAAAGTCAAATGTCACAGACTTTCGACGTTTGACTTTTGACATCCAAAAACCCTCATTTTTCAGGTAGAATCATTTCACCGCTTCAGGTGGGAACACAAGTCCCATCTCTATGCGTCTTTATGTACACAAGGAAAAGATATGCTAAACCGAACTCCGCCTAGTAATAACAACACCTCGAACGTACTCAACGCTTATCGCAAGCGCAGACAGCAACGCGGTCCGCTTCTTATATATGGCGCCACTGCCCTTGTTGTGATCGTACTCATCGTACTGGCTGTCTGGCTGCTTGGGTCAAAGAATAAACCGCTCAGCGGATTGTTTGCCACCGATACCCCTACCGCAACGCTGACCTTTACGCCCACCAATACCAATACCCCCACACTGACACCTACCCTCACGCTGACCCCAACAGTAACCATCACCCCAACCCCTACCGGTCCCGTAGATTATACGATCGTTGAGGGAGATACGTTACAAGGCATCGCTGAAAAATTCAACTTAGGTGCAGATGGCGTGCTACTAATTCTTGATAGCAACCCTACCATTATGGAAAACAATGGTGTCTATTTCGTAGGGCAGACAATCAGTGTCCCCCCTATAGGTACTTTGCTCAAAACCACCACACCCATCCCTGCAAATTTAGGGCGCGGCACCAAGATCGAATATCAGGTTCTGCCCGGTGATACCCTCGCAGGCATCGCTGCTAAATTCAACAGCAAAGAAGAAGATATCATCACCCTCAATAAAATTGAAAATGCCAACGCACTCCAGGCTGGACAGAGCCTTCAAATTCCCGTCAACCTTGTGACTGCGACCGCTACGCTTCCTTCCACGTCCACGCCTGTTACACCTACGATAGCTGGACAGCCAACCCAAGCCGCTCCCGCCGCAACTGTCGCCGGGACAACAGGCTGCGCGCCCACCGAAAACGCTGCGTTCGTCACCGAAGTGCAAACTTTGATCAACACTGAACGGGCAAAGAGTAACCTGCCAGCGCTCAGTGTCAATCAGAAGCTGGTCACAGCTGCCAAAGAGCACGCTGCCGATATGATCTGCAATAATTATCTGAGCCATATCGGGTTGAATAATTCCACCCCAGAATTCCGAGTAGCAGCCCAAGACTATTCAGGTTCGTTTGTACTTGAGAATTTATATGCACAACCGCAAAGCACCGCTCAATCCGCCTTCACCTGGTGGATGAACGATTCCGCTAACCGTGCCAACATTCTCAACGCAGAAGCAACTGAGATCGGCATTTCTTATATGGTCTCGGATAAGAGCCTGTTGGGCGGGTACTTTGTAGTCATCTTTGCGAAACCTTAACGCTATTTCAGGCGCGGTTGAACCGCGCCTGAAATGATTTATTTCTGGACAAATCACCAACTCTCATGTAAAATGAGCCGCCGTCAAGAAAGAACG
>JBDTWO010000275.1:0-4051 GCA_040006635.1 Chloroflexota bacterium
TGAAGATGAACTTGGCAGGCGGCATATTGGATGTGAAATAAGTCATGGAACTTCAACCCCTGCATACCAAGATCGAAAAGTCGATGCAATCGAACCTGGGCACGATCGTGCTCGAAAACCCGAGCGGATTTCCGCGCTACGAATCGAATCTGTACTGCATATCATCCAGCGGAAAGATCGTCTGGCAGGCGGAAAAGCCGGATGCCAGTACGCTGTTTTCGAAGATGCGACTTAACGAAGATGGCGATACGATCTCTGCCTACACCATCGGCGGTCACGCCTGCGAGCTGGGATTACGAACGGGAAAACTGATCAGTCATACTGTTATCAAATGAACATATATTTAGGGGACTGGAGTCACCATGTTACTTACAGCGTATGGAATTAGTATTCTGGGCATGATCGTTCTGCCCATCGTGATGGTCATCTACCTTAAGCGCAAATTTGATCTGCCCTGGAAACTGCCAATCGCAGGCGCAGTGACTTTTATCCTCTCACAAGTTTTGCATATTCCATTCTTATCCGCGCTGACCGCCGCATTCAAAAACGGAAGTCTGCCCAATCCACCCATAGCCTGGTCTTTGCCTTTCAATGCTGTGTTACTGGGTCTGCTGGCTGGGATCTTCGAAGAGACCGCCCGCTATATCCTTTTCAAGTTTGTGCTGAAGCAAGCCAAAACATGGCGGGACGGTGTGCTCGTCGGCGCGGGACATGGCGGCATCGAAGCCAGTTTGCTGGGGCTTTTGGGAATTGCAACTGTGGTCAACATGGTTGTCATGAAAAATGCGACCGACCTCTCAGCATTTAATATTCCTGCCGATCAGATCGAACTAGCTAAGCAGCAAATAGCGGCATTCTGGTCAACTCCTGTGTATATGGCATTCCTTGGGTTGATCGAGCGTGCATTCGCCATTTGTTTGCATCTGTCACTTTCAGTTATGGTGTTATACAGCCTGGCATACAAGAAACCGATCTGGTTCTGGATTGCTTTACTCTGGCATGCAATTGTGGATGGACTGGCTGTCTATCTTATGCCGTCACTTGGCGCGATAGGCATTGAAATAGTGGTGGGCGTTCTCGCTGTCATCAGTCTGGTGATCCTGTTCAAGATGAGACCTTTATTTATCCAGGAAGAACCAACGCCGCAAACGCTTCAGTCGTCTAGTTTATGATCAAAGGTCTCCTCAACCTCCCATACTTCGCATGGGCAACGGGCGGAGTGACGTATTTTCTGTTTATGTTGATGACGTTTGTGGTAAAGTAAAATAACGCTAATTCACAGGCACAGGTTGAAAAGTTTGAAAGTTTAAACTTTTCAACATTCCAACCTTCTAACTTTCAAACCCAATGACCCAACCCTCGCTCGGATTTGTCATCGTCTTCCTGATCTTCAGTCTGCTATTCTTTTCCAATACCTACAAACTCTGGTTCAAAACGGACGAATACTACCAGTCCATTTATAATAGCCTTACGGCTCAACCTTCGCTGTACCCGTTCAAGGATTTCTTCCTCAAGCGGCTGGAAAACAAACGGAATTGGATTCTCTGGCAAAAGGTTTTCAGTCTGCTCGGCATTCTGGCGGTTCTCGGAGCTGATGTTTTGGTGGTTTTAGGGTTTGTGTTTAGTAAATAGATTATTATTAACGATGAACTTTATGAAACAAGAAAAAGCCAAAGTGCCGGAATTAAAAAATGATGAGGGGAGATTCCCAACACCATCACTGCAATGGAACGATATTATTAAAGTGATAGGCTCCGTTGCTGGGTTTATTGGACTTGGTGGAGCATTACTTTGGCTATTTGGTCGGTATTTCTATACAGGTCTATTTTCGGCTTTTGGATTCCCTTCCCTAACAGTATCAATTGCGCCCGAGGACTACCTTGAAAAGGGAATATCAAGCCTTATATACTTTTTTTTAGATCTACTATTCACAATTTTTCTATATTACCTAGCATATCTTTTTAAAATTTCTTTTTACGAAAATATCCTCAAACACACAAAGACCTATGTCACGAGAATTATTTCAATTCTTTTAGTATTTACAATTGGCATCATTGCAGGCATTCTTCTAGTGGACACTTCTAATCTTGGAATTTCAGTCAGCTATTTCTATGAAAACACGATAAATCTTCTTGCTGTTTTTATGATATTCATGGGATTGGAAGTAGCTTTTCTGATTGCATCGCCTATCGGCTTGAAGATTCAAAAAGAACCGTCAGAAAGCCAATCTATTATTTCATCTCAAACTCCAATTGCGCTTTCTCGAATATTAATTATGATCGCAATGCTTGGAAACTTTCTGACCATCCAATCGAGCGCATCGCTTGTTAATGGATATATGGCTGGTTGTGTAATAACATTGCGAAAAACAACATCTATAGTTATATTTTCAAATAACCCCATTCTCATTGAGGGACAAATTCGAACGCAGGATTTATACACATACAATGATTATTTCCTCTTATTTACTGATAAAGATAATTATTACTTATATAGGGAAACAAACGTCAGCAACAACAAGCCAAAATATCTTTTTGTTGTAAGCAAAGATGTCGCAAAAACTATTCAAACAACAGGAATTCCCGTGACAACGGATGAAATCCAAAAATATAGCGAGCTGTGTATCAAAAAATTCAAAACAGTTAAATTACCTGGAGGAACATCTTGAAAATCATCGCATGCATCAAACAAGTCCCGGACTCGGAGGCGAAAGTCAAAGCCGAGGGTGGGCAAATTACATGGGGGGACGCGCCGCTGGTCATCAACCCGTTCGACGAGTATGCCGTCGAAGGCGCGCTTCAGCAGAGGGAAGCCAATAGCGGTTCCACGGTCACCGCCTTGTGTATCGGACCCGAATCCGCGAGGGAAGCGCTCAAGCACGCGCTCGCCATGGGCGCGGATGACGCCATCCTGGTTTCAGACCCGGCGCTCAACGAACTTGATACGGTCGGTGCGGCGCGCGTCCTTGCCGCGGCGCTTCAAAAGATCGGCGGCGTGGATATGGTCATCTTCGGTCGTCAGACTCTCGACACAGGTTCAGGCGTCACCGCCGCACAGACCGCCCGAGTCCTCGGGTGGCCCATGCTTGGGTTGGCGGGGCAGATCAAAGTCGAAGCCGGAAGCGTGACCGTTGACCGCGTCATCGAAGAAGGTCGGCAATCCGTCAAAGCTAATTTGCCTGCCGTGCTCAGCGTCGTCCAAAGCATCGGCGAACCGCGCTATCCCTCATTCATGGGCATCCGCAAAGCCTCGAAGGCAACCATCCCCGTGTGGTCGTTAAGTGATTTGGGAATTGCCGCGCCTGCGGCAGTTATCACGCGCAGTGAATTGCTGAACCCGCCCGCGCGCGAAATGACCATTGAGATCATCACCGGCGACTCGCCCGAAGCCATCGCCGAAACACTCGTTGAAAAAATCCTGGCGGAGAAAGTGCTATGAAAACTTTTGTATACATCGATCATTTCAAAGGTGAAGTGCAGCCCGCCGCGTGGGAGGCGCTGGGTCTCGCAAAAAGTTTTGGTTCTGCGATCGCGTTGGTGTTTGGCGCTGGCGCGGATGCAGTAGCACAAACTGCGTTGGAATATGGCGCGGATGAAGTCCTGCTCGCAGACGATCCTGCGCTGACAGATTATCGCGCTGAGACGTATGCCGCCACCCTCACCGCGCTCGCTTCATCTCTAAGCCCGAATTTGATTCTGTTCCCCACAACGACTCGTACCCGTGAGTTCGCCGCCATGTCCGCAGTGGATTTGAACAGCAATGTCATCACCGATGCAACTAGCATTGAAGTGAATGGCGACAAGGTTGTAGTGACCCGTCCGATTTACGAAGGCAAGCTCTTCGAAAAAGTGACCTGCTCGGGCACCCCGCTCTTCATCACCATCCGCGGACGTGCCTTCCCGAAACCGGAACAACAATCTGGCAAGACAGGCACGATAACGAAAGTGGAAGCCAAGACCGACGCGCTCACAACCGTCGAAGGCTACAGCGTTGCCGCCGTGGGCGTGAGCCTCAGCGATGCTGGCGTCATCGTCTCTGGCGGACGCGGCGT
>JBDTWO010000276.1:0-4045 GCA_040006635.1 Chloroflexota bacterium
TCAAAACAACTGGTCCCGCCATTCTGGACGCTATCGTCCGATCTACCGCCCCACGGCCTTATTCACAATATGGCAAGTGGATGGATGCTGCGGCAGGCTTCCGCACCGCCAACGCTGACCGTGATGGTGATGCGGTCAAGGCTGCTAATGATGAGTTGAACACTTTTGTCCCAGATGCAGGTGTGACGTACGGTCCTTACAACATTGATCCTGCTTCCGTTACCGAAGCCCAACTTACCCTGACAAAGGTACCCACCGGCTTCAACGCTGACAAGGTCGACTTTAACTCAGTGGTCGTCTATTGGGGCGATACCGCCCAGGATTTACCGCTCTATCTCTCCGGTGATATGGATTATTCGTCCAACGCCTATAGCCCCGCTAACCTGGATGCGATTCGCACCATGGGTCCCCAGATTGAAGTTCTCGGCGGTCCGGCTACCAACGGTCCTGGTATTTACTTCAACAACGATGTCTACCCCTTGGGTCGCAAAGAAGTCCGTCAGGCGATTGCCTACGCCATCAACCGCGTGGAGAACTGCACCGTTGCGTTTGGTGAAAGCTGCCGCCCGATCAAATACATGGCTGGCTTCACCGATGCGGCTGTGCCCACCTGGCTCTCTGCAGACCAGGTCGCAAAACTCAATACCTATGGCTATGATCTGGCGAAGGCTGAGGCATTGCTGACTGGTATAGGTTTCAAGAAGGGTGCTGACGGCATCTGGGTCGACGATAAAGGCAAGAAAATGGAGTTCGACCTGAGCGTACCCGCCGACTTCACCGAATACCTTGCATCCTCTGAGAATGTTGCGCAGCAGCTTGCAAAGTTTGGCATCAAGATCAATGTCAAGCCCTATGATTCTGCAAATCGTAATGACATGCACAAGGCTGGCGCCTATCAAATGTCCATGGACATTGGCATGCGCTTTACCTACTTCCATCCGTTCGTTTCATACGATTACAACGTCCGCCCTGGCATCGGCGGCAAGAACGATCCCGAAGGTCCTGAGGGCGCACGCGGTATGGACTTCCCGTATATTCAGAAGACCGCCGACGGCAAAGAGATCAATATTAAGGACTGGGTGGACAAGATGGCTGAGGGTTTCGATGTTGAAGCTCAGAAACCGTATGTCGCCGATATGGTCTCCATGTTCAACGACAATCTGCCGGTCGTGTAAATGTTCGAGCGTTATCTGACCGATCCGATCGATACCCAGACGCGTGTCGTTGGCTGGCTACCGGCGGATGATTCGATCTATCTGAACAACCAGAACAACTCACCAGTTGCGCGCCAGTTCCTGAGTGGTTCACTCAAACCAAGCGACGGCAATACAGCCAAGGAATTTAAAACCAGCTACCCATATGTGCAGCCGCCCAAGGCGAACTACAATCTCTACTCGCCAGATACGGTCCTGCTCAATGGCGCGGTGTTGAGCACCTTCCTGTATCCGCCCTTCACTTTCTATGATGTGAATAAAGGCGCCTATGTACCCTTCTTCGCTGAGAAATGGGATATAAAAATTATCCAATAGGGTTCGCCTTACGTTTTACCTTGCGCCTCTCTCTCTATCTGGGAGAGGCGCAAGGATTTGAATTAAAAGTTGATGATTGTAATTTTTGCTTCTCGCTACTCTCTTGACTCCTCGCCTCTTTCGACCCATTGGTCTGATTCATAATGCCCGATCCCATTTCTTTTAACTTGAAAAAAACTTTGACTCTTGAGCAAAAAATTGGTCAAGTCATGGTTATTGGTTTCGACGGCATGGCTGTCGATGCCGAACTACGCCGCATGATCAGTGAGTACCATATTGGCGGCGTGATTCTTTTTGCCCGCAATGTTCAAGCCCCTCAGCAGATTGCTGCGCTCACCAATGAATTACAAAAGATCGCTCTCGAAAGTGGCAGCCCTGGTCTGTTTGTTGCCATTGACCAGGAGGGTGGTCGTGTTGCCCGGTTGACTGAAGATAAAGGCTTCACCGAGTTTCCCTCTGCCATGGCGTTGACTGCCACCGGCGACTCACAAAATGCCTACCATGTTGCGGTTGCCATGGCAACCGAAATGCGCGCGGTAGGTATCAACGTTGATTTTGCTCCTGATCTGGATATCAACAATAATCCTGCCAACCCAGTCATTGGCATTCGTTCCTTTAGTTCCGACCCCGCCAAAGTGAGTGAATATGGTTTGGCTTTCGCAGGCGGCTTGCAGAAAAATGGACTCCTGGCATTTGGCAAACATTTTCCCGGTCACGGTGATACGGGTACTGATTCGCATATTGACTTGCCGCTGATTCCGCATGACCGCGCGCGACTCGATCAAGTTGAGCTTGTGCCCTTCAAGGCAGCCATCGCTGCTGACTTTGCAGGGATCATGTCGGCGCATGTGACTTTCCCAGCCATCGATTCGACTCCCGGCTTGGCTGCGACTCTTTCACGCCCGGTGTTGACCGGTTTGCTGCGCGAGGAACTCGGCTATCACGGACTCATCGTCACCGACTCGCTGGAGATGGGTGCGCTGGCTGCCAATGGATATCCTCCCCAGGTTGGAGCGCCGCTGGGTTTGGCGGCGGGCGCAGACTTGTTGTTATTCAATCGCGATCATGATATGCACCGCAAAGCGTTTGCCAATTTAGTACAGTCAGTCAAAGATGGAAAAATTTCCGAGGCACAGTTAAACGCATCGGTGGAGCGAATTCTCCAGATGAAGAAAATGTTCGGGTTGTTGAACCCGGCTCCGGTGAAGATCGAGGCGATAGCCGCTTCCGTCAAAACAGACGCGCATATCGCTTTGTCGCGTGAACTGGCGCAAAAAGCTGTCACGCTCGTGCGTGATCCAGAGGGATTGCTCCCGCTCAAATCCACGCCTCTGATCATTGAAACCGGCGCAGTGCGTGACCTGACCAAATCTCTTCGTCTGGCTAGTGATATTCTGAAAGTTGATACCCAGCCTGCCGCTTCTCAAATTGCGGAGGTGATTCACGCTGCCCAAAAGGGACGTGTGGTCATCGTCCCGGTCGATGACCTGCATGTCCATCAGAATCAATTGAAGCTCGTGCAGGAGTTATGTGAAGCAGGCAGCCCGGTCATTGTGCTTGTCCATCGCAACCCATTTGACGCAAGTCTCCTGCCCCAAAATGTGACAGTGCTCGTCACTTATGGATTCAATCCGCCGATCCGTGATGCAATAACTGATGTGTTATCGGGAAAAATTGTGCCAGCGGGTGTGTTGCCGATCGCTCTGCCATAAGACTTTCACGCACGTTGCGTTGTACTGAATAATCCTATGATCGGATTGATGTGCTACCGTCTCCAAAAATTATGCCCAACTTAATCCCCTTCACTTCTACTCATTCTGCCGATGCCATCCGCATATGGAACGCTGCCAGTCATCATGATTATCCTATCAATGAAAGACTGCTGGTCTACAACAGCATTCCAACAACTGGAGAAGTTATCGAAGGACGAATTGCCTTTCATAACAATGAACCTGTTGGGTTTGTGTTGACCAGCGTTGTGCAGGGCGGCGCGCTTGGCTGGTTGAGCGCCATCGCTGTTGAACCTTCTGCGCAGCGACAAGGCATCGGTTCAGCGTTAATGAATTGGGCGGAAGACTGGCTCAAGGAACATGATTGCAAACGCATCCGCGTTGGCGGCAATCTGCGTCCGTTTTTGCCGGGACTGCCTTATAGCATGCGTGACAATGCGATTTTTTTTGAGAAGCATGGCTATCAAGCCTCTGCTGATCAGCCCTATGAATATGATATTGCCCGAAGTTTAAAAGATTACCGATCAATATACCCAAAACCTGCGGATGCAAATCTCATTCCTATGAACGCTGGCGAGGAAAATTTATTGCTTGATTTTCTGCACCGTGAATACCCAGGACGTTGGGAATTCGAAGCGCAGGAATTCGTCAAAAATGGCGGGCGCGCTTCAGATTTTTTGCTGCTGTTTGTGAAAGACGAAGTGCAGGGATTTTGCCGGCTGACCTTATCTGACTCGGAGCGCCCGATAGAACGATTCTACCCTCAGCGGTTACCTCAACCCTGGG
>JBDTWO010000277.1:0-3860 GCA_040006635.1 Chloroflexota bacterium
CTGCCTCGTCGATCGGGGTCGGGAGCGTCGACGAGCGCGAGCGGAGCGAGAAGTCGGAGTAGCGGAGCTTCGTCGTCACGGTCCTGGCCGAGAGCCCGTCGCGGTGGAGGTAGGTGGCGACCTCGGTCGCCATCCGACGGAGCTCGGTGTGGAGCGCGCCGCGTTATATGAGTGGGACAAAGAGAAAGAGCTCTATCGCCCATCACAGGAATATGGGCTCAACGAAGAAGATGCGATCTCGTTTTGGAACCGCGCTTTCGTGCCCGGTGAATTTGCCTTTTTAGATTCCTGCCGTGATGCGACCGGCATGCTCGCCTGTCAACTCGATGGCGCGAGCGGATTAAACGCCTGGCTGGCAGCCGATCTCACACAGGATGCAAATCTTGGCAGCCCCAATGCCTTGTTGTTCGCTGTACCGATCGCCGTGCGCGATGATCTCTATGGCGTGATGATCATCGAAGAAGCCGCGGGTGGATTACGCTTCCGCTCGCGCCGTTTGGAGATCATCACCGGTATCGCGCAGCAAGCCGCGCTTGCGATCCAAAATGACCTGCTCCAAAAAGAGATGGTGGTGCGCGAACGCCTCGAAACTGAAGTGCAGTTGGCGCGCCAAATTCAGAAGACGTTTCTGCCTGAGACGTTGCCCACGTTTGAGAATTGGGAACTCGCCGCACGTTGGAAAACGGCTCGACAGGTGGGCGGCGACTTCTACGATGTCTTTGACTTGCCGGATAACCGCCTCGGTCTCTTCATCGCGGACGTTGCTGACAAGGGCGTACCCGCCGCGCTGTTCATGGCGCTCACACGGACCCTCGTGCGGGCAGCTGTACTAGAGAACGCTTCGCCCGCTGACGCCTTGCGCCGCGTGAATGAACTACTTGTACCTGATACCAAACAAGGGATGTTCGTAACAGCAGTCTATGCCGTGTTGGACATGAACAACAATGAGTTGACCTATGTCAATGCGGGACACAACCCGCCGTTGTGGGTCAAGAACTCTGGCGGTATTGAACGTCTGACGCGCACGGCGATCGCGTTGGGGGCGTTTATTGGTCACGGCGTTGAGGAACGTACCATTCAATTAGAATCGGGCGATCATATTTTCCTCTACACCGATGGCTTGACCGAATCATTCAACAGCGAAGGCGAGTTCTACGGCGAAGAACGCCTTACCGACTCGATCACTGCCAACCAATGCTCCTCCGCCCACGAGATGATGGACGTGGTCGAAAAAGCCCTGCTCGATTTTGTCCAAGACATGCCCGCCGCCGACGACTTGACGATGTTGGTGTTGAGAAGGGTGTAGGCAGTGCCATGCAAAACATGTCAGGCAAGTTGCTTTTGGTGTCGCCTTGGCGTAAGGGTTACTCGAGCAAAACGCCGCCGAGGACGGCGGCTGGAGCTCTTAAAGTTTGTGGGTTGGGTATATGGTAAATGGGGCAACAATGATCTCGGGTCTGACCGGAACTATGTCATGACAACAAATATGGATACTTGGATTGCTGAAGCTCAAAGTAGCAGGTGAAAAATGAATTGCCTAAGCATTTCCAAACAAATAATTCTATGCATAATGCTGACCATCATAATAGGGTCTAGTGGTTGCGCGTCAGCGAACCCTGCCCCAATAAATTACTCTATTAGCCCAACAATATCAAATCCGACAGAATTGCCAATTCCCACCGCATCCTGGACACCATATTCCACAATTACGCCGTCAGCTCTTCCCAGTGCAACACTTACGGCTATGCCAACGCTTGCAGAGTTTGATGCAAAAGCGGAGATATTGCAGTTGTTAGCAAATAATAGCTGTGAATTTCCCTGCCTTTGGGGAATAAGCCCTGGAATAACCCATTTAGATGAAGTGAAGAATTTAAATCGATTCAGTATTTTTTCCGATGGAGGAGGAGTGTTCTCAGAAAAAGGGGGGCGGCTTTTTTTGAGGATACCACAAACAAACAACTTACTCCTCAACCTTTCTCTTGAGGTCGATATGGTTGATGGAATTGTTGATGAAACATTCTTTGGCACACAAATGGTGCGTAAAATTGGAAATGGTTATGAAGACGTTTTGGGTGAACAATCGTATGCAGATATTACCAAAGGTTTCAGTTTATCGCGTGTATTATCACAATACGGAGAACCTTCAGAAGTATATATCTTTACCAGAAAGGTGGTTCCTCTAGGCGATCCATGGGACTTTAACATAGTGTTGTTTTACCCTAAAAACAGGTTTATGGCATACTACGAATCATCTGTTGAGAGAGTAAAGAACGGAAATATCTTGGGGTGTCCATCCTTAGCTTCCTCTTACTTTTGGTTTTGGAATCCTTCAAAAGAAGTCTCCATGAGCGATGTTATAGCAAGATATGACTTGCAACAAGCAAAGCCTATTGATGTTGCAACAGACATGAATGTCAAAACTTTTTACACTCTATTTAAGGAGCCTGGAAATGAAAAGTGTATAGAGACCCCACAAGATATGTGGCCTCTCCCATAACAGAAGACGTTATCTCTAATAGAAATCATTGCAGCATAATCATCATCACTTACTTTACAGGCGCGCACTACGAGGTGACGGATGGAGTCGTCACCAAGTATTACTATGCAGGCAGTCAACGCATCGCCACACTTGCACCTGGCGCAAGTGCAGGTGTGCGGACAGGCGGTACACTCTACTTCATATTAGGCGATCATTTGGGAAGTACGAGCCTCATCACCTTTGCCAATGGGAACGGAGCCGCTGAGACGCGCTATAAGGCTTGGGGCGAGGTGCGCTATTCATCAGGGAATACACCAACCAAATATCAATACACAGGGCAATATTCCTATGCCAGCGACTTCGGTTTGATGTTCTATAACTCACGCTGGTATGACAGCTATCTTCCCAAACTTTTTACAAAGATTTTACATCCCCGCCATACCCCCGTAACTTGCATATCCTACAATCATCGTAACAAACTAACTAAAGGAGCTTACGATGAAAAACATATTCAAGAAAACGATTTTAGCAGCACTGGTCGCCGCGCTGGGACTGGCGAGTTTGCCGTTCGTCAGCGCATCCGCGATGGGGGCGAATGACCCGACTCCGCCGCCTGCCGGGCAGGTCTCCAATGAAAAGTTGGAGAAGGCTTGGGCACGTCAGCTCAAGATGTATGAGCGCATGGGCAAGGCTGAGGATTTCGCCGCGAAAGTCCAGAAGTTGCTGGATAAGGCGAGCGCCAACGGCAAGGATGTCTCTGCTGTGCAAGCCGCACTGGATGCGTTCAATGCGGCGGTCAAAGATGCCAAGCCCATCTACGAAAGCGCCAAGGGCATCGTCAATTCACATCAGGGTTTTGACGCCAACGGCAAAGTGACCGACCCCGCAAAAGCTAAAGAGACCGTCAAAGCCATGCACGATAAGATGCAGGAAATCAAAGCCGCCATGGATGGCACAGGCAAGGCACTGCGTGAAGCGATCAAAGCCTTCCGCGCTGCCAATCCGCGCGCCCGGTGAAGACCCCGAAGCCGTAATACCAAAAGCCATGTCACTCTGAGCCGCTTTGCGGCGAAGAGTCTCTGAGATTATCGTAGAGGCCCTTCGCTTTCGCTCAGGGTGACATTTATGATTCTGACGCTATTGCCTCTCTCGCTTCTCGGCTGTATACTGCATGCAATCAGAAAGAGGAAAATCGTATGGGTGCTGGGTTTTTCGTGGGCGGCTGTCTTGTCTCTTTGCTTGCGATAGGATTGTTGATCGGCGCAGTAGTTGTGTATGTGCGGCAGGGACGTCAGCTTGCTGATCGTATATCGGTGCAGGGCACAGTGACCGGCTTGGAAAGAACCGCAACAAAACCTGGAAGCGCTGGTGTGTATTGTCC
>JBDTWO010000278.1:0-3843 GCA_040006635.1 Chloroflexota bacterium
CAAACTGCTGACGGAGCTGCGTCAGACGCGCAAGGTGCGCCGGCGTTGGGCGCGGAGACCGATCGACGCGGCCAGATCCCCCCATGACGTCTATTGCCACGCGCCCGGTCTCCCGGCACGGATGGAGGGAACGGATCCAAGGAGTGCCCGACAGGGAGTCACCAAAAAGCTCCGGCATGTGCCTGCGTTGCTGCGCAAAACGCTGACCTATGATGCGGGGAAGAGATGGCCGAGCACACGTCGCCTGACCGAGTGGCTGGCGATCCAAGTGTTCTTTGCGGACCTTTACAGCCCGTAGTAGCGCGGGACCAACGAGAATACGAACGGGTTGTTGCGCCATTACCTGCCCAAGGGCACGACTTGTCGGGCAACACACCGCGCGGCTGACTGTCATTGTCCATCGCCTCAACATGCACTCACGAGAATGTCTCAACTTCGCCACGCCCTGGAAGTCTATGCGCAACTGGGCCGTCATTCACCCGTTACACGTAGAACTTGATACCGCTCTTCTTTTGTGCTGCGTACCTATCAGCACATCACGGATGTCGAAAAAAGACCCCATTGATCTGAAGCGTGCGCCCAGAAACCTGGTCAGAAAGCTCCGGCATGAAGGCCCACAATGTAAAGCCCTCAGCCTCAAGTCGATCGATCACTTCTCGCCACAAACGCTGGCCTTCGTAAAGCGGCACGAGAGAGAGCTCCACCAATATCCCTTTGGTGTGTGGCAATGTGTCACGCGCACCATCTAACACCAGCCATTCAAAACCCTGCACATCGATCTTCAGAAACGTCGCGCTTGCATCCTTCATATATTGCCCAGCGACATCATCCAGGGTTGTGATAGTGACGATCTCCTTCCCTTGATAAGCCGACTCAGGCGCGACGCTTCTATGCAATTCCAACATGGGTAAAATTGAACTGCTAAACGAATTGCCCGCAATATTGATTTCGATTTTGCCGTTATGATCGCCTAGTGCGCAACGTGGGTGGGCATCCCACATGGAATCCTCCGTGCTGGCTTGCAGCAACTGACCGTGGGCCTGAGAAAGCGGCTCGAACGACACGATTCTGCCCGCATATCCACAGTGACGTATTCCTGATGCGAACTGACCGTTATTCGATCCGACATCGAGAACCAAATCGACTTCAAATTTGCGCAGAGAAGAAACTAGTTCTATCAAGGCCTTATCGACAGTTTCCCCCTGGACGGCAGGTAGAGGGAGATTCCTGTCCAAAAATACCTCGAGCCCAAACACATGTCGAAAAACGAACTTAATGATTTTTTTTATAAAACCCATTACACATCTACTTCCCTAACATCTTTAACCAAGTAATTCATGAATGACCCTGCCACGCAAGGATTTGACGGAATGTGCCTGCCTGAATTCAGCCATCCCTTTGAGCAACCTGGCATACTCAACGCTCCCAGGTCGCGGAATCCGTCGCAGCAAATCCACTGTCTCTTGACGGCCATCAGGCGCGATCACACCGCATTCGAATTCTCTGACCATTCTGCCAGACCAGCTATCGCCATAAACAACGACCGGTCGGTTCACCCGCGCCGCGAGGTACAACACAGCGCTTTCCATTCGCTTGTCCCACACGTCATACAGCATCAACAAATAATCCTGCCCGGCTGCCCGCTCCAACATCTCGGCTTCGGACATGGAGCAATTAATGAAGCCGTTAAACCCTCTTAGGACCGGTAATTGCTCGCGATATTGAGGTATGTAAAATTCTCCAGCGACCGTGAGGTTGCCGAGAGAGGCATTGTTCTGGAAAGCGGGCACCAGCCAGTCAATTCCTTTGCCAGCCCGAACCTGACCAATGATGTCGAATGCCATTGAGTGGTTATCTAAAAATACTGCGCCACACTACTCCTAAGATATTTATGGCTCTAGTCTTCAAATTCAGTAGCCTAATACCGTCTGAAAATATGTAGCGCAAAGTGTTATGTGTTGAATCCAGATCGCAAAGCAGCTCATTTAAATCGTATCCAATAACCTTCAGCCGCTCTTCTCCCAGCCAAAGCAAATAGCGCCTACACCACATTTTCCTTAGCGGGTTATTGATAACCGACCTCCATTTATCCAGTGGCGCAGTATCAACTACCTGGTAATTTTTGGTTCCAGTCGGATCGACCAATTTACCCTTAAAACTAACCTGTGAAAACTTTTTCAACACATCGGGATCTAGTTTTAGCTCCAAGTACTCCGCAATTCTGAACAATTCTTTCTCGGGTGCCAACAAGAAATTCTCATATTGGATCGCCAAAGCCCTCTCAGGGTGCGCTTGATACGCACCAATCAGGCTGACCAACCCTTTAAATAGATCAACCCTATACAATGGAATATTCCACTTTCCTTCACCCCATGTTTCGATTATCGAAGCGATGATGGCTAACGGGTTTCGCCATAGAAAAATAAATTTTCCATCCGGGAATATATCGATGATTTCATCTGCAATCAGTGCATAGCGCGGCGTCTTATCCAGGAAATATCGCGCCTCTTCAGTTTTTGCAGCTTTCCGGTAAAGCTCGCGCATTGCAGAACCAACTGCCGACAAGAAATCCTGCCTGCCATTGGGCAATTCCAAAAAAAAATCTTTCAATGCCATACTAGCTAAGGGATGTCCATATTCGGCACTGACCCCCTCCTCCCTTAACGCATAAACAAATGGCAATAACACCCAAGGCTCAGCCGCCGACGAAATTTGGTGATCCGCAGCCAGCACCCGTTGTAATAACGTTGAACCAGACCGTGGCAATGAAAAAATAAAAAGTGGCTTCAACTCATCCTTTTCGCACTAATGGGCCTGCTAATGACTTCAAACTGCGCTTGAATATCTGAAGCGATTTTCCCACTATCCCGCGTGTTCTCAACATAAGTTTTCTTGGATAACTGGCACCGGCTCTAAATTTTCGATTTGTCTTCACAATTCTTTGATCAACAACTAGGTCATCTGGAAACTGGAATGTGGTTTTGTCACTCAACGCCACATCAAACCTATCGGTCTTACCACAGTGCATTCCCGTTCCATCAAATCCAATGTTCAGAATCAAGGACTGAGCGGGATATACCGTATATTGGTCTTTCATAAACTGGGTGTACATACACCGCACATCCCATGCTTCAAGCGAACCATACGCGACATCCTTTAACATCACCAGCAAGTCTTCCCCGCCGCCCTTAACGAAGGCCCGGCTCAACTTCTTGTTGCCCGCAAATTCGTCGAACTCCTCACGCGTAATTTCACGGACACTATCGAACCTATCTTTCGTCATAGCGCATCCCCAAGCATTCATTCGCCCAAGGAAAAATGCATCATATTCGTAGGTCGAAGGAATTGGTATCGGCGGGCAGTATCCAGTGAAACTAAACACTCTCTCGTTTTTTCCATATCTCTCGAAAGCTTCGTTCACGAACTTCAAGAAACCAGGCGCAGTTACCAGATCATCGTTCATAATGATAAATCGATCAAATTTATCGAATATGAACTGCAATGCAACATTTGAGTTATCCACCACTCCGAAGTTTTTCTCTCGTGTAAATACTGTAACCGACTTGAAGCCGTCGACACTCTTCAAATAGCTTCTAACTGCAGCCACCTTGCTCGCTTCCGAGTCTGATCGCTGAAAATCAGATGCAACAAATAAATCAGTTTGTTCCGCGTAAATATTGCGTCGCAATGAAGTAATAGTTTTCTTCAAATGGTCAAGCCTGTCATACGTAACAATCAGAACCGGAGCCATAGCTTGGCAACCCATCAACCTATCCTTTTCTTTCCATCGCGGATTCAAGTAGCCAGTGCATAATTTCAACGACGGCGTGATGGAGTAACCTC
>JBDTWO010000279.1:0-3762 GCA_040006635.1 Chloroflexota bacterium
TGAGATTTCTCGCCTCTCGAGGCTGTCACGGCGCGGTGCTCTTTGGCACTACCGGCGAGGGACCTTCGTTCTCGCCCTCTGAGCGCGAAGCGTTATTGCGTTCGGTGCGCGCTTATCGAAGTCAACTGCACGGCTTCAAACTCATCGCAGGGACGGGCACGCCGAGTCTTTCCGAATCCATTGACCTCACCAAACTCGCCTTTGATCTCGGTTATGATGCGGCTTTGGTTGTACCGCCATATTACTTTCGCAAAGCGACCGATGATGGCTTGTTCGCCTGGTTCAGCGAGTTGATCAATAAAGCCGTGCCAAAGGATCGGTATATTCTTGGCTATCACTTCCCCAATGTGGCTGGGATCGGATTCTCAATTGAATTGCTCTCACGTTTGAAAGATGCATTTCCCGTTCAATTCGCAGGCATCAAAGACTCGTCTCACGATGCTGACCTTGCTCGCAATCTTGGCGAAAAATTTGGCGATGATCTTGTCGTGCTGACCGGAACAGATACTTATTTGCAAATGGCAATGGAAAATAAAGCCGCAGGTTGCATCACCGCCGCCGCAAACCTGATCTCACCCGATTTGCGCGAAGCCTGGGATTTGATCCAAGCCGGGCAAAACCCATCTGAGGTTCAAGAGCGAATCAATAAACAGAGACACATCCTCGAAAAATATCCACCCTTTCCGCCAACCATCAAGGCCCTGCTTCATCGTTTACATGATATGCCGCGCTGGGCAGTCAAGCCGCCGTTGGAATCTCTTTCACATGAACTGGAAGAAAAAGTTTTTAACGAATTTGAACCTTTGAACGTTTAAACTTTTGAACCTGTAACCAATTATGACCTGGCGACTTCTCATCACCCCTCCCGCCCGCGGTGCATGGAACATGGCTGTGGACGAATCGATCCTCGAGCATATCCATCGCGATGAAGCGCTTCCGACTTTGCGATTGTACGCGTGGGATCCACCCTGCCTCTCACTAGGGCATGCACAACCATTCTCTGACGTTGACATGAAGCGCCTGCAACAACGCGGCTGGGAAGTTGTCCGCCGCGCAACGGGTGGACGCGCGATATTGCATACGGATGAATTGACGTATTCCGTCATCGCGCCTGTGCATGAGCCGCGCGTTGAGGGCAGTGTGCTTGAAAGTTATAACCGGCTTGCACAGGCTTTATTACTGGCAGTCCAAAGTTTGGAAATCCCAGTTGAAATGAAAGAGGGAAAAGCAAATCAAACTGAAACGCCTAACCCGGTCTGCTTTGAAGTTCCATCCACATATGAAATTACAGTCAATGGGAAAAAGTTGATCGGCTCGGCGCAAGCGCGCAAAAAAGAAGGCGTGCTCCAACATGGGTCGCTTCCACTAACAGGCAACCTCACGCGCATCTGTCAGGCACTGGTGTTTGAAAACGAATCGGCACGCGACAATGCCTCGAAGCGCTTACTCGAACGGGCAACGACTGTCGAATCCGCTTTGGGGGTGGAGATAGGCTGGGAGAAAGCGCAGCAGGCTTTCGTCCACGCGTTTGAAGCGCAATTGGGATTAAGTTTTGAGAGTGGGGAGTTGTCTGAATCCGAATCCGAAAGAGCTGAAGAATTGGTCAAAGAAAAATACGATCATCCTTCATGGACGGAACGTGTCTAAAAAACTCCGCGTTCTTGAAGAACGCGGAGTTTTGCATTAACCTGGATCTTCCACAAAGATCGTGTTGGGGAAACCTAGAGCCGCAAAAAATTTAGACAAATAGGCTTGAGCATTATCCTTGGCGTGCTCAAGAATGCCATCCTCAATCGCTGCTTTGAGTATCTCGGCCTCGGCGCTTTGTCTCACAAGTGTTTCAAGATTGGGGTCCGGCTTTGCGAGCACGCCTGTTTGTCGATCATATACATAAGACTTTTCATTATCCAACGTGGCAATCAACACCTCAGTGGGAGGCAGTTTCACGGTGAGTACACCGTTCTCATAATGCATATCCTCGGGTTGCAACTTTCCCATATCAATACCGGCAATCACAGTGCCGTGCCCTACAAACAGGATCTTATCGCCGAACAAGGTTTGAAAAGTCCCTCCGCCCGTTTCACCTGTGATCACCTTTTCAACACTATATTGGATCGTCTCCAGTCTTGCCAGCGCGCGGATATCATTAATATAAGTCACCGGGTCTGGGATGATCGTGGGCGTGGGGTGCAATAAATTTGCCACCTGGGTTTGCATCGCTTGATTCTGTTCACCCAAAGCCTGGAATGGCGCGGTGGCAGCCTGCGTGGTGCTGCGCACCGTTTGCACAACAAAATAAGCCGCTACCCCGATCACAACCAGTATCAATAAGGAGACCACGTTATTTTTCATACGAGTATTATAATCTCATCACCCATATGAAGCGTAACCCTTTACTTATCATTTTTGTATTTATATTTATCATGAGTTGTTCCCTGCCGCAGGTAACCATCACTCAACCAGCCACGGAGACGCCCACCCCGGCCGTGACCCCCACGGATACGGCTCTGCCGCCTCTTCCCAAGCCGGAACTTGGTCAGCCCGAAAATCCTTTGATCCTCGCCTTAGCCCCCTCATCCAATACTCAGGCGCAGATCGACGCAGCGAAAGTGATCGCCGCTCAACTCAAAGAAAGAACCGGCTATACCGTTGTTACTGTGATTCCCGATTCCTATTCCGCCCTGGTCGATGCACTTGAAAAAGGCAACGCCCATATCGTTCTACTCGATGCCCTGTCCTATGAACTCGCCTATCAAAAAGGACTAGTGCAGGCGTCCTTCGCGGTTGTAAAAGACGGCAAAGATACCTACGGTGCACAATTCATCGCCTCCCGCAAAGGCGGATTCAAATCCTATTTCGATGCGGTCGGTCAAGTGAATACCGCCGAAGCGTCAGAAGCGCTGGCGCAGTTCGCCGATAAAAAACCCTGCTGGACTGACGAGACCTCACCCTCAGGTTATGTGCTTCCATTGGGCTATCTCAACAAAAACCAGATCCAGACCAAACCTGCCGCCTTCGTGCAGGGACATCCCACCGTTGTCCGTTCGGTGTATTTGGGTGGCATTTGTGACTTTGGCGCCACGTACGTCGACGCGCGAAAATTTCCCTCGCTTGAAGATCAATACCCCGACTTAATGGAACAAGTCCTTGTAGTCTGGCAAATCCCCGAGATCATTCCCTATGCGGTATTGGCATTTTCCACGAACATGTCCCAACCTATGCACGACCTCTTCTCAAACACCGTTCACGCCATCATGCAAACCGATGCTGGCAAAGCCGCCTTCAAAACCGCCTACGACATCGAAGAACTGCTCCCGGTAACTGATGCCGATTATGCCGAATTCCATGAATATGTAGGTGAAGCAAGGTTGGAATTATCAACCCTGGTAAAGTGATGTATTTATAAATATCAACTTAAAGCAAAAATCCTGTCGTGCAACAGGACTTTTGCTTTATCTACGGCTTGTCTATAGCGTCAGGGAATTGCCAATTTTGTTGAAAGTGTTGTTAACCTTCTTACCGAGTGTGGTCATCACAGCAATTACGACGATGGCGATGAGAGCAAGAATGATCGCGTACTCAACCAAACCCTGACCTTTTTCTTTAGGAGCAAATAACATAATTTAAATTCCTTTCATATAAACATTTATCGGTAAAGTTAATTTTACCTTAATTAACCCAAGTTGCTACCTACCAAAGGAAGTTGGGGCTGCAAGCGAGCACAAACAGAGCGACTTTGATTTCAAATCCTTTGGCGGTCAC
>JBDTWO010000280.1:0-3636 GCA_040006635.1 Chloroflexota bacterium
CGAGAAGATACCAAATCCACATTGTGTGCCTCCATGTTTTTTTGATTTGTATCATACCTGTGCATTTGAGTTAAGAGTGCAAGGTCATTAGTTCACCAGGTATTTAATTACTTTCCAAACACATCATGGACCGAACCCATAAACGACTCGGGCAAAGGTCTGCCGAGGTGCTTTGCGCGCTGGATTGTTGTATTGTGATCCATTTCAGCGGGGAAATATTGAATGGGTTTGCCCTGGGCTTTCCCCGCTAGTAATTCATCGCGGGAAACTTTTCCCCCGCCGATGGCGACCAGAATATCGCTTGAATCCACCATGGCTTGGGATGTGGGCGAGAGTTTAGCTGAGTTTGGCAAATTCCCGCCCCATTGTTTATCTTTGATAAAGCAGACATGCTCGCACGCGTCACTGATATCCCCTGGATACAAAAGCGCCTCAGTGGAAACAATACCTGCTGTGACGAAGCCCAATGATTTTATTAATGGATACGCCCTACCCATACCGCCCATGGTCGCGCCGATGTTGACAAGTGTTTTTTCAGGAGCGTATTGCGAAAGTATATCCCGAACGATCTTGAGCATTCCCTCCTCATCTTGATATTTGACGGAGTATCCGAAAAAAGTGAGCACGACTTTTCCCTGCCGCTTGAAAAATGAGACGGCTTCATCAGGGCTCATTCTCCAGCCAACCACGCGATTCTTTCCACGCAGTTGAAGTTTAAGTCTGCCGATGAGTTGACGAAATGCAGTCACAGAATAATTATAGTCGTTTGAAGACTGCCTGCACCATGCCCATGCGTTCTTCGTCCGCGTTGCGTTTACTGGCGCGCGTGATCTCGGCGAGCAACTCTGTGCCCATCACCAATTTTTGGATGCTGTATGTTGGGCGGACAGCATTGGACTCATCTTTGACATGCGTGACATTGTCCCATTGGATGAGTTGAAAACCCGCCGCTTCGATCGTCGCCTGTAGTTGCTCCGGTTTTCTGACGAAGTGATTCGACCCGTCGCGTGACCACATCGTTGGAAAGATCGCTGGTTGATTGGGACCAGAGACAGGTTCTTGAATCACGAGCAAGCCGTTCGGTCGAATGAGGCGCTGAAATCCAGCGTAGAGTCTTTCTTTATCGGCAATGTTCATGCCTGAGTTTTGAGTCCAGACCGCATCGAAGGAGTTGTCGTCAAAAGAAAGCTCGAGCGCATCGCCCACCTGAAATGTGACGTGGTTCTCAAGCTTCATCAGCGCCGTGAGCATACGCCCGGCGTGGATGTAAGACTTGGTGAGATCAACCACGGTGACGCGACAGCCGAACTCGAGCGCCAGCGTGCGCGCCGGTCCGCCCAACCCGCCGCCGACATCGAGGATGTGCATAGCAGGTTGGAGGTTGGAAAGTTTCGCAAGCCGTTGTGTAAAGCCCTTACCCCCGCCGTGGAATTGGTCGAGCGGCGCGAGATCATCCAGTGTGAGCGCATCGAGATTCTTGCCGGATTCGATTAGTGCAGAACGAATCGCTTCGCTCAGGTCCTCACGTTCCCAATGATCTTTGATTTTTTGTGTATAGGCTTCGTCCGTCATAAATGACTCCGCGTTTTGATTCTACTGATAAAAATTATTCCACATCTAATCTCAAAACAAACTCTTCCACCTCAACCCCAGCCGGATTAGTATACTTATCCTCCCCGATAACTTTGAACCCACACTTCTCCAGCACACGCCGTGAGCCGACATTATGTCTCGCTACATGCGCCATCAGCGGACGGGGCTTCACGATGCTGATATATTCAGCCAACGCCTGAGTAGCAATCCCTTTGCCCCAAAACTCTTTCCCCAGCCAATAACCGACTTCGCGTTCGCCTTCCATTTCCCAACTCAAAATATACCCTGCTACTTCACCATCATAGGAAACGGCTTTAATGATGCTTTTTTCATACGCCATGATCTTTTTCCAATGTGCCATGAAGGCATCCCTATCTCGGGATGGGAACGCCGCCATCGCCGTCGCTTCGGGGTCGAGTTGTTGCTCGTAGATGGTGGGTAGGTCGGATTCGGTTACGTCGCGGAGGATGATGATGTTTGGCATGGATGTATTTTCGCTTTAGCGCTTTCCTGATTTGCCTGCTGGTTGATACGGCGCCTGAGTATCAATCGCGCCGACAAACTGCGGCAGGTTTTTGTGTCCCAGCTGCTGGCGGATCGCGAGATTCTCGCCGATGTGATACCAGTAATGATAAATGACTCGCTGCAACAGATTGCCATATATACGGGCAGTGGGTTTGCCTTTAACTATTACATGCTTCTGTAATTTGGCGGGAGTCAACGTATCGAGCCACGGATCAGCCGCGGACGTGATCGTCTTCCATGCGGACAACACCTCTTTGAGCGGAGGTGTGCTGGCTGGCGCGCCGTAGGCGAAATCCTTTTCGATCTCGGGGAATAATATCTTGCCCTGCCCAAAATGCAGAAAATATCTCTGCTCCTGCCATGCCAAATGACCGATATTCCAACTGAGGCAGTTCATCGGCATAAGACGCTTGCGGGCATCGTCATCACTGATCCCTTTGACCGCGCGCATGAATTCACTGCGCGTGAAATGTAATTGGGTGATGAGAGGGTGATGCATAGGAAATCCTTTCAGGGAGTGTGTAACGAGAGTATAACCGCTAAGTCAAAGATATTTGATTGTTAGAACTATACATTCAAATGAAAGTATTCTTGTCGTAATTAAATCGTGCTACACTAGCGCTAAAATAAGGAGAATGCTTATGGGAAAGAGAATCAAATCTATAGAGCAATTTATCACCGAAATCAAGAATGTGAGGTCTAGGTGGAATACTGAAGCTTCACCTTGGTTTCGGGGGGAGCCTGACGTTTCAACACCTCTCTTGCCAAAACTTTATAGACCTTTGCCTAATGGACGATTTTATAATGAAAATCGTCTACTTCAAAATTTCAGAAGACTTGCACCCTCGTTAAATCAATATAAGACCCCAGAGCGAGGTGCAATCGATGAATGGCTATTCTTGATGCAACATGTGCGGTTACCCACTCGGTTGCTTGATTGGACTGAAGGTTCACTTATAGCTCTTTATTTTGCTCTCGAAAATAACAACCCTGTTGTATGGATGCTTAATCCTTACGGATTGAATCGCCTGTCCACAAGTTCAGATTTTAATCCTGATGCTTTTCCTCTTACTTGGTTTCGTCCTTCGGATGGCAGTATTAATATAGGACACGAAAACATTCGTGGAGCTTGGGAAGAAGATAAACGGGGTCTGAATCTGCCAGTCGCAATAAAGCCAACTTATATTCATCCGAGGATGAATGCGCAAAAAAGTTGTTTTACAGTTCATGGAAAAATAAAAGAACCATTAATAAAAATAGTGCCGAAAAATATTTATTCAAAATTTATTGTTGATACTAATTACAGAGATGAAATGAGTAAAGACTTGCGAATGCTAGGAGTCACACATACGACTGTTTTTCCGGAGATTGAATATTTAGCTAAAGAATTGGAAGAAACATCAACAATAATCGAACAATGATTGCCTAAAGTATACATATAACTGGAACCCCTCATGCTCATTCACTCCTCCTCCCAACTCCTCACCCTCGCAGGCGGTCCCCAACGTGGACATGCCC
>JBDTWO010000281.1:0-3515 GCA_040006635.1 Chloroflexota bacterium
CATCAAACACTTTACGGGCAAGATTCCCGTGCTCGGCGTCTGCCTCGGACATCAAGCCCTCGGCGCAGTCTTCGGCGGCAGAGTGGACCGCGCGCAGCGTCTCATGCACGGCAAGACCTCGCAAGTAACCCACAACGGGCAGGGCATTTTCAAAGGCATCCCTTCGCCGTTCGAGGCGATGCGCTATCACTCACTCGTGGTCTATGATCCGATTCCCGCTGAACTCGAAGTCACTGCGGTCACCGCCGATGAAGAGATCATGGGACTTAAACACCGCGAGCATCAAACCTACGGTGTGCAGTTCCATCCCGAGTCCATTCTGACCGAACACGGCAAACAACTGCTGAAAAATTTTCTCGATCTCAATCCCGCTCCCATAAAAGGAGAACAATCCATGCTGAAACCTTTTATTGCCAAGACCATCAACCGCACCGACCTCACCTCCGACGAAGCCGAACAGGCGATGAACGTCATCATGACGGGTCAAGCCACACCGTCGCAGATCGGTGCGTATCTTGTCGCGCTCCGCATGAAAGGCGAGACCATCGCTGAGATCACCGGTTCTGTCCGTGCGATGCGCAACGTCGGAGTCAAAGTCAAGCTCAGCACGAATGAGCCTGTCTATGATATTGTCGGCACAGGCGGCGACGGCGCACATACTTTCAACATCTCCACCGCCGCGGCATTCGTCCTTGCGGGCACGGGACGCAAAGTTGCCAAGCACGGCAATCGCGCCGCGTCTTCGCAGTGCGGCTCTGCCGATGTCCTCTCCGCACTTGGTGTTAATCTCGAACTCACGGCTGAACAAGTCGCGCAAGCCATCGAGCAGATCGGCATCGGCTTCATGTTCGCACCCAAGTTTCATCCTGCCATGCGGCATGCTGGTGGTCCGCGCAAGGAGATCGGTCAGCGCACCATTTTCAATATCATTGGTCCGCTTACCAATCCCGCGGGCGCGAACATCCAACTCACGGGTGTCTTCGATGCCAAACTCACTGAGCCGCTCGCGCACGTCCTAAACGAACTCGGTTCCAAAGCCGCGCTCGTCATTCACGGTGCCAGCAATCTCGACGAGCTTAATACCACGGGTGCCAATCGCATCAGTCATCTCAAGGATGGTGCAGTCAACACCTACGATCTCAACCCTGCCGACCTCGGTCTTGCGCAGTCCACGGTTCAAGATCTGCGTGGTGGCACGCCCGATGAATCTGCCCAAATGATGCGTGACCTCCTCAGCAATAAACTCAATGGTGCGCGCCGTGATGCGGTGCTTCTCAACACAGCCGCCGCCCTCGCCGCTGAAACTGGCGATTTCAAATCCGCACTCGTTGAAGCCCAAGCCGCGCTCGATAACGGCAACGCCCTCGCCAAACTCAACGCGCTGATCGAGTTTTCAAAGAGTTTCCAAACCGCATCGTAGGGACACAGCGTTGCTGTGTCCGATAACCATGACAAACATTCTTGCAACCATTATCGAACAAAAGAAGATTGAGATTGCGGCGCTCGACGTCCCAGCCTTACGCCGCGCCGCGGACTCTGCTCCCGCGCCCAGAGATTTTCTCTCAGCCATCAAGCGCCGCCGCTTCGGGACTCACCCGAGCCTGATCGCTGAACTCAAGCGAGCATCTCCATCGAAAGGCATTCTCGCCCCGCACCTCGACTTGTTTCAAGTCGCCGACATCTACACCCAAAACGGAGCGTCGGCAATTAGTGTGCTCACCGATGAAAAGTTTTTCATGGGCAACCTCGAAACCCTGCGCCAATTACGACTTACCCTTTCCCAATTACCTCTCTTGCGCAAAGACTTCACCATCGACGAATCGCAAATATACGAAGCCCGAGCCAACGGTGCTGACGCCATCCTCCTCATTGCCGCCGCACTGCCTGACGACAAACTCTTCGCCGATTTGCATGCTACTGCTTTAGAACTTGGATTGACTGCGTTGGTTGAAGTCCACGACGAAGCGGAAACAGAACGAACATTGAAACTAAAAGACGTGAAATTAATCGGCATCAACAACCGCAACCTTGCCACGTTTGACGTCACACTCGAAACGACAGAACGTCTGCGTCCAATGATTCCTTCTGATATCGCTGTCGTCGCAGAAAGCGGAATATTCACTGCCAGCGATGTTGAAAGATTAGTAAAGGCAAATGTAGAAGCAATTCTTGTTGGTGAAGCATTAGTAACTTCAGATGATATTGCTGGGAAAGTCCGTGAACTCTCCGGAATGCCCGAACCCAATCCCGAAGGGATGAAACGATTATAGAATCGACAGAACACCCGAAATGAACCCCGAAGGGGTGATATATGACACCCCTTCGGGGTTGAAAAAATACTATGACAAAAGTCAAAATCTGCGGAATCAAAACTGTAACCGACGCCCTCGCCGCCATTGATGCGGGTGCTGACCTGATCGGGTTCAACTTCTATCCGAAAAGTCCACGGTACGTTGAAGTTGGCATGTGCCGTAACATTATGTCGGTGGTGCGGCAGATCGGACGAGTGACCTGTGTGGGTGTGTTTGTGAATGCGTCCGTTGCGGAGATCCGTGCAACGATGGGGACATTGGGATTGAGTCTCGCACAGTTACATGGTGATGAAACGCCTGAGATGTTGAGTGAGTTGGATGGAAAAGCGTTCAAAGCGTTTCGAGGGGCAGCGGATCTGGTAGCGGATGTGGAAACAGATAAACGGATGATAGCGGATGGTGCGCCTGCTTTTTTGATCGATGCGGCAGTCAAAGGTGTCTACGGTGGGAGCGGTGTCATTGCTGATTGGAATGGCGCAGCGGAGTTAGCGAAGAAGTATCCGTTGCTGCTGGCGGGCGGATTGACTCCGGAGAATGTCGCGGAGGCGGTTGGCAGAGTTAAGCCGTGGGGCGTGGATGTGGCTTCGGGTGTTGAGTCGGCTCCGGGTGAGAAAGATGCGGGCAAGATGAAGGCATTCGTAAGAGCAGTTCGTGATGCTGAGAAAAAAGTTTGAGCGTAGATAAAAGTTTGGATTATCCAAAGAAAGAAGGAGATTGCTTCGCCGCAAAGAACGCGGCTCGCAATGACATATCATGACATTATTACCAACAAAATTTGGTCCGTATGGCGGACAGTTCGTGCCAGAGACGTTGATGCCCGCGTTGATCGAGTTGGAAGCGGTGTTCGTGTCGGCGAAGGCAGACGCGGCGTTTCAAAAAGAGTTCAATGGCTTGATGGCGTCGTTCGTGGGGCGACCGACACCGTTGACGCATGCAAAACGATTGTCGGAAAAATTGGGCGGCGCACAAATTTATTTAAAGCGCGAAGACTTGGCGCACACGGGCGCGCATAAGATCAACAACGCGTTGGGGCAGGCTCTGCTCGTGAAGCGGATGGGGAAGGGGCGCATCGTGGCAGAGACGGGCGCGGGGCAACATGGCGTCGCGTCGGCAACGGTGGCGGCGCTGCTGGGACTCGAATGTGTGGTGTACATGGGCGTGGTGGATATTGCGCGGCAGGAGCCGAATGTGTTCCGCATGAAG
>JBDTWO010000282.1:0-3355 GCA_040006635.1 Chloroflexota bacterium
CAAGTAAAGCGCGCGCTTTAACCACAGGCTCAGAAGTTAGCAATAAGGAGACCCAAAATGGCTAAACAAAAATACGAGATCGGTATGGTTGGTCTGGGTGTAATGGGGCGCAATCTGGTACTGAATATTGCTGATCATGGTTTTTCAGTGAGCGGTTACGATAAAGATTTATCGAAAGTTCAGGAACTACAAACAAATGCTGGAAGCCGTGCCATAAACGCCACGAAGAGCTTGGAGGAATTTATCAGTGTTCTTTCCATACCGCGTGTCATTATGATGTTGGTGCCTGCTGGGAAAATAGTGGACAGTGTGATTCGCGATTTGCTACCCCATCTGGAAAGAGGGGATCTGATTATCGATGCCGGCAATTCACATTTCAAAGATACGGAACTGCGCTCGAAGTCGCTTGCCGAAAAAGGTATTTTGTATATGGGAGTTGGGGTTTCTGGCGGCGAGGAGGGTGCGCGGCATGGTCCCAGCCTGATGCCCGGCGGCTCTAAAGAAGCCTATGAACGTGTCAGACCTATCTTTGAGGCGGTCGCTGCACATGTGGACGGAGTACCCTGTGTCACTTACCTCGGGTCGGGTTCCGTGGGTCATTATGTCAAAATGGTACATAACGGAATCGAATATGGTTTGATGCAGTTGATCGCTGAATCTTACGACCTGATGAAGCGCGGCTTGGGGTTATCGGATGAAAAGATGTCTGTTGTCTATAGTAGTTGGAATGAATCAGAACTCAATGCTTACCTGATAGAAATAACATCTCACATCCTCTGTAAGATTGATGAACGAACCGGAAAAAACCTCCTTGATATGATATTGGATGAAGCTGAGCAGAATGGCACCGGCATGTGGGCTTCGCAAGATGCAATGGCTATCGAAGTGCCGACCCCCGTGATCGATGCAGCAGTGGCGATGCGTAACCTATCTGCATTGAATAGCGAACGTGAGGCAGCCAGTATGCCACTCAACGTACAAAGCCCTCATTTTGATGGAGATCAAGATGCAATTATAACTCAACTTAAAGGCGCACTCTATGCCTCAATGATTATTACCTATGCTCAGGGGATGGCCCAGCTCCGCACTGCTTCTCAAGTTTATGACTACAATCTAAATTTGGAGGATGTGGCACGCATCTGGCGCGGAGGTTGTATTATCCGCGCCGCGTTACTTGAGGATATCCGTGCCGCATTTCACGCCCACCCTGATCTACCCAATTTGCTCAATGATAACCCTCTCAGTCAGATGGTTATTTCAAAACAAGACGATCTGCGCGCGGCTGTAGGACTGGGCGTGAAACTGGGGCTTCCCATTCCCGGACTGATGGCTTCCCTTGCCTATTTCGATGGCTACCGCAGTGCTTGGCTGCCAGCAAACCTGATTCAAGCCCAGCGGGATGATTTCGGTGCGCACACCTACGAGCGCGTGGATATGCGTGGTGACTTTCATACAAATTGGGAATAGGCATGAGTAAGTGAAGGAGCAGATCAAATGACACTTCCATTAAAACCTACTATTCTGGTGATTTTTGGCAGTATGGGGGATCTCACATGGCGCAAGCTGGCTCCCGCCCTCTACAATCTGCTCCTTGACCAGCAGCTACCTGAGCATTTCGCTGTGATTGGACTGGATATGAAGCAGGAAAGCCCGGACGAATTCCAACTACGGCTGAGAGATGGTGCGAATAACTTCTGTGAATGTGGTGAGGTAGACAAGAAAGCGTGGAAGGGTTTTGCTGCTAACATGTCGTATCTCTCCAGTGATTTTGCCAATCCCGCAACCTTTACAGCCTTAGATAGTCAGCTAAAAGACCGTGAAAAAGACTGGGGAAGTCCAGCAAATCATATTTTTTACCTAGCTACACCGCCTAGTATCGTAGAAATGATTGTCCAAGGGTTGGGCGTAGCCGGGTTAGCTGAAGATAAACACCGCGCCCGAATTGTTGTGGAAAAGCCTTTCGGTCATGACCTGACTTCGGCGGTAGCTCTAAATGGTATCCTCACCACTGTCTTTGATGAAACACAAATCTACCGAATTGATCATTACTTGGGCAAGGAAACTGTTCAGAACATTCTCGCCTTTCGCTTTGCCAATGCTCTTTTTGAACCGATCTGGGATCGTCGTTACATTGATCATGTACAGATTACTGTTGCTGAACAGGTAGGGGTAGAACACCGTGGTGCGTATTACGAACACGCGGGCGCTTTGCGCGACATGATCCAAAATCACTTGGTGCAAATCTTAACCCTGATCGCTATGGAGCCGATGGTTTCCTTCGAGGCGAATGAAATCCGCAATAAAAAACTGGACGTACTGAAGGCTATCCATCCAATCTCAAAAGACCATGTTCAGGATATGGCTGTGCGCGGACAATATGGATCGGGTTCGATGGAGGGTCAAAAAGCCCCTGCCTATCGATCTGAACCCGGTGTGGCACACGAGTCACACACCGAAACGTTTGCCGCGATTAAATTGTTTGTCGACAACTGGCGTTGGCAGGATGTTCCCTTTTACCTCCGTACTGGTAAACGACTACGGACGAGAGCTTCAAGAGTGATAATCCAATTCCGACAGGTGCCTCATCAATCATTTCCAACAACGGCTGCTGAAGCCTGGCAACCCAACTATCTGATTATTGATATTCAGCCTCAAGAGGGAATCTTATTGCGGTTTCAAGCAAAACAACCCGGTTCAAGCCTCCATTTAACTCCGGTGGATATGAATTTTTCCTATCAGGAAACCTTTAAATCGAAGTCGCCAGCAGCTTATGAAACCTTACTGTCCGATGTGATGTCAGGAGACGCAACACTTTTTATGCGGGCGGATCAGGTGGAGGCATCTTGGTCAGTTTTAATGCCTATTCTGAGTGTGTGGGAAAATTCCATTCCAGCAGATTTCCCCAATTACCCATCAGGTTCATGGGGTCCGAAGACTGCCGAAGCATTAATTGCGAATGATGGACGAAGTTGGCTGTAGCCCACCCGCAAAGATGTTCAGGCGGATATTCGATCTCGGAATTCAACAGGATCAATACCGTAACCGGAGTTGAAGCAGATATAGATGCAGTGAAAATATGGAACCAACTATATGTACAATGAACTCACACCTCAATCCTTACTTTCGATCATTTTGAAGCCAGACTTGCTGGCAGGCAACACTGGGGAACTGCTGTTGATGAGCATCTGGCGAATGCAGCTATAGCTACACATCCCCGGATTTCTGATGCCACTTTCGATATATTTGTTTGAGGAAGGGATAGTTAAAGTGTACCCCCTTGTCAAGACAGCAAAATGACATTTTTATCAGTGGATGGATCTCCTTTCCTGAAATAGATTTGAGCGGGTGTCTGGTA
>JBDTWO010000283.1:0-3312 GCA_040006635.1 Chloroflexota bacterium
CTGGGTCGCCCAGAACTTCGCTTGTACCTGGTCGTCGTAGGACTTCCCCGCGCAGCCAGTCAATGCCAGACCGATCAGTACGATCAACATGTATACTTTTTTCATAATGCCTCTTTAGATTTCCAGATCGAGACTGTCATCGCCAACTGGTTCACGCATCTTTCCCAGCCGGTTCTGTGGACGTAAACTGTCGGCTTCCACTTTCCCTGAGAGCGCCAACAACAGCAGATCGTTGCGGGTCAAGCCTAGGTTGCGGGTCGGCTGTTGTTGCCAGTTCGCATTCGGACCTGGTGCCCAGCGTTTCATCTGGCTGTTACGGGTCCAGTTCTTATAGAACTTCTTGAACTCGCCAAATGCCGCCACGGCAATGCCCGTAAAAGCAGCGCCTGCCAATAGCTTCAACGCCCACGCTGCACCTTTCTCTAATACCTGCACCGGCGCCGCGCCAATGCTTAGGTCTGCTTGTGCCTGTGCCACATTCGGTGTGATCTGGTCGGCATTACCCATGTACACGCTCGCGCCGATCAACAGAATGAATACCAAAACAAAACCGATCAAGCCTTTATCCATTGGATACCTCACCACATCGTCCCGTTATGGGATCAACCGATCTTTGAAGCCTTCAACCGACCGCTGAACAGCGGACCGCGCGTAATACGGATCACGTCTTCGCCCGGCTCGACCAGCCCCGTTTTCCTGGACTGTGCCTTCGCCACGACCATCTCGATCCGTGCCTGTTCCTGCAAACGCGACATCTTGGGCAGGGCGGTATTCCCGCGTTCCCAGCGGACATCGTTCTCACGCTTCTTGATCTTCTTCACCGGCTGCCAGTTGATCAAGCCCTGGGCAGTCAGCCGGTCGATGTGATATTGGATATTCGCGAACGCCGTGATCCGGGTCTGTTTCGATAACTCGTCCCGCGTGATCTGTGGATTGGCGTTGATCAACTTCCTGACTATCTCGCGGGTGCGTGTTGTTGTCACAGAAACAGTTCCCCCCATTTCGATGCCGAGCGCCTGATAACGATTGCGCGAGATCAAGCCTTCCTCTTCGAGCTTCGTTAGGTGATAGCTGATCACCGATAAGGAACGAATGCCCACTGCATCACATAACTCGCGAAAACTGGCGCGCGGGTTCTGGCGCACCGCCGCCAGCACATCGTATCGTTTGCTGTTTTTATTGGCTCTGCCGGTCATTAGCGCACCTTCTTCAGCGCATACTGACGCGCCGCGTGATACGCCGCTTCTAATCTCTGCTCAATGCGTTCCTTGCGGGTCAAGGCGCGCGCCAGGCTCTTAGCATCATGCTCGCCATACGCCTGCACCATCTGATGGACCGTGCGCACATGCGCCTCGTTCAACTCTTTGATCGGCAGCCAGATCTTCTGGGTAGTGGTCAGATCGTCCCCTCGCCCTTCAGGGAGAGGGGCAGGGGCAGGGGTGAGGGTGGCGTTCATGACTCCACCTTCTCTAGCGGGATGCCTTCCCGTTCCATCCATTCCAGGATGGCGATCAAAATATCACGATAGGCTTCACGCGCGGCTTGACTCATCTTATGCCTTCAATTTCACTGCCTTTAGCAGTTTCTTGCCATCTTCCAGAACCAGCTCTGCCTCGTTGATCTTGGCATAGACCCGCTTGCAGGTGGAGCAGTAATAGCCCACGCGTTTCAGGTTCCTACCGAGTGGAGCCGCGGTATCAGTGAAGTATTCAATTTCAACAGATTGTTTCTTGTGGTCACATTCGGGTAGTTCTCTGCCTACCCAATGCGCGATCTGCGCCCCCAGCCCGCGCTCACCAAACCCGTTCGCCTCGGAGATCAATTGCACCTGGGCATAGATCTCGGGTTTCACGGGGATGTTCTTATATTTTTGTTCTGCCATGTGGATGTCCTTTGTTGTTCCGTATGGGTAAAAATAATTACCGTGACAGGTAATTTACACCCGTTGCAAGTATTTGTCAAGAGAGATTTTTATTGTTCCCTGAATTCAATACCCGGATGGTATTCTTTTATTCCAAATGAACAATTTCGGCGATTGGTTACGGAGTGAATTAGACACAAAAAAGATAAGCCAACTCGCTCACCGAACAAGAAACCAAAGCCCGCGCAGTCGGCTTGAGTAAAAGCTGGCAGGATACCGGTCTCAGTTACATCGTCCCCGTCTGGCATTGCTATGGAAAATATCACACCATCCTGCGTAACGCCGAAGCCCTGGCGCTCATCCCGCGTGCCCTGCAAAAATCCTTACGGGACGCTTCGCCCTCAGGAACGCTTCCAAGCATCCCCCAGCCTGTCTCCGCCATCAATGACCTGGAGCGCCAACGGAAGCGTGTACAGCAAGCCTACGAAGCAGATTTGTACACCCTCGAAGAAGCCCAGGAAAAAATAAAAGCCATCGACACGCAGATCCATGAACACAAAAACGGCGCTGTCCAAAGACAACGCCGTGAGCTTGCACACAAACAATTCATCGAGACCCTCGAAAAGACCCGCGCCATCATCGACCACCTGCCCCAATGGATCGCATCTGATGACCCGCTCAAAGTCAATACCCTGCTCACCCGTCTCTGCGAAAAGATCGTCATCACTCCCGCAGGTGAGATCATCATCCACTTGCGTGGCTAGTCCCATATTCAGGGGATAAATTTGGAGACTTATCTCCTAAATATGGGACTACTGAAAAGACACCATCGCACTGGATAGTTACGTCACAACCAACCCCACCGGCTTGATGATATCCAGGGCAGGCACCGTGCCGATGACACCGAAATGGCTAGCTAGAACGATAAGACTTTGACAAGATCGCAATGGTAAAACGGATTGAGTGAAGGCATATTGCCCTGTTTATCTTGAGGCACAGTCAGGTAGAAGTCATCCGTGTAATTAATATAAGTCCCCGCTCCAACCCACCGCGCGCCCGCTCCCGCATTGTCAAAAGAAAATTCAACCGCAGGCACGTGGTCGAGCGGTACCCAGGTAGCACCACCATCTGCTGATTTTCGGCGATTGCCTGCCACGATATACTGCCCGGTTGTCAGGTCAGAGTAGTAAGCTCCTAGCGATAGGCTGTCTATTGGAGATTCAAAGGTAACATTATTATCAAGACTGAGTATGAATTTAGTGTCAATGCCTCCATCTGGAGTGTTGTAGTTCATAACTTTGGCTGTTGTGCCTAAGCGGGTATGTCTGCCAGCGTAGAAAATTCCAAAATTCCCATTTCTCTAGAGGAGAGTTTGAGGTTTCGTCCAATATCCATTAATTGATCTAAAGAGGATCCAGGAAACAAAATCCATAAAAAGCAGACCGTTGGTA
>JBDTWO010000284.1:0-3188 GCA_040006635.1 Chloroflexota bacterium
TTTGGTATCAACATTCAGACTTTTCAGATCGCTATTTGATTTCACATCAGACGTAATTAATAACCCGTATGAACTTTATTTCATACGGGTTATGTTTTGATCTTTTGTTATTTATTTTAGCGCACCGTCTATTTTGATGTTGGTAATTTCCACATCGACACCTGCAAAGGTGGGTAAATTATAGCCAATATAAAATACCTTTGAGCCCGAGGGGATCGACAGATTTTCATTGAGTTTTGTGTTATTGACGAAAACGCTCATGATACTTCCTGTCAATTCAAAACGGATCGTATATGCACGCCCATATTCATAATGCTGGCTTGGAAATTTAGAACCATTGTTTTCGCCAGCGTCAGCCATCACAAAGTATATCAACGGACTGTTTTTTGTATCTTCAACTTGCAGCTTGAAGCGTGCAGTGTTTTTTGCAGTTAACGGATCACCAAACGGTGCAACAGCAAAGCTGATATAAACAGGAGTATCCGGGTTGACAATATACATCGAATTGACGTAAACCTTGAATTCGACGACCGAGTCGTTGTTAATCGGTGTGTAATTCCCGGACGCTAACGCTGTACGCTTTTTTGCATCCAAAATATGCAAGGTGCCGGATCTATCTGAGAATATACCAAGCGACCCAGTGTCATAACACCCGTCAGATTTTGTTGCGATTGTGTTTAGTGTATTCCGATCTGTCGAATCGATCAGCCAGGTTCCAGCATATAGACACCCATCGGCGAGAGTTTTTACAACTGGGGTAGGAGTTGGTGAAGAGGGTGATGTTGCGGTTGCAGGTTCGGGTGTCGGCGTTTCGGTGATTTGGATAGCGCAGTCAATTTTTTTGGCGCTGGATGATAGAAATTGTAGACCAATTCGATAACTATAATTCGCATATTTTGTTTCCCCGTTTTCTATATAAGTAATTGTTCCTTCGCGGCGTGTTTCCTGCCAGACAATCGTAGATTCTTGTTGGGTATGATCTGGGATTGTTATTTGAACGCTTTCTTGATATCCAGACCCACTGGCTCTAGTAACTGCAAAATGTTCTTCGATCGCCCCCTGTAATTTCAAGCTGACTATATCGCCGGGGATTGTGGCACCTGCCTCACCACCGGCTGAAATAACCAATTCCTTTTGAGATGATTGGCTGCTGTTTTCGCTAAATTGAACTATCGTTGTAATTGGACCGGCAGCGTCGCATTGATCGAAAAATCTGGTTTGTGTAATCTGGCCTTTAAGAATATTGTTCTCGGTAATATTTATATTTTCTATATCTTTTGAGGGGATAGGCGTGGGAGACGGTTGGCAAGCGACGAGCCATACAGAAACCATAACAAATACACAGATGAATTTAAGTGATTTCTTGATCTTCATTGCAAATCCTCCTACTACTGATTTTTGTTACTCTCCCTAAACCATTAAATCAAACTGCTTCCCAGTGTCAACTTTTTTATAATATCCTGTGATTTTAGCACATGACCGGTTTTGCTTCGCTTATTTGCTATTCCACTTAATTGATTAGCGACTGTATATAAAAACCCAAGCATGGTTTGCGTGGCGGGCTTATTCCGCGCGATATTCGATGGAGTAGGCAGGAATATTGATGCCTGAGATCGAGATGTTAATCTCGTGTGATTTAATGCCTGCTTCGTGTGGTACCAAATCCATTGCATCTTTTGTAACTAGAATATCACCAGCTTCGGCTACATCTTCGCCTAATTTGCTGGCGCGGTTCACCGCGTCACCAAAACAATCTTCGCTGCCCACCACCAAAATTTTGCCGTAATCAATGCCGCAGGCGACCCGGATATCCAGATCGTCTGTCGTGAGAAGATTGGCGGCGGTGAAGGCGTGCTGCATGGCGATCGCCGCATTGATTGCGTTTAAGGACGAGGGGAAAAGCGCAAAACAGTTATCGGCATCAAATTTGATCATATAGCCATCGTACGATTGGACAATTGGTCCGGTGGTCAACTGCATGCGCCGTACCATTGAGAGGTAGTGGATAATGCCATGCTTGCGGGTCAACCGCGAAAAGCCCGACATATCCAGCACAAATACAGCCTGCTCCTCGCCGAATGTTTCCCATAGCGTTTTTTCGATCTTGGCACGAATTGCCGGGTCTTCAGCTTGCGAGAAATTCAACAACAAGTCTTGAAATTTTCGAACAGAGTTAGCAGACATAAGCGCCTCGGGGAGAGAGTGATGGGAGAATTATAGTACAACGGTCACGGAAAGTATTTTCCGTGACCGTTTTGTAACGAGTTAAATATCTCCCGGCTCATCTGCCATCCGCACGATGCGCGGGGTGAACTTGCCGAGTACATCCACTAGATCATGTTGCGCGGCGATGACCGCGTCGATGGGTTTGTAGGCTTGCGGAGATTCATCGATCCCGCCGCCCAGCAAGGTGACGCCGCGTTCTTTGAGATAGTCATCGCGAGTTGACCGGCTGATGGAATTCAATGCAGCGGTCCGACTCATCAAGCGACCTGCGCCATGGGAAGCGGACTCAAGCGACTCGCTCACGCCTCGACCTCTTACCACGTAGCCTGCATCGCCCATCGAGCCTGGGATCACGCCCAAGACTCCTACGCCTGCCGGTGTAGCACCTTTCCGATGGACGATCACATTCCTGCCATCGGGTAATTTTTCGTGCCACGCAAAGTTGTGATGATTTTCCACCACGGCGGCTTCTTTGAGTCCAACTGCGGCAGCGACCCGTTGGTGGATGATGTAGTGATTTGCCGAAGCGAATCTGCCAGCCAATTCCATCGAGAGCCAATATTCTTGTCCGTCTTCGGAATCAAGATTGAGCCATGCCAACTGCTTGACACTCTTGTCGAGGTCGGGGTGTTTCTCCATGGCAAGTTTGCTGAAGCGATCTGCGATCTTTGCACCGACACCTCGTGAGCCGCTGTGTGAAAGCAGGGCAAGATATTCGCCCGGCTCCAAACCGAACATCGGCTCGTGTAATCGGAACGTGCCCCATTCAACGAAATGATTCCCTGTGCCACTGGTGCCAAGTTGATTCATGGCGGTGTCTTTCAAAGTTTTCAATTGGCGCGTGGCATACCAGGCTTCATCGTCCAGGACTGCGTGTTGGGCTTTTTTGCTGCCGGTCCATTTTGAGCCCATGCCGAAGGCGGTTTCATTCCACAGGGCATCTTCGAATAATTTTTTCTTCT
>JBDTWO010000285.1:0-3141 GCA_040006635.1 Chloroflexota bacterium
AATGAAAGCAATTGTATACACAGAATACGGATCACCAGATGTTCTTCAACTCAAGGATGTAGCCAAACCTACTCCCAAGGACAATGAAGTCCTGGTAAAAGTTTATGCGGTATCCGTAAATGCAGCTGACCTCCATCTCCTCAGAGCTGACCCGTTCCTGATCCGCCTGAGCTCTGGATTATTGAAACCCAAAAACGAGATACTCGGATCTGATATTGCGGGACGGGTTGAAGCAGTTGGTAGTAACGTAAAGCAATTTAAGCAGGGTGATGAAGTATTCGGGGACATCTCCGCGTGTGGTTGGGGTGGCTTTGCCGAGTATGCATGTGCTCGTGAAGATGCATTCGCGTTGAAACCAACCAATCTATCGTTCGAGGAAGCCGCGGCGGTACCAATGGCGGCAGTCACTGCCCTGCAAGGTATTCGTTATGCCGGACAGATTCGACCCGGGCAAAAGGTTCTGATCAATGGCGCATCTGGCGGTGTGGGTACATTTGCAGTACAGCTTGCCAAATCGAGCGGGGCTGAAGTGACCGCCGTCTGCAGTGCCAGGAATTTGGATATGGCGCGCTCGATCGGTGCAGATCATGTCATTGACTATGCTAAAGAAGATTTCACCAAGACCGGACAGCAGTATGACCTGATCCTTGCCGCTAACGGAGACCGCTCGATTTCAGATTATAGGCGTGCATTAAGTCCCAAAGGGATATATGTTCAGACCGGTGGTTCTATGACGCAAATGTCTCAAGCTATGCTCCAGGGACCGTGGATTTCGATGACCGGGAGTCAGAAAATGGGTAACATGGGAGTCGCGAAACCAAACCAAAAGGATTTGACTTTTATGAAGGAACTTCTTGAAGCGGGCAAAGTAAAGCCTGTGATTGATAAGCGTTATCCACTAAGTCAAACGGCTGAAGCGATCCGCTATCTTGAAGAAGGACACGCCCAGGGAAAAGTTGTCATCACTGTGGCGCATAATAACTAATCCTGACAAGTCCGGAGAATAGAGATCAAGCAAGTAGGGAGACTCTAATGAAAGAAAATATGAATGGCAAAACCTGCCTTGTTACAGGCGGTACCAACGGTATTGGCAAAGCAACAGCGCAGGCGCTGGCAGAGATGGGCGCAATCGTGGTGATTGTTGGACGAGATGCTCAAAAGGCAGTGCAGGTTACCAAAGAAATCCAGACGGCATCCGGTAATCAGAATGTAGACTGGCTGCTGGCTGATCTATCATCACAACAGGACATTCGGCGCCTTGCAGCGGAATTCAAGAGTAAATATTCACTACTCCACGTCTTGATCAACAATGCGGGCGGAACATTCATGACGCGTCAGCTAAGTGTTGATGAAATTGAAATGACCTTTGCACTCAATCATCTCGCCTATTTCCTCCTAACGAATCTCCTGCTCGATACAATTATAGCCAGCGCTCCGGCACGGATCATCAATGTCTCATCTGATGCACACTCAGGCGGAAAAATCGAATTCGATAACCTTCAGGGCGAACGATCCTACTCAGGCATGGGTCCCTATGGGAACTCCAAGTTGGCGAATATTCTGTTTACCACTGAACTGGCTCGTCGCGTAGAAGGAACAGGTGTGACTGTCAATGCTTTGCATCCAGGCTTGGTGAGTACAGGGTTTGGGAAAAATAACCCTGGCTTGCTTATGAAAATAATGGGGGTGGTCATTCCTCTCATTGCGCGTTCCCCGGAAAAGGGCGCGGAAACATCGATCTATTTGGTGTCTTCACCAGCGGTACAGAACATTACCGGAAAATACTTTGTTGATTACAAAGTAACCCAACCGGCTCCGCAAGCCGCTGATAGTGCTGTTGCCAAAAAACTGTGGAATGTCAGTGCTGAAATGGTACATCTGACGGACACTATGCCAGAAATGACATAGCGACGGATAAACTTAATCAATGCAACTAGCTCGGAATTCTATCTCCAAAACGCGCACCTCTGAGGAAAAATAATGAAAAAAATAATAAAATGGTTTGTTCGGATATTTATTGTGATTGTAGCCTTCGTCTGCGGACTTGTGGGGTACGCCATGTTGACAGCGCTACACACTGAGCATCCCGTTGGATTCCAGATAATTCAGACGACTGACGCGGACGAGAAACCCCTCACTATTAATGTATGGTATCCAACGCAAGCGCAACCCCGGCCGACAACGTTGTCGAGCGTCGGGCTTCTGGATGTGGCGCGTAATGCCCCAGTTTCAGGAAGCGATTTGCCTCTCGTAGTAATCTCTCACGGAAACGGTGGCGGACCTGCAAGCCACATCGACTTGGCGCTTGCCCTTGCTAACGCTGGCTATGTCGTCGCAGCTCCCATGCACAGTGGTGATAACTATGCTAACCAGAGCGCCGTTGGTTCATTGTCCTGGTTACCTAGCCGTACCAAAGAACTCCACACTACCATTGATTATATGCTCGATAATTGGCAAGGTCACGACCACATCAATCCGGATCGTATCGGTGCTTTTGGTTTATCTGCAGGCGGATTTACGGTATTGACCGCCATCGGCGCTCAGCCGGACCTGCGCCTTGTTGCAACACATTGCGCCGAGTCGCCCGAGTTTGTTTGCGATCTACTGCGTTCTGTTAATTCTCCTTACCTGACTGGCGATACACCGACGATGGGAGATCCATTTTTGCCCGACTTAAGAATTAAGGCGGCGGTCGTGGCGGCACCAGGCTTGGGATTCACAATGGTTCCGAATGGACTCGACAATGTCCGCGTGCCAATTCAACTTTGGAGTGCCGATAACGATATCAATGTTCCGTATGCCACAAATACCAAACTGGTTCGCGAAGCGCTTGGTTCGTGGGTTGAGTTCCATTCGGTCGCTGGTGCGGGTCATTTTTCGTTTCTCACACCCTGTGGCCTCCTCTCGCCTCCTGAAATATGCTCCGACGAGGGGCAATTCGATAGGAAAGTCTTTCATACGAATATGAATGCCAGCGTTATAAAGTTTTTTGAAGAAAACATGAAACAGCCGTGAGGCACAAACAACTAATCAACAAGTGACTTATGAATAATTTAGCTCACTCCCTCATTAACACAATCTTCATTGGACTTGGCGCAACGCTCACTTTTGATCTTTGGGCGTTGTCTCTCAAACATGCCT
>JBDTWO010000286.1:0-3106 GCA_040006635.1 Chloroflexota bacterium
TTGAAGGCGATCCCGATCATTGCGGTTACCGCTGAAGCCAGCACTGATCAGATGAACAAAGCCAAAGATTCAGGTTTTGATGGTTTTCTTGGCAAGCCTTTAGATCCGGATCGATTCCCTGATCAGATCAGGCGCATTTTGGCTGGCGAACCTGTCTGGGAATTTAGTTAAGCTGCTCCCCCAACCCAAGTAAATAATGAGTGCAACTCCCTCGAACAACACACCGTTCTTTGTAACTGTATTCTTTACCACGAGTGGAAACCGACTGCAAATCACCCAATACTCTGACCCACAGGGCAGGGATTCGCAGGTTACGATTCCTCGTGGTATGGAATTGCCTGTGGATGAGATGGAAACCTTTCTCAAGAACGGAACGCGGCTGGTAGATTTTCGGGATGATCTCACGATTCCAGAATCTTTACGTGCCTATCCTCAGCAATTGGGGTGTGAAACAGCCGCGTATGTTCCCATTCTTCAAGAAGGTAAACTGCGCGGTCTTGTATTAATTGGAGCCCGAAAAGGTCAATCCCTAACTGAAGATGTTGTTGATTCATATGCGCGCACGATCAGATTGGTCGCCACCTCGCTTTTGCCTGTAAATCCGCCGACGCAACCCTTATTAACCAACCGGCATGTTTTGGAAGCAGCGGCTCTCAATACCCTGGTGGTCGGAGCCGCATCCATTAAGGATTTGCATTCTTTTTACACATCCATTCATGAACAAGTTCGTACGGTGGTAGGGGATCACGGATTCTTGATTGCCCTTTATAACGAAAAGACCAATTCCATCAGTGTCCCTTATTTGTTCGAGGACGGCAGGTTTTCAGCGATTGATGCCTTTCCTTTGGGAGAAGGACTCACATCGATTTTGATCCGCACCCGTGAACCGTTGATGCTTGTGGAAGATACAATGAAACGCGCAACTGCCATGGGCGCAAAAATAGCCGGGAAACCTGCGCAGTCCTGGTTGGGTGTGCCTCTTTTAGCTCAAGGTGAACCGATCGGAGCCATCATTGTTCAAGATCTCGAACATGACCACGCTTTTGATGAAGACGATCTACAATTCATTACATCAGTGGCAAACCGGGTATCCACTTCGATCTACAATATTCGCGTGCTTGAAGAAAGCCGAAAAACCGCAGTTCAATTTGAAACCGCCGCAGAGATCTCCCGCGACATCAGCAGTTCACTGGACCTCGATGAATTGCTCAAGAAAGCCACTGATCTGATCCGCTCACGATTTGACTTTTATCACGCTGCCATTTTTTTGAAGGATCTACCCGGAGAATTTGTTGTTATCCGCGAAGCGACCGGTGACGCTGGCGCCCAAATGAAACGTGCCGGGCACAAACTCGGTGTTGGCTCAAAGTCCGTTGTGGGCTATGTAGCCGGTAATGGTGAGTCTTTGGTTGTCAATGACACAACCCGTGATGCCACGTACTACGCAAATCCACTCTTACCTGAAACCCGCGCTGAGGCAGCCATCCCATTAAAGGTTGGCGATCGGATCGTTGGCGTTCTGGATGTGCAGAGTAAACAAGGCTTTTCTTTTGGGGAAGACAGCCTGCGCACCCTCCAAATCCTGGCGGATCAACTTGCGATCGCTGTGGTCAACTCTGAATTATTCGCCGAAACGCAAGAGCATTTGGCGCAGCACCGTCTCCTTCACCATATCACCACCACCGCAGCATCAGGAACGACCTTGGAAGAAGCTCTCCAATCTGCGGTCAATGGTTTGCAAGTGACCCTCGGCGGAGACCGCGTATCTATTATGCTGGCAGATCGCGAAAAGAAAACCCTCCAAGTCAGAGCATCCATCGGTTACTCAGACGATGTTTACGAATTACACATTCCGATCGGGAACGGGATCACAGGCTGGGCGGCGGCACATCGCAGAACCTTGCGTATCAACAACGTGCAGGAAGATACACGCTATATTGCCGGGAGCGCCAATATTCGATCTGAAATGGCTGTCCCGCTGATCTACCGCAGTGAATTACTCGGTATACTCAATGTCGAGAGTGAACTTCCAAGCGCTTACACAGAAACAGATGAAGAATTGCTCGGCACGTTGGGCGGCAGTCTGGCGGCGATTATCGCAAATGCGCGGTTGCTGGAACAGATCCGCGCCCAGGCAGAACGCGAACGCGTTTTGTATGAGATCACAGACAAGATCAGGCGGACTACCGATATGCAAACCATTATCACAACCACAGTCAGTGAGTTGACCCGCGCAGTTGGGGCAAACCGAGCTCATATCAAGGTTGGCATTAATCCCTCAGATGAAAAGAAAGCCGCATCATGAAACGCCTATTTTCGTTGGACAACCTATTACAACGCGCTGGCGGCTGGTATATCATCATCATTATTGCCATTGCACAATTAACGGCCGTCCCGGGTGCTATCTTAGGGACTTACTCAATTCTGATCAACACAGATTACCAGATTAAATTTGAACCTGGCACTTTTGTTTTTATTTTGATCGGCAACATCATTCTCCTTGCGATTGCCTGGTACATGACCCCCAATGCGCGCAAGCGTCTGAGCGATTGGTCACAAAATCAGACTAAAGCAAACCCCAAAGAAGAATTATCAGCCTGGACAGAAATCACAGCGCTGACATGGCGCTATGGCACAGCAGCATTAATTGTCGCGTATGTTATTGATATATTATTGCCCTCGATAAACTCATACCAAAAAGGCATTACTACGTTCGACCAATTCATCTACTCATTGCTCGGCGGACTTGTTTCCGTTCTGGCGATCATCATCATTGCCATCTTGATCATTGATCGCCTCCTCGTCCCAGCCCGGCTTGCCCTGGTCCCGAAAAACTTTGATACCCAACTGAATGGACTCGCCGGACCTCGTCTAAATTTAAAGTTCCAAGCCCTTATTTTGATTCTGATCGCCATCGGCATCTTGATGATAGGTCCGGTTGGTTTTCATTTTATGAACCAAAGCCTCACAGCAGAAAATCAAGACCTGCGTCAGGCATTTCAAGTTCAATCAGCGATCATAAGCTTTCTCGCCTTATTGCTTGGGGCTGGGCTGGCATTTTTTATCTCGCGCACTGTTTCAGTCCCACTCAAAGAGTTGATCTCAA
>JBDTWO010000287.1:0-3001 GCA_040006635.1 Chloroflexota bacterium
AGGTTGCGTAGCTTCAAAATCTTTGAACCACTGAGACACGGAAACACTGAGAAAATCTTTAAAATCTCCGTGCCTTTGTGTCTCCGTGGTTAGGTTTTTTGACTTTTGCAAGAGCTCTATTGTAACGCGAGACTGCGAAGCGTCTCGCAGGTATGCGACATGAATGTCGCGTTACATTAATTCCCGACGATATCAATATAATCGCTGGTCACGATCTCGCTGCTCGAAGCGCCCAGCAATTCAAGCAATTCAGCCAAAAGGTGCGCCTTGTTATCGGCGTCCTTGCGGCTCCAGGTGCGACTCTTGATCTCGAGGAAATATCCGAGCTTGGGCGTCGCCACATCATCCAGGTTCACGTAGAACTCGGTCTCTTTATATTTGATGAACCAGCGCAGACGGTCCTTTTCGATGGTCACTTCGGTTTTTGGAATAAAGTATTCGCGATAGAAGCGCAAAGAATTCGTGGCGGGTGCAAGATAACGACTGCGCGATAGCAGCGCCTCATGCGCGAACTTGCCTCCCTGTTTGCGACCGATCAAAGTCAGGCGGGAGCGCGTTTTGGTGGGACTGCCCTTTACGCTGTCAATGAAATCATCTTCCCGATAACGCAGACAGCCTTGCGACTCATCTTCGAAGAAGAAATACGCATCATGTTGACGGTAATGCCGTTCGTATAAAATATCGATGTCGTTCCGCATCAGCGCTGCGACAATTGGGTCTGCTTCCGTTATCTTGACCTTGATCTGCACCTCGAATGACTCCTCTTCCGACGAGCCGCCGAGCGCGATCAGTTTCGATAACACGGATTGTTCACGCTCAACCAGGAACGAGTCGATTTTCTTCGCAATGTCTGCGGCATGGGCGAGCAACTCTGTCTCGTTGACGGTGAGGAGCTTGCGTTTACGCATCAGCCATTTGCCGTTGACCATCACGTCCGTCACATCCGTGGATTTGCTGGCGTACACGATCTGAGCATAAGCATTATCCGATGAGCGCCTGAAGGATGGGGAATTATGCAACGGGCTGAGGTCAACCAGGATCAGGTCGGCGCGACGGCCCGGGGTCAGCGAGCCGGTCAAATGTCCGATATGAAGCGCTTGGGCTCCTAGTCGCGTTGCCATGAGCAGGGCTTGCGAGGCGGGGAGCGAAGTCGGATCATTCGTCACCGCTTTGGCGATGAAAGCGGCGAGGCGCACTTCTTCGAACATATCCAGATCGTTGTTCGAGGCGGGACCATCCGTGCCGATGCCCACGTTGAGTCCGGCTTCGAGCATTTTGATGACGGGCGCAAAGCCGGATGCAAGTTTGAGATTCGAGGATGGATTGTGTGAGACGCCCGCGCCCGCGTGATGCAGTGTGCGGATCTCGCCCATGTCGATGTGTACGCAATGCGCGGCGATGACCTTGGCTTCGAGCAAACCCTGCTTCTTCACATAAGGAATGACCGGCATGCCATTCTCGCTGCGCATGTTATCCACCTCGAAAGATGTTTCAGCGAGATGCGTGTGCAGCGGGATATCGAACTCCAACGCCAGCTCAGCGGTCTCGCGCAAAATTTCGGCGGTGCAGGTATAAGGTGCATGCGGCGCAATGGTGGGAATGATCAGCGGATGGTTTTTCCACTTCTTGATATACTCGCGCGCTTTTTCCATCGCGTCTTCATAGGAAGCCGCATCGGGCGTTGGGAATTTGAGAATGGATTGCCCGCATAGTCCGCGCATGCCAGCCTGTGCGGTGGCAGTGGCGACATCGTCTTCGTAAAAATACATGTCGTTGAAAGTCGTCACGCCGCTGCGGATCAATTCACCACACGCGATGGAAGTTCCCAACCTGATAAATTCGGGCGAGGCGAATTCTTTTTCCACGGGCCACATGTAGCCTTGCAGCCAAACATCGAGGCGCAGATCATCAGCGATACCGCGCAGGAGCGTCATCGGCACATGCGTGTGCGCGTTAATCATGCCGGGCATCAGCACTTTGCCTTGGCAGTCGATGGTCTCTTTGGCGGAGTATTCTTTTTTGAGTTCATCCTCGGGTCCCACCGCGACGATGCTATCGCCATGCACAGCGACTGCGCCGCGCGTGTATTGATTCATTTTGTCGTCCATGGTGAGGACGTGGGCATTGAGGAAGAGGGTGTCTATGGTTTGCATGGTTGCTCCTGTGTGATTCTGGAGTGCGGGAGCTTGCTCCCGCGCCTGACAGGATACCCTTTCGGGCACACGAGCTGTCGGACTCCAGAGTTAACTCACGGAATAAAATTCACCAGCGCGATCAGCGCTTTCAGGTTTTGATCAAAGTCCGTGTTCTTGTGATTGGTCAGTTCCATATCCACCGCCGCGCCGACGCCGTTCTCGACCGCCCAATCAGCGAGTGTGCCCGTGTACACACAGCCTGTATCCACTGGCGGGTATGGATATTTGGTTTCATATGTCAACAAACGCGCGAGGCGCTTCGAAGATTCTTCCCACGGCACGCCGCCCGGGAAGACGCCCAGTGCCGCGCTGTGATAACTGATCAGCGCTTGGATTTTGTGCGAGCTAATAAAACTCATTACAGAACGAGTCTCTGGCTCCGAGCCGCCATAGGCGCCGCCGGTGGTTGGGCGATAAACCCAACAGCCATCGCGATTCCAATCGGCAACCCAATTGCTGGAAGGGAAATTGCGATTCAGGTCCACACCATTTTCATTGACACGTCCATCCACATCATGCGAGCGCGCTTCCGCATCTGGGTTCATGTTACGGATGATATAGAGAGTTGCGTCATTAGGGATGACCTGAGGGTTATCGGTAATATGCGCGATCAATTCGTTGGCGAGCGCAACCGTGTTGCCTTCATACCCGCCGTGAATTCCAGCCACGATCAGGTATTGCTGTGCGCCGCTTCCAAACCTATACACCTCGATCGGGCGACTCTGCACCGAGAACCCGATCACACCAGGAAGCTGTCCATTGGAGAGGACGAAGGGTGTCGAGGTTTCAAAGACCGGCGGTGTATA
>JBDTWO010000288.1:0-2947 GCA_040006635.1 Chloroflexota bacterium
GGACTTGGCGCAACGCTCACTTTTGATCTTTGGGCGTTGTCTCTCAAACATGCCTTTAAGATCACTCCGTCCAATTTCTGTCTAGTAGGACGCTGGCTACTGTATATACGAGAGGGAATCTTTAAACATTCAAATATTACATCTGCGCCACCGAAAAGCGGAGAATGCACGATGGGATGGATTGCTCACTATATGACTGGCGTTATGTTTGCCATCGTTTTTATTGCACTCGTAGGCAATAGTTGGCTACAGCATCCAACAGTGATTCCTGCAATCGTCTTTGGGGTGGTGACGGTTGTTGCGCCATTCTTCATCATGCAACCTTCATTTGGATTTGGATTTGCTGCGTCAAAAACGTCAAATCCTATGCAGGCAAGACTCCGTAGCTTGATGAATCATACTGTGTTTGGCGTCGGTCTTTACCTGTTCGGGTTGTTAGTTAACTGGCTGCTCCGTCTCACGTAAATAAACTATAATTCTGAAAACATATGCCTTATTGGAGAATTCCATGCAACTCACCATCAACAAACTGGGAAAAGAATACAAACGCGGATTTTGGGGACTCAAAGATTTTTCCCTTGAGATCAAATCTGGGATTTTAGGATTACTCGGTCCGAACGGCGCGGGCAAATCCACTTTTATGCGGATGCTCGCCACCATCACCAAACCAACAGATGGAAGCATCACATGGAACGGCACAGACATCGTCAAATCACCTGACACCTTGCGTGACGTACTCGGATATCTACCACAGGATTTTGGCGTTTATCCAAACCTCAATGCGATTGAATTTCTCGAATACATGGCTGCGATTAAAGGACTCGATGCTGCAACCGCAAAGAAACGCATTGATGAATTGCTTCAACTCACGAATCTGGTCGAAGCTGCCAAGCGTCCGCTCGGTGGATATTCGGGCGGCATGAAACAGCGCGTGGGTATTGCGCAGGCTTTGCTCAACGATCCGCAACTGCTCATCGTGGATGAACCCACTGTCGGGTTGGACCCCGAAGAGCGAGTTCGCTTTCGGAATCTGCTCTCAGATTTATCGGGAGAAAGAATCGTCATTTTATCCACCCACATTGTTTCAGATGTCGAAGCGACCGCCACCCACATCGCGCTCGTCAATAAAGGTCAACTCTTACGCGAAGCCGCGCCCGAAAATCTGCTTAACGAACTCGAAAATAAAGTCTGGGAGTGGACAGTCCATAGCGATGACCTGCCTGCGCTCAAACAAAAGCACATCATTAGCGGAACCATCCGCCGCAGTGACGGTGTGCAAGTGCGCGTGGTCAGCGCGGACAAGCCTGACGTGAACGCGCAAACCGTCTCGCCGAATCTTGAAGACGCGTATCTTTATTTCATCGGCGGCAAACAATGAACTCCGCACGAGTCATTTACCATTTGGCGCGCGCCGATTTTTTGGAGCGTGTGCGTCGTTATAGTTTTTTGGTTATGCTGGGATTGGTGGTCTTTCTAGGCTATCAAACCGCCATCGGCAACATGGCAATGGAACTGGGTCAATATCGCGGCGAATATAATTCCGCGTGGGTTGGCGCAATGATGTCGTTGATCTGCACATTTCTCATCGGCTGGTTTGGCTTTTATATGGTGAAAGGTTCGGTGGCGCGCGACCGCGAAACAGGCGTTGGACAGATCATGGCGACTACCCCGCTCACCCGTCCGCTTTATATGTTTGGCAAGTGGCTCAGTAACTTTTTAGTATTAATGGCAATGGTTGCTGTGCTTGCATTAGCAGGTATTGTCATTCAACTATTGCAGGGTGAAAATACACAAATAAATTTACTCGCCTTCCTTGATCCGTTCTTCTTCCTTGTCATACCGCTCATGGCGCTCGTTGCCGCCGCTGCCGTCTTGTTTGAAGCCATTCCGTTTTTACAGGGCGGCTTTGGAAACGTCATTTATTTTTTCGCCTTCATCATGTTCCTGCCGCTCTTCATGGAGAATGACACGCTGAAAAAATATCCCGCCTTTGAACCAATGGGGCTGGGACTATTATCAAGCGAGATGGGCAGGGCTGTCAGCGCGCTTCATCCCGATTACAACGGTGACTTCACCCTCGGCGGCGGCGTTACCGAAGGACCAATCACCACATTCATCTGGAATGGCATTCACTGGACACCTGAATTTATCTTCGCGCGCTTTTCGCTAATCATTATTGCCCTCGCACTGACTTTCCTCGCTGCACTTTTCTTTGACCGATTCGATCCCTCGCGCACAAAACCGCGCAACGTGCGGATGAAAAACAGCGCATCGGACTCTACGCCTGCGCCTGCTTCAACATCCCAGGCATTACCCACGCCCCATCTGACTCCACTTAATAAAGCCGCCAACCGATTCAGTTTCTTCACCGTCCTCACGGCTGAATTAAAACTGCTGCTCAAAGGTCAACGCTGGTGGTGGTATGCCATCATGGGCGGAATCATCATTGCCTGCTTTGCGAATTCATCCGCAACCACGCGCGAGATCGTTCTTCCCATTGCATGGGTCTGGCCCATTCTGATCTGGTCTGCCATCGGCAATCGCGAAATTCACAACAACGTCCAGCAGTTGACCTTCTCCTCCGCGTCTCCTTTGTGGAGACAAGTCCCTGCACAATGGCTGGCTGGATTTATCGTCACCTTACTTGTCAGTATCGGTGCCATCCTCCGCTTCGTCATGGACGGTGACACCGTCGGTCTGCTCGCCCTGCTTTCAGGCGCGATCTTCATCCCATCCCTTGCGCTCGCCTCCGGCGTTTGGAGCGGAACCAGCAAACTCTTTGAGATCCTGTATATGGTCATCTGGTATCTTGGTCCACTCAACAAACTTGCAAAGTTGGATTACATCGGCTCGCACGGAAATGGCCGTCCCGAGTTCTTCATCCCATTTTCAATGGCATTGATCGCCCTCGCGATCTTTGGCAGGTCACAGCAATTAAGAAATTAAC
>JBDTWO010000289.1:0-2749 GCA_040006635.1 Chloroflexota bacterium
ACCCACTTCCTTTTCTGAACGGTTGAGAATGCCATCAACCGTTCAGAAGTTTTAATCTAACAACCTGTCATGCTGAGCCGCTTTGCGGCGAAGCATCCCTACCAAGCTGTGTCCGAGACTCTCACCTGCACTTGCGTGCGGTGCAAGTGTCGGTCGCTATCGCTCCCTCAGAGTGACATGCGTGAAGCATTGCACATCAACCTTCCCTCCTCAACAAACGGACATTGATCTCCTGTACATCCGCAACGTAACGAGTGAGATCTTCTCGTAAATGTTCTGCGTCTGATTCGTAGCGCAGGCGGCGGGCAAGGAAAATAAATTCATCACTGCCAAAGGGCGGCATGGTCACGTCTTTGGAGTTGCCGCGCACGACGCGTAAAGAGTCTATCAGCCAGCGCAGAAAGGTATGTGCCTTCCGCAAGCGGATGTGATCGTCGTCTGAAAGAATTCCAGCCGTATGCAGTGCCGACATCGCTTCACGGATGTTGGTTAATCGCACAGCATGATCCTGTGTACCGTGATTGATCTGCAAGCCCTGGATCAGATACTCGACATCCACCAACCCACCGGGACTGAATTTTGCGTTGAATGTGCCGCCGGTGACCAGATGCCGTACCTGTCTTTCGCGCATGGCGCGCATGGCGATCTTATCGAAGGGACCACTTTCGTAGACATACACATCGCGCAAGCGACACAACTCATCACTAAGTTGTGCATCGCCAGTGACGGGTCGCATCTTGACCAGAGCCTGCCTCTCATATGCCCAAGCCGCTCCCTCAGGGGAATAGTAATTCTTGAACGACTCAAAAGAGACTGCCATGCTCCCCGCCTTGCCGTACGGGCGCAGTCGCAGATCGATCTGAAAGATACCCTCCTGCCGTGTTTGCCAGGTACTGACAATCGAACGTACTAGTTGTTCAAAATATTCCGCAGTGCTTACGGGTTTGGTTCCATTCGTTTGTCCAGCGCCCGCGTAGACGAGCATTAATTCAATATCGGAGGCAAAGCCCAATTCGCGTCCGCCGCATTTGCCGAGGGCGAGGAGAGATAATCCGCAGGGCTGTCCGTTCTCTAAAAGCGGATCGCCGTGCACGGCGCGCAATTCTGATTCGCAGTGGGCAAGCGCAGCCGAGATCGTGACTTCAGCGAGGTCGGTCAACTCTTCAGAAAAATCATCGAACTCTTTCGTCAAGCCGAGGATGTGGCGCATGTCCACGCGGAAGAGTTCGCGGTCTTTGAAGGCGTTCAACGCGGCGCGCCAATCTTGATATTGAATCTCTCCGACTTTGTTCTCTTCCAACGCTTGGGTAAGCTCGCTCTCCAGTTCTGATTTTGGCTTGGATTTGGAAAGCGCAGCTACATCGGTAACAACCGGGAAGAGATTGGCATATTGCATGCGCAGAAAATCTTCCCAGAGAAAATCACTGACGCCGAGCAGACGTGCCAGGGCATTCAACACATCCGGTTTTTCGATGGAGGCGATTTCATCGAACCAGTTGGGACGTTGAAAGAGTTGGGCAAGGAATTCGCGGAAGTGCAGCAGCGCCGCAGATGGATTTGGTGAATGCGGCAGAAGATGTGTGAAATGTTTGATCAACAGAACAGCGGCACGCAGTTCACGCTGTTTTTCGGGCGAGGTGATCTTGTTGTTGTTCTCATCGGTGACGTGGAGAATATCCTGCGCGCGCGAGCCGACAGACTGCACGATGGTACGCGCGATATACGTATGCGTCAGCGCGAGGGCGTTGGTAAATTCATAGAGGAAGCCGATGGTATCGGGTGTGTCGATGCGCAGGATGGTGTACTGTTCATCGGCTTCATTATCAATTTCGATTTCAATGGGGAGCAGCGGACTCATTTTCCCTGGCACGCTTTTGAACATCTGCCCCACACGGACGGCGAGTTCGCCGCGTGCTTCACGGCGTTGACCGGTGCGCATCATGCGTAAGAGGTGATGTAAATCTTCGGTGTACGATTGCCAGATGGAGTCGTCAGGGGGCGCAGACAAAATGGATTTGACGGTGAACACGTCCACGATCTTGCGGCGGGTATCAGGCTCGGGTGAAGATGAAGGTTTGCGGCGCGGAGGCAGACGTCGGGTAGGGTCGAAGCGATTTAATTTCGGACGGGATTCGCTTGGAGCTTCGGGTAAAGGTTCGTAGGTGAAGGCGTTCCCGTCCAGGATATTGAATCCAAATACAAAAAAGAGTCCGCAGATGATGGAAAGTTCGCCGGGATAATCGTAACCGACGACCGTGACACGCCAGGTATTTTGACTGAGAGGCTGCGCATCGAGGATGGCGGGCGTTTGTTCGTTGACGCCGCGCGCGAGATCGGCATGCTGTTGGATCTCGTCGCTGGAAAACGAATCGACATAATCAGCGCCGAGACGGGCAATATGCTGAACGACTTGGGGCTGAGGTTCGCTGACGGGTTCGTTGCCCACGCGTCGCAAATAAATGGCGCGGATAGCTTTGCGATGTTCGTCGTAACGATGAATGAGCGCATCGGTATTTTTGAAACCGAGACGACCGGCAAGCAGCGCGAGCGCGGCGGGATCGGAAGGCATGGTGTAGGTCTGCTGATAATGCATCACCTGAATGTAGTGCTCGATGGTGCGCATCAAAGTGTAACCGTCGGTGAGGATGCGCGTTTCTTCAGCGGTGAGCAGACGATGATACGCGAGCCGCGGCAGGGTTTGCAGTGTGGCACGTCCGCGCAGATCGGGATATTGATTGCCGTGCGCGAG
>JBDTWO010000290.1:0-2626 GCA_040006635.1 Chloroflexota bacterium
CGGGATTGGATGGCGACTGTCCCGCTTAGCAGGGCGGCGCGTTCTTCCATGCCTGCGAGACCCAGCGATGGGCGGGAAGCCCGGCGTTGTTTGGCTTCATCCAGATCGAAGCCGAGACCGTTATCCCAGACGTTGATGCGGACTTTTTTTTCTTCAAATGCGACATGGATGTTGACGTTCGTTGCCTCGGCATGTTTGATGATGTTGTTCAGGGATTCCTGAATGATGCGGAAGATGGTGATCTTCAAGGCTTCGTCCAGATCGCGTTCTTCGCCGTGAATATCCACCCGCACGCTGATGGCTGAATGTTCTGATATGCGACCGGCGTACCAGCGCAGGGCAGCGGGGAGTCCCAGATCATCGAGGTGGGAGGGGCGCAGGTCAGTCATGAGGCGTTGAAGTTCTTTGAGTGAATCAGCAGTGAGCGTTTCCAGTTTATGCAATGTAAGCAACGCATCCTTGTTGCGGTTACCGATCTTGCCTGATAAGCCACGCAGACCCATGCCGATCGCGGTGAGGGATTGACCGGTCTCATCGTGCAAGTCGCGCGCAATGCGTTGACGTTCCGATTCCTGGGCAGCGACTACGCGGCGGAATAATTCTCCGCGCATGATCTCGCGTTGTTGGGATTCTTTGAGTTGTTCCGCTTGCAGGTCGGCGATCTTGGCTTCGGTTTCCACTTGAAAGGCGTGCAGGAAGCGGATCACAAAGATCGAGGCGGCAACGGCTGTGACCGCCCGAAAGAGCTGGATAGGAAAACCAAAGACGCTGAGAAAAACTTCCTGATTAATATAAGCAGTTGGGAAGATGGGTGTGTTGTTTGAAAATGCCTGACCAAATAACCCATACCAGCCGAACGCGATGGCGGCCCACAAGGCATCGCGCCCAAAGCGGATCAGGCCCGAGCGGCGAAAAGTTCGTTGTTGCGAGACCAGCCCAATGGCCGTCAGAAGCGCGGCGGGGATGGCGAGCGTGTACCGTGTCCACGTATCCGCAATCGCCCAGAGGGCATCGCCGCTGTATAAGTCCCGAAAGTGATAAAGCCCGAAGACCCAGATGGCTTCCAGTGTGATGGGGATGAGCAGAATTAAGCGGCGTGAGACTTCGGTATATGCCAGCAGAAAACTTCCGAATGCGGCGAGTGAGATAAATGAAAACGCGAGAATGGCAAGGCTGAGTGCCGAGTAGAAGGCATCGTTTTGAGTATGCCCCATGAGCCCGAACATTTCGATCCATTCATGGACGGCATGGATGATGCCGAACCCCGCCAATGGCCGCAAGGCCGCGCGCAAGCGGATATCAGAAGAGCGGCCGCCTTCCAGCGCGACGAGTAACCCCATGCTGAAGAAAGCCAGACCGTAGGCAAAATAGACCAGGACTATGAACGGCAGTTCCATTGATGCTCCGTCTCAGCCTCCGCTTGAGTTGGTTGTGTACTTATGTTGTATCAGCAGTTCAACTGCTGATACAACGGTGCCAAATTAATTGTACTTGTACCATCTGCTAACACCCCTCGATGAATGTCACATAATTTTCCAGAATTTGTCCTGTTTGAAAAAAGACTTCCGAAGTCTCTGAGACTTCGGAAGTTTGCCTGCCATCAGCCCCCGCTGATCGCGATCACAAAATGGACTTCACTCGCTTCTTGAAGTTTCTCGCGCATTTTCAAGTGCGAGACATGTCCATCTACCATCACTGAAATATTGGGACGAATTTTATCGCCTTCACACAGCCTTTCCTTCACTCCCGGATATGCCGCCTCAAGCGACTCAAGCGCTTCTCTCACATTTGAGCCTGCTACTACGACCGATGATTTTTCCTGTGTGACATCACGCAGGGGGGCGGGAATGAAGAGGGTGGGCAAGAGATTATCCTTGCTTGCAGGTGCTGTTCGCCGTCGTTCTAATTTTCAGAAAGCCAATCGGATAAATGTTTCTTTACACGATTCAATCGCTCACCTGAAATTTGACCGATCGCGCCGAGCAGAATTTCCCCCGAGACAACCGCCAACCGCCCAACTCGAATTACGCTGGTAACTTTTAATCCACTTTCCCCAAAATCTACATCGCCATCTTTAACGATCTCATCAAACTCTGCAATGTATTGGTGGGTCTGTGACGAAATCATGCAAATCAGCCAATCATTATATTCGCCAGGCAATTTCCCCAATAAGAGGGCAGGGCGTAACTTGCCTTCTTCAAGGTTAGTCTGTGGAAAACGAAATACAACGACCTGCCCTGCCTTTTTCATGCAAACAGCACCCGTATATCAGAAAGGCTGTATGAAACAGGTTCATCTTCCATAGCACGCATTGCCGAAGATAATGATAAAGAATCCCACTCTCGTTTTTCTTGTTGTTCAGCCTTCATTAATAAATACTGAACGAAATCAAACAATTCTTCCTGAAATGAATGTGGAAGTTTTTGGGTGTATTGGTGGATTTTTTCGTCAAGTGTCATGGCTTTTGCTCCATTTGGCTAAAGGGACGGTGTGCTTTGATTTTACACCAAGAGCGAAAGGATTCTGAAACTCATTGTGCCGCCGATGATTTTTTGTTACTGTCCGCACAAATAATTTCTATTCCCCTTCCCCCAAATCCGTTCTTCGATTTGGGGGAAGGACGGGA